>JAEUPD010000236.1 GCA_016788525.1 Rubrivivax sp.
GGGGCTGGTGTGATGCGGGCCGGTTGCGCCCGGCCCGCGCCTCGCGGCTGACCGGGCCGCGCGCCGCCGCCGCGCCCTTGCTGCGCCAAGCCGGGCCGACCCCATGAGCGCGCCGGGCCGTTCCCAAGCGCTCATCCCGCAGCGCGCAGCGCGCAGGGCAGTCCGATGAGCGCGCCGGGCCGCTCCCAAGCGCTCATCCCGCAGCGCGCAGCGCGAAGGGCAATCCCGTGAGCGCGGGCCTCTTCGCGGGGCTGTGGCGGCGGCTCTTCCGGTCGCGGCGGCCGTGGGCGCCCGACTCGATCTCGGCGGCCGTCTCCGGCTTCGGCGCCAGCCTGGGCGGCGCCATCTCGGGCTTCGGCCCGCTGGACGAAGAGCTGGCGCAGGCCATCCAGCCCGGGCAGCGCCGCAGCGTGCCCACCATCGGCTGGCGCCGCGTGGTCCTGGTGGCAGTGGCGCTGCTGGGCTGCGTGCTGGTGTTCCTGCTGGCGCGCCACATGGCGCTGCAGCCGACGCTGCCGGTCGACTGGCGCACCGGCCCCAACGGCGAGTTGGTCCTGATCGGCGGCCCCGATGCCTCTCTGCGCGCGCCCAACGGCCGCACGCTGTCGGGGGTGACCACGGCGCAGTCGCCGCCGCTGGCCGTGGACGCCATGCTGGTGCACCGCTCGGCGCGCTGGCAGGTCGACGACGACCGGCGCGACCGCCAGCTGGCACAACAAGCGGAGCTGGACGCGCGGCTGGCCTCCGGGCAAGTGAGCCTGCAGTTCCGCGATGGCGCCGCGTTGTCGCTGAGCGTGGCGCCGCGCGGCTTTGCGAGGCTGGGGCTCATGTTCTGGCCGCTGGCCGCGCTGGCCCTGCTGCTGATGATGCTGGGGGCCGTGCTGCCGCTGGCGCGGGCCGATCGGCGCAACCTCGGCTTCTTCGTGATGTGCGAGGCACAGGCCGTCAACCTGGCGTTCGTCGCCGCGCAGTCGGTCGAGGGCCTGGGCGGCGCGGCCCTGCTGCCGCCGTTCGAGGCGCCGCTGCGCGCCGCGCTTGACCTGCTCACCGCCGCCGGTGCGCTGCATGTGCTGGCGCTGGGCGGCACCGGCCCCGCCAGCCTCGGCCCCGTCGTGGCCCTGGGCCGCCCGGCCCCCGGCGCTGCCGGCCCGCCCGCGGTCGCAGCGGCGCAGGACGCACACGCCGCCATCGCCGCCGACGCCGCGGCCAAGGCCCTCAGCGAGATGCCGTGGGCCAGTGGCAGCAGCTCCGCCTGGCGCTGGAGCTGGTCGCTTGCCGGCTGGGCCGTGGCGCTGGCGTTCGGCCCGCTCTTCCACTTCGGCCAGCGCGCCGACCTGTGGTGGTGGGCACAGGGCCTGGCCGCGGCGCTGCTCGGCGCGGCCTGTTGGGTGGCGACGCGCAGCTACCGCGAGATGCCCGACCCCTATGTGCTGCTGATCCGCCGCTTCGTCGCGGTGGCGCTGGTGGTGTGGCTGCTGGTCACCGGCACCATCGCCGCCACGGCCAACCTGGCCGGCGCCGCGGCGGGCACGGCGGGCGTGGCCTCGACGATGTGGACGCTGTTCGCCGGCTCGCTGCTGCTGCTGTCGCCGTTCGTCTCGCGCTCGCGCCGGTTGCTGCGCGAGCTGGCGCTGCTGGCCGGCATCAGCACCGTGGCCACGTCGCTGGACCTGCTGTTCGCCGCGCTCTTCGCGCTCGGGCCGTTCACTTCGCTGACGCTGGCCGTGTTCCTGGCGCTGGGCGTCTATGCCGGCGTGCGGCAGTGGCTGTTGAACCAGATGATGGCCAGCCAGGTGATGACCACCGAGCGCACCTTCGAGCAGATCTACCGCCTGGCGCGCGACGTGCAGGCCAACCCCGCGCGCTACCCTGCACGCGCCGCGCAGCTGCTGCGCGAACTGTTCGATCCGCTCGAGGTGATGCCGCTGGCGCGCGAGATCAGGGAAGCGCGCGTGCTGGGCAACGGCACGGCGCTGGTGGTGCCGATCATCGGCGCGGACGAAGAAGGCGCGCCCGATGCGCTGCCCGCCGCCGCGGTGCTGCGCTTTGCGCGGCGCGGCCGGCGCCTCTTCTCGCAGGAAGACGCGCGGCTGGCCGAGCGCGTGATCGACCAGCTCAAGCGCGCAGTGGCCTACGACCGTGCGGTGGAGCGCGGCCGCGCCGAGGAACGACAGCGCATCGCGCAGGACCTGCACGACGACATCGGCGCGCGGCTGCTGACCCTCATGTACAAGGCCCAGTCGCCCGAGATGGAGGACTACATCCGGCACACGCTGAAGGACCTGAAGACGCTGTCGCGCGGGCTCGCCGCCGGCGAGACCCGGCTGACACACGCCGCTGCCGAGTGGAAGGCCGACCTTGCGCAACGCGCCGCCGCCGCCCGCGTGGAACTGGACTGGCACTTCGATGCCGACCGCGACCCGCGCCTTTCGGTGGTGCCGTGGTCGGCACTGACGCGCGTGCTGCGCGAGCTGGTCAGCAACGCGCTGGCGCACGCGGGGGCGGCGCGCATCGAGGTGCGGCTCAGGCTGCAAGGCGCGCGGCTGACGCTGCGTGTGTCCGACAACGGCCGCGGCCGCGCGCCGCAGGAATGGGCGCACGGCCTGGGCCTGGGCGGCGTGCGCAAGCGCGTCAAGCAGCTCGGCGGCACCGTCGGCTGGCGCGAGAACGGCACCGCCGGCATCGTCTGCGAGGTCATCGTGCCGGGCTTCGCGGAAGGTGGCCCGGCGCTCCCGGGGTCGAAAAATACAATGCCCGCACCCGAGACCGAGCCATGACGTTCGAACAGGTCCTCTCCGCGCTGGTGCTGGCCGTGTGCCTGGCGCTGCTGGCGCACCACTTCATCGGTGCACAGCGCCAGGCCGGGCTGCGCCGGTGGTGGGCGGCGCGCCGGGCCCGGGCGCGGCAGGCGTGGCACCGCCTGCGGCTGTGGCGGCGCACGCGGCAGTTGCGGCGCGCCCAGCACGAAGCGCGCGCGGCCAACGATGCGATGAAGGGCGAGGCGGCGCGCGAGGCGGCCGACGCCATCGAGCGGGCGCGACGCCGCGCACAGCGGCGCACCGGCCCCGAAGCCGGCCATCCCGACCCAGACGACCCGGGCCCCGATGGGCACAGCGGCGCCGAGCCGCCCAATGAAAAGCCGCGCGGCCATGGCACCGGCGGCAACGTCGTGCGGCCCCAGCGCTTTGGCGATCGGCGCAACGATCTGCACTGAGCGACTTCGGCTGCCGGTCTCTTCGATTCTGGGACCTGCAGCCGCAGGGCGGGCCGATGCGGAGCCGGGCGGGCAGCTCGCGAGTCGAGCCGGTGGCCACCAACCTGCACTGCCCGAGGGCACCCGGGCAGGTGCGTGCGACCCATTCGATTTCGAGGGACAATACGCGTCTCGTGAAGTCCCCGGGCGCCGGCGCGGGCGCTCCTCCTCCATGACCACCCCACGTCGCAGCACCCCCAGTACCGCGGCCCAGGCCGACCCGTTGGCGCCCAAGCTGCGCCAGACCCAGGCCGAGTACACCGCGGCACGGCCCAACGCCGAGCCGGGCGTCCGGCCGATGATGTCCAGCTCGAAGATGTACGTGTGCATCAAGTGCCACGCCA
>JAEUPD010000243.1 GCA_016788525.1 Rubrivivax sp.
CCGCCCGCCGGCGCGGCGCGGCGCCCTAGAATCCCGCTCCCGCGCAACGACACCCGCCACCTTCTGAGGAGGAAGCGAAGTGAACAAGAGTGAACTGATCGAACACATCGCCACGCAGGCCGACCTGTCCAAGGCGGCGGCAGGTCGCGCGCTCGATGCCCTCACGGGCGCCGTACGCACGGCGCTGAAGAAGGGCAGTTCGGTCACGATCACCGGCTTCGGCACCTTCGCCGTGACCAAGCGCGTGGCGCGCACGGGGCGCAACCCGCGCACGGGCGCGGCCATCAAGATCAAGGCAGCCAAGGTGCCCAAGTTCAAGCCCGGCAAGGGTCTGCGCGACGCGCTGTGAAGCGCCATCGTCCCCGTTCCTGAACTCCTCCCCAGCAGCCGCGGCCAGCGCCGCGGCTCCACCGGGCCGGTGGCTGCGCCGCACGATGCGGCGGCCCGGCGCGGGTGCTTAGCTCAGTTGGTAGAGCGGCGCCCTTACAAGGCGTAGGTCGGCGGTTCGAGCCCGTCAGCACCCACCACCACTCCCACCACGCGTGCCGCCCGGGCCGGCGCCGGGCCACCTGGCCTGCCCCGGGCCGCCGAGGCCGCACCCGACCCCTTCGATAGAATTGCGCCCCTTTCGCTGGGCCGCCCATGTTCGATTTTGTCCGCAACCATTCGCGCTTGACGCTCGGCTTCCTGCTGCTGCTGATCATCCCGTCGTTCGTCGTCTTCGGCATCGAGGGCTACTCGCGCTTCAGCAGCCCGGCCAACGAAGCGGTGGCGCGCGTGGCGGGCCAGAACGTCACGCGGGCCGAGTGGGAGCAAGTGCATGACCGCCTCGTCGACCGGGCGCGCCGCCAGGGCGCCGAGGCGGCCGAGCCATTGAAGACCGAAGCGGCGCGGCTGGACACGCTGGACGGGCTGCTGCGCGAGCGCGTGCTGCTGCAAGCGGCCACCGACCAGCACCTGTTCCCGCCGGTGCAGCGCATGGTGCGGCTGTTCGATGCCGACCCGCAGTACGCCGGGCTGCGCGGCCCGGACGGCAAGCTCAGCCGGGAAGCGCTGGCACAAAGCGGCATGACGCCCGAACTGTTTGACCAGCGCCTGCGCCAGGACTACGGCATGCGGCAGGTGCTGGCGGGCATCGGGCTTTCGGGCTTCGCGCCGGCATCGACCGCGTCGCAGTCGCTCGATGCGCTGCTGCAACGGCGCGAGGTCCAGCTGCAGCGCTTCGACCCCGGCGCCTACCGCGGCAAGGTGACGCCCACCGAGGCCGAACTCGAGGCCTTCTACAAGGCCAACGAGGCCCTGTTCCGCACACCCGAGCAGGCGCAGATCGAGTACGTGGTGCTCGACGGCGAGGCGCTGGCGCGCGGCTTTGCGATCTCCGACGACGACGCCCGCAGGTTCTACGGCGACAACACCGCCCGGTTCACCACACCCGAGGAGCGGCGCGCCAGCCACATCCTGGTCCAGGCCGATGCTTCGGCCAGTGCCGAACAGAAGGCCACCGCCAAGGCCAAGGCGCAGGCCCTGTTCGAGCAGGCCAAGGCCAACCCCGCGGGGTTTGCCGAACTGGCCAGGAAGAACTCCCAAGACACCGCTTCGGCCAGCGTGGGCGGCGACCTTGAGTTCGCACGCCGCGGCACGATGGCCGCAAAGGCGCTGGATGACGCCGTGTTCGCGCTGGAGCCCGGCAAGGTGGGCGGCCCGGTCGAAACCGAGTTCGGCTACCACGTGGTCATCGTCACCGCCGTGCGCGGTGGCAAGGCACGGCCGTTCGATGACGCCAAGGCCGAGATCGTGGCCGAGTTGCGCCGGGGGAAGATCGGCAAGGAGTGGCCGGCCGCCGCCGAGCAGTTCACCAACATGGCCTATGAGCAGCCCGACAGCCTCAAGCCGCTCATCGACAAGTACAAGCTCGAACGCCAGACGGCCACGGTGACGCGCACGCCGGCCCCGGGTGCCACCGGGGCGCTGGCTTCGGCCAAGCTTCTGACGGCTGTGTTCTCGGCCGACGCGGTGCGCGACAAGCGCAACACCGACGCGGTGGAGATCGGCCCCAGCCAGCTGGCGGCTGCGCGTGTGGTTCAGCACCAGCCCGCGCGCGTGCTGCCGCTGGCCGAGGTGCGCGACGCGGTGCGCGAGCGCGTCGTCGGCGAGCAGGCTGCCCGGCAGGCCCGCAAGGATGGCGAAGCCCGCCTCGCCGCATTGCGCGCCGCGCCGGCCAACGAGAAGCTGGGCGAAGTGCAGACCCTGTCGCGGCTGCAGGCGCGCATGCTGCCCCCGGGCCTGCTCGACGCGGTCATGCGCGCCGACGCGACCCGGCTGCCGCAGGTGGTGGGGGTGGACCTCGGGGCGGCGGGCTATGCCGTGGTGCGCGTCTACAAGGTGCTCCCGCGTGAACAGCCCCCGGGGGTGGCCCCCGGCTCCGACCCGCTGCGTGATCAGTACGCCCAGGCCTTCGCGGCCGCCGAGGCTGACGCGTACCTGGAGGCCCTGAAGAAGCGATACAAGCTGGAGGTGAAGGGCGCGGCCAGGGCCGCCGCGGTGGCCGCCGCCGCTTCGGCGACTGCCGGATTCTGAGCGCGGCGGGCGGACCGGGCGCCAGACGCCCGACCGCCCGAGGCCTGCATGGCGCCGCGCTGCGCGACCGACGCGCCAGCGCCGCGGGCGCGCCGCCCGCGCCGCCACCGGCAGAGCCCTATACTCCGTGCCCACTACGGTGGCTGTAGCTCAGTTGGTAGAGTCCCAGATTGTGATTCTGGTCGTCGTGGGTTCGAGTCCCATCAGCCACCCCAGGTAACACCGGGCACAAGCCCCCCAGCGGCCCCTCATCGCAAGGTGAGGGGCCGCTGTCTTTGGTGCCTTGACACTCCGGATCTTCGCCGTGATTGGTGGTGTCGGCTGGTCGAAAAAATGGCTCTCGGGCGGGGATTTCGCCATCAGCTCGGGACTCTCGGAGATTCGAGGCCTGGCCCCATCCCGGTAGTGCGGCTTGATGTCAGCCGCACTGCGCGCAACGGTAGCTGCGCACGCAGCGGTCGAGTCCCGATCCCCTCAAGGGACCAGCTTCGGGTCAACTTCACCGTCGCGCAGGCCGTGCCGATAGCACCACAGGCCGAACGCGGCCATGGTCATCAGGACCAGACCGATCGCGACGTTGACGTAGATCGGCACCCCCAGCACCACCGGCGTGGCGGCCTTCACGTGCTCGGGCCACTGCGCGATGTTGCCCGCGTTCAGGGGCACGAACCGGCCCGAGGCATCGCGCACCGTGGCCGTGAGCAGGCTCGCTTGCGGGAAGAGGGTGGTGATGTAGAAGAAGCCGGACCAGAACCCCACAGGAAAGAGCGTGGCGGCCAGCATGCCCAGCTGCGGCTCGCGGCTGCGGCGCTGCAGCAACCAGAGGAAGATGCACATCATGGCGAGCAGCGTGCAGAACATCGCCGCGTCATGGAATAGCGCATGGGGCGGCCACTGCGAGTTGCCCATGTGGCCGTCTTCGCCCGGCAGCACATCGACGATCGTCGACACCACGGCCGTCAGAACGACCGATAGCGTCACCGCTGTGCGGCCGGCCCGAACCTTCATGCTCTTCATGTCGACTGCGCCGGAGGGCGAACGATCGCCGGCGCCTCGGCGGACGATTCAGCCACTGCGCCGCTGGCCCAGGCGTGCGACACCGACAGCAGCGCCTTGGCCCACTCCAGTTCGTGCTCGTCGCGCGGTGCAAAGACGAAGACAGTGCCCTCAGGGCCCCAGCCGCGTACGGCGAATGGATGGCGCAAGACCCATCGCTTGCCCAATGCCAGTTCACTCGCCGCCTGGGGCAGCATGAGGTGCATGCTGCCCACCGGCGCGCTGTGGATGTGGGCGAACTCGCGGCCCACCATCACCGCCTGCGGCTCCATGGGCACGCTGCCGTCAAGCGTCAGCGCGCGCGAGCCATCGGGCGCCACCTGGGTGGGACGTTCGACCACCATGGGCAGCGAAAACCCATGCTCGGCAAGGCGTTCGATCAGCCGCCAGTCCGGCGGAAACTGATCCAGTTGTTCCTGCGGATTGGCCGGCGTCATGCGCGGGAAGGGGCCATGTCGTGGCGGCAGTGCGCCCAGGTGCTCGATCAGCGCGCGCACGTTTCATCCGGGCCGGCGCAAGGCCAGCAGGGCGCAGACCGAGAAGAACAGCTCGGCCGCCAGCACGCCCAGATACAGCGGCACGGGCATGCCGTCGGAGGCGACGCTGACGACACGCCCGAGCGCGAAGCCGCCGAAGATCAGGACCACGGCAGCCAGGGCCGCGCGGGCATCGATGCGCCGCAGAGCGCCGGCCAGGAACAGCGCCGCGATGCCCAGGTAGGCGCCGCCGTAAGCCGCGCGCACGACGTGGAAGTGGTTGGTCGAGCTGAGCACGATGCCGGGCTCGCGCATCATCATCTGCGGGTTGAGAAGGTGCAGCCCGCCAACGACAAGCATCATCAAGCCGGCGCCGAACAACGTGAATCGGATCAAGGAGGCCTCCTGGTCAGTTGCGCGCTTGGGTGGTCAGGGGTGCGAGCGTAGGACTTGCAGGCCTAGGCTGGAGCACCGTTCGTGGCATGCACAATGCCGGGAATGGATCAATCGCGCAGCACGCTGGCCGATGTGGCCCTGTTCGTCGAGGTGGCACGCACGGCCAGCTTCCGCCTGGCGGCCGCGCGGCTCGAGATGCCGCCTTCCACGCTGTCGCGGCGCATCGCCGCCCTGGAGGCCCGGCTGGGCGTTGCGTTGTTCGCGCGCACGACGCGCAGCGTGGCGCTCACCTCCGCGGCCAAGCCCTACTTCGAGCGATGCCTGGAGGTGCTGGCGGCCGCCGAACGGGCACAGGCGGCGCTGGACGGCGGCCAGCAGCGGCAGGCGCGCATGCGCATCGCCATGCCAGTGGACCTGGGCGTGGAGATCCTCGGCCCGTTGATCGCCGCCTTCGCCGACCAGCATCCCGGTCTCAATGTCGAGTTCGACCTCTCGTCGCGCGCGGTCGACCTGCTGCGGGATCCGGTGGACCTGGCCTGGCGCCTCGGCAAACCGATGGATGATCGCGTGGTGGCGCGCAAGGTCGCCGAGATTGCCAGTGGCCTGTACGCCGCGCCGGGCCTGCTGCGGCGCCTGCCCCCGATCACCGCGGCGCAGCAGCTCGCCGATCTACCTTGCCTGGACCTGCGTACTGCCCAGGGCTCGATGCCCTGGCACGTGGCCGCAGCGCGCTGGGACGCCGCACCGGGTCGCTGCGTGCTGGCGGCCAACAGCGTGGCGCTGCTGTGCCGGCTGGCCGAGGAAGGCCGGGGCATTGCCTTGCTGCCGCAACATGTGGCCGCACGCAGCGTGCAGGCGCGTCGGCTGGCGCCGGTGCTCGCGGGCGAGTCGACGCCCACGTGGCCGCTGTATGCCGTCACGGCCAGCCGACACGTACCCACGCTCGTGAGGCTGTTGATCACGCACGTCAAGGCTGCGTTGTTGCCGGGAGCCGGCCTGCCGTTCGATGCCTCGTAAACCTGTTGGTTGGTCTGGCACCGATCCAGCGTAAACGGCTGGTGCCGTCAGCGACGCAGCCACCTCCGGCTGGAGCAGATCGATGGTTGCCTCGGTGCGCGTGGCGAAAGCGGCGATGCGCTGCCGTCCCCGCGTTCACACGTGCGCAGTCGACGGGGTCAGGCCTTTCGGCCGCGGGCCATCGCAGGCCATGAAGGCCATTCAGGCGAGTGTGTAGGCTGGCCCAAAGGCGGGCGTTGCATCCCTGTCGCGATCTCGGGCTCGCAGCCTGTGCAGGACACATCACTGACATGAGGTTGAGCCATCCTGTCTGCAGACTGGACGGGCCGCCCGGCACGTCAGCCCGTGGGCTCGCGTTTGTACGTACTTGCGCGGCCCGACCGGTAGATCATAGGATGAACAAACGTTTGCTCAAGTGGGTTTCGGGCCACCGTGCCTGCCAGTGCGCCGCTTCGTTCAGGCGAGCGCTTGCCATCGACCCAAGAACGGGCACTGGCCCGCAGCAAGAGTTCTTTATGGAGACTCCATGATCCGCACTTCGACCTTCAGCCTCGCCGCTGCGCTGGTATCTGTTCTTGCTGCAGGCCCTGTTGCCGCCGCGCCTTTGGACATCCACTTCTGGCATCCCTCGCTCGGCGCTGTCGACGAAGCGCTGCAGAAGCAGATCGGCGCGTTCAACGCCTCGCAGTCCGACTACCGCGTGGTCTCGAGCGGGCGCGGTACCTACGACGAGACCTTCAACGCGATGATCGCGGCCTACCGCGCCGGCAAGCAGCCGCACCTGGTCACTGCCATCGGGCAGGAGACGCTGACGCTGCAGCTGTCGGGCGCGGTCTATCCGGTGCAGGACCTGTTCAAGGACGCCGGGCTGAAGCTCGACGTCAGCCGATACATCACGCCGGTGGCCAACTACTACACCTCGCGCGACGGCAAGCTGATGTCGCTGCCGTTCAGCACGTCCACGCCGATCCTCTGGTTCAACAAGGACGCCTTCGCGAAAGCAGGCCTCAAGCGCGCCCCCGAGACCTGGGAGGAGGTGGGCGAATACGCCGCCAAGCTCAAGGCCTCGGGCATGGCCTGTGGCTATGCCAGCGCCTGGCAGCAGTGGGTGCACATCGACAACTTCGCGTTCATGCACAACGTGCCGGTGGCCACCCGGCGCAATGGGGTCGATGGGCTCGATGCGGAATTTGTCTTCAACAAGGGCGAGGTCGTGCGCCACCTCGAGCGGGTGCAGGCCTGGGCGCGCAACGGGCACTACGAATACGCCGGCCGGCTGGCCAGCAGTGCGTCCAATTCCTTTGTCTCGGGGCGCTGCGGAATGATTACGCAGTCGTCGGCCATCTTCACCACGGTGCGCCGCGGCGCCAAGTTCGCCTATGGCGCGACCGTGATGCCGATGAACCTGGGCGCGACACCCGGCCCCAGCCTGATCGGTGGCGGTTCGCTGTGGGCCCTCAAGGGCCACAAGCCGGCCGAGTACAAGGGCGTGGCCGCGTTCCTGGCTTTCCTGTCCACCGCCGACGTGCAGGCGCAGTGGCACAAGGACACCGGCTACGTGCCATCGACGCGCGACGCCTACGAGAAGGTCAAGGCCTCAGGCTATTACAACGAGTTTCCGGTGCAGGAGATTGCGCTGCAGCAACTGCTGCGCAAGCCTCACAAGGACGGCATCTCGGTGCGCCTGGGCAGCTCGATCCAGTACGTGGCGGCCATTGAAGACGAGCTGGAGAACATCTGGTCCGGCAAGAAGCCGGCACAGCAGGCTTTGGACGATGCGGCCAAGCGCGGCAACGAGATCCTGCGCCGCTTCCAGAGGCAGAACGCCGCTGCCAAGTGAAGCTCAAGCGCGCCCACTTCGCCCGGGCGCGGCTGACGGCCTGTCTGCTGCTGGCGCCGCAGCTGGCGGTATTGGCGCTGTTCGTGTTCCTGCCCGGCATCGAGGCGTTGGTGCAGGCCTTCCTGCTGAGCGACCCGTTCGGAAAGCATTCGCACTTTGTCGGCTTCGAGAACTTCGCGACCGTGCTGGCCAGTGCCCAGTACCACAACGCGATCAGCCGCACGCTGATCTTCGTGTTCTTCACGACGCTGCTGTCCATGTCCATGGGCCTGGCACTTGCGGTTGCGGTCGATCACATCCGGCGTGGCCGCGGCGCCTACCGGCTGCTCGCCATCTGGCCCTATGCGGTGGCGCCGGTGATCGCCGGTGCGCTGTGGCTGTTCATGTTCCACCCGCGCTACGGCGCGCTGGCCTTCACGCTGCAACGCGGCTTCGGCATGGACTGGAACCCGCTGCTCAATGGCAACCACGCGATGTTCCTGATCGTCGTGGCCTCAGCGTGGAAGCAGGTCTCCTACAACTTCGTGTTCTTCCTGGCCGGGCTGCAGGGCATTCCGAAGTCGTTCATCGAAGCCGCCGCCATCGACGGCGCCGGGCCGGTGCGGCGCTTTGCCACCATCGTCTGGCCGCTGCTGTCGCCCGTGACCTTCTTCCTGGCCATCGTCAACCTCGTGTATGCCTTCTTCGACACCTTCGGCGTCGTGCACGCGCTCACGCGCGGCGGGCCCTCCGGTGCCACCGACCTGCTGGTCTACAAGGTCTATGCCGATGGCTTCCTCGGCCAGGACTTCGGTGCCTCGGCCGCCCAGTCGGTGATCCTGATGGCCCTGGTGATGGTGCTGACCATCGTGCAGTTCCGCTTCGTCGAGAACAAGGTCACCTATGCGAGCTGATCGAAGAGCTGATCGGCGAGCCGACCCATGATCGAGCGCACCCCATGGCTCGATGCTTCGGCTCATGCCCTGCTGATCGGCGGGCTGGTGGTGATCGGGCTGCCGCTGTATTACGCCTTCGTCGCGGCCACGCTGCCGCTCGAAGAGGTGCTGGTCACGCCGATGCCGATGTGGCCGGGCACGCGGTTGGCCGAGAACATGATGACCGCGCTCACGCAACGCGAGTTCGGCCGCCAGATCCTCAACTCCATGGTCATCGCGGCCGGCATCACCCTGGGCAAGCTGTCGGTCTCGATGCTGTC
>JAEUPD010000259.1 GCA_016788525.1 Rubrivivax sp.
TGCCGCGCCCGAGGGCGATCGGCGCCCCGGAGCGCAGCGCAGGGGTCCCGGCTCGGCACGAGCCGGGTAGGCCGACGGTGCATCCGTCGGCCGTCATCCGCGACAGGCGCAGCCTGGCGCGGACGCCGGGCCTCGCCCTCGGGCGCGGCAGGGCAGGGCGCCCGGGTCTTTGCACGCCGCAGCGCGTTGGCGCACCACCCGCGTCGAGTCAGCCATTCCCGGCTGAGTCGGCTGAGTCGGCTGACCTCAGCGCCCCGCCAGCCAATGTGATTCGCCGCACGCCGAGCCGCGCGCTACGCAGCCACTTCGGCCTCGGCCTCGATTTCCACGCGGTAGCCCTCCCCCACCAGCGCCGCCACCTGCAGCAGCGTGTTGGCCGGCCGCACGTGGCCGAACACCCGGCCATGTTCGCGCGCCACGGCATCGCAGTCGGCCACGTCGGTGAGGTAGACGCGCGTGCGCACCACGTCTTCGAGCCGGCCGCCCAGCGAGCTCAGCGCGGCACCGATCTTGTCGAAGATCCACGTGGCCTGCGCGGCGGCGTCGCCGCGACCCACCAGCCGCCCCGCGCCATGCGTGGCGGTGGTGCCCGACACGAGGATGCGGTTGCCGCTGCGCACCGCGCGCGAGTAGCCCGCCAGCGGCTCCCACTGGCTGCCGCTGCTCACGCGCCAGCGCGGGTGCCGGTCCGAATCGCCCGGCGCGGCCTGCCGCTCGTACACCTTGGGCAGCGCCTCCAGGTGGTGGCTCAGATCGCCGCTGGCGGTGAGGAAGGGAGGCCGGCGGTACTCGTCACCGCAGTCACCGGGAATGCGCAACGTGCCGGCGAAGGCTTCGGCCAGCAGCGCACGGTCTTCGTCGTCGAGCGCGAAGTCGAACAGCTTCAGGTTGTCGGCGCGGTGCTCGCGCTCGGTGAGCCGCGCGCCGACGATCACCGCGGCCACCGCCGGCTGCTCCAGCACCCAGCGCGTGGCCACGTTGGCGATCGATGCGCCATGCTTGCTGCCGATGCGCGAAGCGGCCTGCAGCACCCGCTGCAGCGCGCCCCAGCCGCCGATGGCCTCGATGAAACGGCGGTACTTCATCTTGCTCCAGTCGGCGAACTCGCGGCCCTCGGCCGGCGCGGGCGCACCGAGCCAGCGCTCGGAGAGAAAGCCGCCCCCGAGCGTGCCGTAGGCGAGAAGCTTCACGCCGCGGGCCAGGCACAGCTGGCTCATCTGCTCGGTGGCACGCCGATCGAGCAGCGAGCAGCACACCTGGTTGCTCGCCACAGGCACGCCTTCGGCCAGCAGGATGCGCAGGTGCGCGGTGTCGAAATTGGTCAGGCCGACGTGCGCGACCAGCCCCTCTTCGCGCAGCCGCGCAAGTTCCTCCATCGCGTCCAGCCAGCCGGGGTGCTCGAAAGTCCACCAGTGGAACTGCAGCAGGTCGATGCGCGGCACGCGCAACCGTTCGATCGAGCGCATGACGCCGGCACGCACCACGTCGGCCGTCATCGGGCCCGGCGGCGGGCACCACTTGGTGAAGGCGCGGATCGGCGGCTTGGCGCCGCGTGCCGCCGGCGTGTCCAGCAAGTGCCCGGTGATGACCTCGGCCGAGCCGTAGTGGTCGGCCATGTCGAAGGCATCGAAGCCGGCCGCGGCATAAGCGGCCAGGTCGGCGCTGGCGAGCGTGGGGTCCAGCGGCGTGCCGCCGCGCTCCTGGTCGGCCACCTGCCACAGGCCGGTGACGATGCGCGGAATCTCGAGGCCGGGCGCCAGTTCGGTGCGCGGCGGCCGCCGCTGCATGGTCATCTTGCCCCTCCCCACGTCAGGTCTTGTTGAGGTTGTATTTCATGATCCGGCCATGGCGGCCGGTGCGGTCGCGCTCCAGCGTGTAGGCGTCGCCACCGGGCCCGGGGTGTGCGGCGAGGATCGGCGCCAGCAGCGCGTCGTCCTCGGCATCGAGCGCAAAGCCGAACACCGACAGGGTCTGCGGCAGGTGCCGCGCGTACCGGGCACCCACGATCGCGGCAGCCACGCCCTCGCGCTGCAGCACCCAGCGCACGGCCACCGCGGCAATGCCCACGCCATGGCGATCGGCGATGCGGCGCAGCGCGCGCAGCAGCTGCTGGAACGCCGCCCAGCCGCCGAAATCGTCGATGACGAGCTTGTACTTGACCAGCGAGCGGTTGCTCGGCTCCACCGGCTCCGGCTGTCCGAGCCAGGCGTCGGTGAGGAAGCCACCGGCCAACGCCCCATAACACAGCAACTGCACACCCCGCGCACGGCCCAGGGGCACCAGCAGTGCGGCGGGCCGGCGGTCCAGCAGCGAGTACTGCACCTGCATGCTGACCAGCGGCACGCCGGCGTCGAGCATCGCGGCGGTGTGCGCACTGTCGAAGTTGGTGCCGCCCAGGTGCGCGACGAGCCCTTCGCGCCGCAGCCGCGCCAGCGCCTGTGCCGCGGCCACGCAACCGGGCACGGCGTAGTCCCACCAGTGCAACTGCACCAGGTCGAGCCGGCTCGTCTGCAGCCGCTGGAGCGAGCGCGTGACGATGCGGCGCACGTAAGCCTCGTCGACGCGCGCCAGGTCGTCGAAGTCGGGCACGCACTTGGTGTGCACCTGCAGTGGCGGGCCGCCTTCGGCACGCTGCCACGCGTTGAAGCGACCGTACATCGCCTCCACGCCGGTGTAGATGTCGGCGCAGTCGAAGGTGTTGAGCCCGGCGTCGACGAAGGCGCGCATGTCGCGAACCGCCTCTTCGGCATCCACCTCGCCATGGCCGCCGGCCAGCTGCCAGCCGCCGCGGATGATGCGCGGGATGCGGTAGCCCGGCGCCAGCTCGATGGTCTCGACGCGCGCCATCTCCGCGGCGCTCACGGGGCCACCCTCCGCGCTGCGGGATGAGCGCTTGGGGGCACGCTCAACGAATCGCCTTCGCGCTTGATGCGCTTCGATATGAGCGCTCGAGAACGGCCCGGCGCGCTCATGGCCTGGTCAGCGGCACCGCCGTGGTGGCGGCATGACTGAAGCGGCGCGTGCCCAGCCGCGTGATGCGAAAGCGCGTCGGGCAGTTGGGGTCGGGGCAGGCCACCTCGGCGTCTGTGCTCATCCAGTCGTTGGCGTGCGTGGCGCGCTGCTTGGCCGGCAGCAGCGGCAGCAGCGCGGCCAGCGAGTAGATGCTGAAGCCCTGGCCCGGCGGCAGGTGCAGCATCTCGCCGCGCAGCTCGAAGTGGTCGCCGGGCTTCGCGCCGCACAGCACGCGCGCCCCGGGCGGTGCAGTCACCTCGACCCGCAGGTCATACAGCTCGAAAGTGTCGTCGGCGGCGGCTTCGGCAGGCGGCGGGTCGATGGCCATGGTGGTCTTTCGTGGCGCCGCCCGGGAACATGGGCCAGGCGATCGGCTCGCCGCAGCGCATCGGCCGCAACGAGGTGCCCCGGGAGGTTATCAAGCCGGCGGCCCGGGGCGAGCGTTGCGCCGCACCGCGTTTTCCCTGGGCACGGGCACGGGCCGGCCAGGCCGCCCGCGCCTCAGGGCACCACGTAGTGCTGCGGCCCGAACAGGTCGATGCCGCATTCGAGCTGCGATACCCAGTCGATGAAGTCCTGGATCGCCGCGCCGACCAGCGGCGCGCCGTGCTGCGGCGCGATCATCTCGATGGGCAGGGTGCTGACCATCTGCGCCCACCAGCGCAGCACCCGGCCGCTGACCATGTAGCGGCGATGGAACGCCTCCATGTGCCGCAGGTGCGGCCCCAGGTCGCTGACCGGCACGGTGGGGTCGACGCCGAGCGACACGCCGAGATCGCCGGAGAAGAGGATGCGGCTGACCGGGTCCCAGAACTGGAAGTTGCCCTCGGCGTGCATGAAGTGCGCCGGCACCGCCACCAGGTCGTGGCGGCCGACGCGAATGCGCGCTCCGGCATCGGGGATGGCGAGCACGCGACCCGCGGTCTTGCCGGGCTTGCAGAAGTGCGGGATGAAGCGCTGCCACACACGCGAGATGTAGACCGGCGCCTGCGTGGTGGTCATCCAGCGGTCCAGCGAAGCGACGATGTCGGGGTCGGCATGCGAGGCCAGGATCGCCGACAGCCGCTGCGGCGGGAAGTGGCCCGTCATCGCCAGGTACAGCTCGGTGTACGCGAGGTTGCCACCGGGGTCGATGATGGCGCCGGTGTCGTCGTCGACGACGAGGAACTGGTTGGCCTGCACGCCCTCGCCGCTGGCGGCGGCGTCGCTGAACATCAGGCAGCGGTGCCCGGCGGCGTTGTGCAGTTCGATCGGCATGGCGCGCGAATGTGCGGGCGGCGCCTGCGCACGCGGTTGACCCACCTCAACCGGAGGATCGGCCACGGCGCTGCGCGAGACAATCTAGGGATGAGCAACAGCTTCGAAGCCGCACGCGCTGCGTTCACCGAAGGCGTGCGGCAACTCGAAGCCGGCCAGCTGGCGCAGGCCGAGGCGCTGTTCCTCGAGTCGTTGCGGCTGGTGCCGGCGCGCCCTTCCACGCTGGCCAACCTGGCCCTGGTGCGCCAGCGGCTGGGCCGCCCGGCCGAGGCGCTGGCAGCGATCGAGCAGGCCCTCCAGGCCGAGCCCGGCGATGTGCCGGCCTGGTTTCACCGGGGCCAGCTTCTGCAGCAGCTGCAGCGCCCCGCCGAGGCGCTGGCGGCCTACGAGCGGCTGCTGGCGCTGCAAGCCACGCACGGCACGGCCTGGATGCAGCGCGGCAGCCTGCTCAAGGACATGGGGCGCTTCGCCGAGGCGGCCGCGAGCTTCCGGCAGGCGCTCGCGCACGGGGCCGACGAGGAACTGAGCCGCTACTTCCTGGCCTCGGCCGAGGTGGAATCGGCGGCGGCTCGTGGCATGGCGGCGGCACCGGCCACTGCGCCGCGGCACTATGTGCAGTCGCTGTTCGACAGTTATGCCGAGGACTTCGATCAGCACCTAGTGGGCAAGCTCGGCTACCGCACGCCCTGGCTGCTGGCGCAGTTGCTCGGCGTGCCGGAACCGGCGCCCTCGAGGGCGTGCGGTCCGGCGGGTTCGCCGGCGCCCGCGGCGGCCGTGGCGGCGCCACCCACCATGCCGGCCACGCCGCCGCCCATCCGGCCGCGCTGGCGCTCGGCCCTCGACCTGGGCTGCGGCACCGGCCTCATGGGGCCGCTGTTGGCACCGCACTGCGGCGTGCTCGACGGCGTCGACCTCTCGCCACTCATGCTGCGCAAGGCGCAGGCGCTCGGTTGCTATCGCCACCTCGTGCACGGCGACATCGCCGAGCACCTGCGGTCCACGGCGTCCAGCCACGACCTGGTGGTTGCCGCAGACGTGTTCGTCTACATCGGCGACCTTCAGCCGGTGTTCGAAGGCGTGGCGCGCGTTCTCGGGCCTGGCGGTACGTTCGCCTTCTCGGTGGAGGAGGCCGAGGCAGGCACCGAGCGCTACGAACTGCGGCGCAGCTCGCGATACGCGCATGGCGAGACCTACGTGCGCGCGCTGGCCAGCGCCGCCGGCTTCGAGGTGGTCGCGATGGAGCGCACGGTGCTGCGGCACGACCAACGCCACCCGATCGGCGGCCTGCTGTGGCGGCTCGTGCGGCCCGGGCGTGCTGACGCCGGCTGAAGCCTGGCCCACACGTCCGACCGGGTGCAGCCCTCGCGAACGGGGCGCGGCGGGACCGGTCAGAACCGCACGACTTCGATCTTCACGCCACGCGCGGCCAGCGCATCGCGCAGCCGCTCGGCCTCGGCGCGGCTGGCCAGCGGCCAGCCCACCGCGCGCCAGTCTTCGCCGGAAGGCAGCACTTCGAGCTTGAGTTCGCTGCCGTGACCACCGCGGTAGGCTGCGTCGCGCAGGGCCGCGAGCATCTGCTCGCTCTCGAAGCGGGTGCGCAGGCTGCGCGTGCTGACGGCCCAGGCGGTGGCCGGCAGCACGCGCGGCGGGGAGGCCGGCGCGGCGGCAGCCGCCGTGCGGGCCGCCGCTGGGACGCTGCCGGCCGTGGCGGCCGCCGGCCCGGCCCCCTGGGGCACCGGTGCCGAGGTGCCGGGGCCACCGGGTACACGGTGGCGCTCGGCGAGTTGGCGCGCTCGATCGGCCCGCGCCAGCTCACCCAGGGCACGCGCGGCCTGCCGCGAGCTGTCGTCGAGAGCGGGCACCAGGCGTGTCAACGCGCGTTGCGGCGCCTTTGGCGGCCTGGCTTGCGCCTGCACCGGCGCAGGCGCCGGGTGAGCGGACGCCACCACGGGGGCGGCAGGCGATGCGGGCTCCGCCGCCAGCGCCGTGGCCTGCGCAGGCCGCGCAGGGGCCATCGGGACCGCCGGGACCAAGGGGCCGGCCGTGGTTGCGGTCGACGCTGCAACCGGCACCGCAGGAGGCAAAGCGGCCGAGGCCACCGGCATTGCGGCTGCCGGCACATCGGCGGGTGCCGCAGCCACCGAAGCGGGCGCCGGTGGTGCAGCGCCCAACCCGGCTGCTCCTGGCATGGGAGCCGCGCCCGACGCGGGCGCACCGGGTGCCGGCGGCACCGGCGGGCTGGAGGTTGCCTGCACGAGCAGCGCCGATGAAGCCGCCGCGCTGGCTGCCAACGCCGGGCCCGGCGCGGCCGCCGCCTGCTGGCGCTGCATTCCGGACTGCCAGCGCAGCGCGGGCCACGCCAACGCCGCCGCCACGACGCAAGCGGCGCCGAAGAAGGCGCCAGCCGCACCGGCCCGGCCGCGCCCCACCAGGCGCGGCCCGAGCACCGCCGGGCGGCCCGCGGGCGCCACCAGCACGCGCACGCGGCGCGCGCCAAGGTCGATGGCGGCGGCATGCACCCACAGGCGCACGATGGGACCGCCGCCCGCCAGGCGGCGCGGCGCCTCGACCTCGCGCGCGGGCGCCTCCGGAGGGCCGGGCCGCTGTTCCACACCGTGGCGAAGCGCGAACTGCGCCAGCGCCTGCGGCGCGCAGGGGTCGAGCAGGTCTTCGTCGAACGCGGCGCGCCAGCCCCTGCGGCCTGACGCCGCGGCGCTCTTCGGGCCACCGCCGCCGAAGAGGCGTCGCAGGAAAGGAACCGGCGCGCGGCCGGGCGCGGTGTCGCCACGCGCGCGCGCGGCGCGGTCTGCGGCAGCGCCGTCACCCGGTGATGCCGCGGGGGGCAGCTCCTCCGCGGGGCTGCCCTCGGCACGCGCACGGGCGCGCGCTTCGGCGCGCTCGCGCAGGCTGCCGCCTTCCGGCGGCGCTGGCGTATCCGCCAAGGCCTCGTCGGCAGGTGTCGCCGTCGCAATGGTGCCGACGCCCGGGCCGGCTGCCGCATGCGCTGCTGCACGCGCTGCTGCACGCGCTGAGCGGTGGCCCGGCGGCACGCGAAACGGGAACGAGACCACGCCCACCGAGAGCACCTGCGCCGCACCGATGCGGCGCGCCAGCGGGTGGCGGTTGTGCCAGGCCACCACGCGGGCGACCAGATCGTCCCCTCGACGCGTGTGGGCCATGTCGGGGCACATTGTTTTCGCCCGCCGCAGCCGGCGCTGCCGGAAATGGCCGGCCGCGCGGCCGTTGTTTTGCGTGCCGGGCGCGCCGCCGCGTCAGGGTCGTCGGGCACCCGGCGCTGGTGCAGATGCAGCAGATCCTCGCCCTGGCTCGGCCAGGAGCCTGCGCCGCAGAAACCGATGTCCGCGTTGGACCGACCGCCAGGCCGCCGGGCCGGCCAACGGCCGGGCATGTCCGGCTGCAGCTGCGGTTTGCGTGGAACAGGGCATGGAAACCTCACGCACGCCCGGCGGTCGCGCAGGCCACTGCACGCGCGGACGGGCGCGCCGACGTGCACGCCGCCTGATTCGGCGCGAGGCCGTCACCGCCACGCCCGCTGTCCTTCAAACACCCAACCTCGGGCGCGCGGCGCCCCTGCCGCCCATGAGCGCCGACATCCAGACCACCCCCGCCACCGACACCTCGCGCTACGCCCGCTGCATCGAAGCCAGCAAGCGCATCCGCTGGGACATCGAGGCCGATGTCATCCGCGGCCGCCGGTTCGACTTCAACCAGCACTTCCTGCCCGAGGGCCTGTCGCAGGTCAGCACGCTGGAGTTCCTGAAGCCCGAAGAGAAGCGCCTGCTCAGCCAGGTGCAGGGCCGCACCTACGCCAACATGTTCGGCCTGGTCGAGCGCTTCATCGCCGCCAAGATGCTGGAAGTGAGCGCGCAGCACGGCCTCGGGGACCAGGTGGCGCTGGAGGCGCTGGTGCGCTTCGTCGACGAGGAGCTCAAGCACCAGGCGCTGTTTCGCCGCATCGAGGCGATGGTGGCCGATGGCATGCCCGCGGGCTACCGCTTCGCCGCCGAACCCAACGCGGTGGCGCAGGCGGTGCTGGGTGCCAGCACCTGGGCGGTGCTGGCGCTCACCTGCCACATCGAACTGTTCACGCAGGTGCACTACCGCCAGAGCATCGCGCCCGAGGCCGGCCTGTCGCCGCTGTGGAAGGACGTGTTCCTGTTCCACTGGAAGGAGGAGTCGCAGCACGCGATCCTCGACGAGCTGGATTGGCAACGCGAGGACGCGCGCCTCAGCAACAGCCAGCGCGACGGCGCGGTGGACGACCTCATCGTGCTGGTGCGGGCGGTGGACGGCCTGCTGCAGCCGCAGGCGCGCGCCGACGCCCTGTACTTCGTGCGCTGCCTGGACCGCGTGCTGCGCCCCGACGAGGAGGCGCGCCTGGCCAGCGCGCTGCTGCGCGCCTACCGCTGGCAGTACATCGTCTCGGGCGTGCAGGACGCGCGCTTCGCGCGGCTGCTGGGCGGCATGGTCGGCGCGGCGCAGATGCAGCGCATCCAGGCGGCGCTGGCGCCGTTGATGCCATGACCGCGCCGGAGTTCCGCCCGGCCGACGGCGACTGGCTCGCGCTGGGCCGCGCGGTGCTGGCCGCGCAGCCCTTCTCGCAGCTGCTCGGTGCCCGCCTCGTGCACCTGGCACCCGGCGAGGCCGAGCTGCACGTGCCACTCGGGCCATCGCACCTGCAGCAAGGCGGCATGGCGCACGGCGGCGTGCTCGGTTATGCCGCCGACAACACGCTCACCTTCGCCGGCGGCACGCGCCTGGGCGCCGACGTGGTGACGGCCGAGTACAAGATCTGCCTGCTGCGCCCGGCCATCGGCCGCACGGTGGTGGCGCGCGCCACGGCGCTGCATGCCGGGCGGTCGCAGGCGGTGTGCCGTTGTGACCTGTTCGTGCTCGATGACGCCGACGCGTCGCAGCTGTGCGCAACGGCCCTGGGCACCATCGTGCGTTCGGGCGGGCGATGACGGGCGCCACTGCTATGCTGCCGCGCATGGTTGATGTCTCTGCCGACAAGCCACCACCGGGTGTGATGCCGGCCCGCGCCCCGCCGCCGGCCGCGCGGGAGTCCGTGCAGGCGCTCTTCCCGGCCCTCTACAACGAGTTGCGTCGCCTGGCGCGCAGCAAGCTCGCCGGAGGTGGCCGCCACACGCTGCTGGACACGCACGCGCTCGTGCACGAGGCCTTCCTGCGCATGCAGAACGGCGGCGGCGTGAGCCTCAACGACCGCGAACACTTCATGGCCTATGCGGCCAGCACGATGCGCTCGGTGGTCATCGACTTCGTGCGCCGGCGCAGTGCCGAGCGGCGCGGCGGCGATGCCGAGCACGTGACGCTGGACACGCGAGCCGCGCAGGAGCTGGGCGGCAACGACGACGAGATCCTCGCCGTGCACGAGGCGCTGCAGACGCTGGCCGAGGTCGACCCGCGCCTGGTGCGCGTGGTCGAGATGCGCTACTTCGCCGGCCTCACCGACCTCGAGATCGGCGCCGCGCTGGGTGTCACCGACCGCACCGTGCGCCGCGACTGGGAGCGCGCGCGGCTGCTGCTGTCGCAGATGCTCGGGCGCTGATCTGCTCCACCGCCTGATGGCCCCGTGGCCCCATGGCCGACGCGCAGCACCTCAGACGCCTGAACGAGTTGCTGGAGCAGGCGCTGCAACTGCCAGCGCATGAGCGCGCGGCCTGGCTGGCCGGCCGCTCGGACGACGACCGCGCCTTCGTGCCCGAACTCGACCGGCTGCTGGCGCGCGCCGCGGTGGAGACCGACACCTTCATGCGCCGGCCGGCGGCCGCGGCGCTGGACGAACTGGCCGCCGCCGAGGCGCGCCCCGACGAGCCCGGCGACCTGATCGGCCCATGGCGCCTGCTGCAGCCGCTGGGCGAAGGCGGCATGGCCCGGGTGTGGCAGGCCGAACGCGCCGACGGCTCGCTGGCGCGCGAGGTGGCGCTGAAGCTGCCGCGGCTGGGCTTCACCCCTGGCCTGGCACAACGCATGGCGCGCGAGCGCGACCTGCTGGCGGCGCTGGAACACCCGCACATCGCCCGCCTGTACGACGCCGGCGTCACCGAAGGTGGCCGCCCGTGGCTGGCGATGGAACGCGTGGCCGGCCTGCCGATCGACGAGCATGTGCAGGCCCGCCAACTCGAACCCGCGGCCGTGCTGCACCTGGTGCTGCAGGTGTGCGGTGCGCTGGCGCACGCGCACGCGCGGCTGATCGTGCACCGCGACCTGAAGCCGGACAACATCCTGGTCACCAGCGACGACCAGGTGCGGCTGCTCGACTTCGGCGTCGGCAAGATGCTGCAGGGCGACGGCGCTCGGGCCGATCGCGTCGATCGCGACGCTCGGGCGCCGCATCTCACGCAGCTGCTCGGCGCCGCCTGGACGCCCGACTACGCCAGCCCCGAACAGATTGCCGGCCGACCGGTGACGGTGGCCACCGATGTCTATTCGCTGGGCGTGGTGCTGTACGAGCTGCTCACCGGCCAGCGGCCGTACCGGCTGCCGCGGCACAGCGCGGCGGCGCTGGAAGAAGCCATCCTCGCGGCCGACGTGCCACGGGCCAGCAGCCGCGCGGCCACGCCGGCACGCGCACGCGCGCTGCGCGGCGACCTCGACGCCGTGCTGGCCAAGGCGCTGGCCAGGCAGCCCGCGCGCCGCTACCTCACGATCGAGGCCTTCGCCGCCGACCTGCAGGCCGTGCTCGACGGCCAGCCGGTGCAGGCGCAGCCGCCCAGCCGCGCCTACCGGCTGCGCAAGTTCGTGCGCCGCCATGCGCTGGCGGTGACCGCCGGCGCGGTGGTGGCCGTGTCGCTGGTGGGCGGGCTCGGGGCCGCGCTGTGGCAGGCGCGGGCCGCCCGCATCGAAGCGGCACGCGCCGAGCAGGCGCGGCACTTCATCGCCGGGCTCATCGGGCAGGCCCAGCCGCGCCAGGGTGGCGAAGCAGCCGCCGGCGCGGTGCGCACGTCCGACCTGCTGGTGCTGGCCGGCCAGCGCATCGAGAACGAGCTCGCCGGCGATCCGGTGCTCGCGGCCGACCTCGGCGTGACGATCGGCGAGCGCCTGTCGGCGCTGGGCGAACCCGAGCGCGCCGAGCCGGCGCTGCGTGCCGCCGTCGCGCGGGCCACCGCGGCACTCGGCCCGCGCCACCCGCTCACCGTGCGCGGCCGCGTGCTGCTGGTGGAATCGATCGCGGTGCTGCGGCCCGACGAGGCGCGCCCGCTGGCCGATGCGCTGGTGCCCGACGCCGTGGCCGGCCTGCCTGCCACGGCGCGCGACGCGGTGTTCGCGCTGCGCATGCAGTCGTTCCAGCTGGCCAAGCTCAACGACGCCGAGGCGTCGATCGGCGTGCTCGAGCGCGCCGTGGCCACCGCCGAACAGCACCTCGGCGCGCAGCACGAGGAGACGCTGACCTCGCTGGGCCTGTTGTCCAACACGCTCGGGCGCTTCCGGCAATACGAGCGCCAGTTGCTCGTGGCCAACGAGGCGATGAACCGCACACAGGCGGCGCTGGGCGCGGCGCGCCCGCATGTCACGCTCACCGCGGTGGAGCGCTGGTACGGCGAGGCCCTGCGCCGCAACGACCGCCCCGCCGACGCAGTGCCGATCCTGCGCCAGGTGGTGGCCGACCAGCGGCGGCTGGACGGCGCCGACACCCCGCGCGTGCGCAACGCGCTGTTCCAGCTCGGGCTGGCGCTGGGCGAGGTGGGGCGGCTGGGCGAGGCCATCCGTCTCTTGCGGCAGGTGGTGGCGCTGGAAGCGCAGCACAACAGCGCCTACAACGAGGACCGCCTGGCGTATCGCGGCGCGCTCGTGGTGCTGCTCGGGTACGCCCGCCGAACGGACGAAGTGCACGCACTGGGCACCGAGAACGAAGAGCTGCGCCGCGCCGCGGCGGCCGCCGGGCAGGGCCGGCGGACCGAGCCGCCGACCACGGCAGCGGCGGTGCAGAGCACCCTGCGCGGGGCGCGCGTGATGGCGTGGCGCGGCGAGTTCGCCGGTGCCGAGGCCGAAGTGGGTGCGGCATTGGCCGCGATCGAGGCCGCCGGCCCGGCTTCGCGCGAAGCCTCGCTGCGTGCCGAGGCCTTCTGGGCACGTGCCTTGGCCGAACGGCTGACCGGCCGCGACGGGCCGGCGCTGGAGTACGCGAGTCGCGGGTGGAATGACCCCAGCCGCGCCACCAGCCGCCCCGGCACCCAGGCGGCGATCGCGGCCGAGCTGGCCACGCTGCAGCTGGCCCGTGGCGACCTCGCAGCCGCCGAAGCTTTCACGCGCGAGGCCCTGGCCCTGTTCACGCGAGCCCAGGTGCAGCCTTCGCCGCTTTCCAGCACGGCCTGGCTCGCGCAAGCTCGGCTGCACCTGCGCCAGGGCCAGCCCGGCCGCGCGCTGCAGGCGCTGGACCCGCTGCTGGCGGCATGGCAGGAGTCGAGCCCCGGCAGCGAGGGCATGGCCGAAGTGCTGCACTGGCGCGCGCAGGCTCTGCAGCAACTGGGCCGCGTCGCCGAAGCCCGCGCCGAGCGCAGCACCGCCCGCAGCGTGCTGGCGCGCTCACCGGTGCCTGCGCTGCGCCGCCTCGTTCAGCCGGCATAGCCCGACCGCCCGGGCCCGGCGCGACGCGAGGGCCGGGCCCGCCGCCGCTGGTGGCGCGGGTGGACGCTGCTGGACATCGGTGCCGCCATGGCGCCGGCACGCGGCGCACTGGCCCGTCGTCCCTCGTGAGAGGGAAGCACGGCGCAGCGCGGCCCTTTGCCTGTCCGGAACCCCGGGCCCGCAGCGTAGTACCCGGTATCACCACTGCCTGGCCCCCGGGAGCCTGCCGATGACCCAGCCTTCGATCTGCCGCCGCCGACGCACTGCCGCCGGCCTGGCCGGCCTCACCTTCTTCTTCGGGACGGCTGCCGTCGCCGCCCCGGCCCCGGCCGCCCCACGCCGGGCGCCCACGCCCCTGGCCGACCAGCTGCACACCCGCGCCGAGCACGCGTTCCAGCAAGGGCGCTTTCCCGAGGCCTACGGCCGCTTCGTCGCGCTGGCCGATGCCGGGCACCCGCCGGCAGCGCGCCGGGCACTCTGGATGTGCGAACACGGGCTCGCGCACTTCGGGCGCGACTGGGATTGCGCGCCACACCAGGTGGCGGACTGGGCGGCCGCGGCCGGCGTTGCCACGCCGCACCCGCCGGCCTCTGACACCAAGCGGCCTCAGGGCCCGGCGGCCCATGGCCGGCGGCGCTGAGATGCGGTCGTCCATCGTGGCAGCGCAAGGGCCCGCCGGCACGCTGCGCGAGGGCTACCTGATGGCGTTGACCTGGTCGTTCACGCTGTTCAATTCGGTGCGCGCACTGGCCTACCTGCCGACCTTGTGGGCCATCCACTCCAGCGGCGACTCCAGCCAGCACTCGCTGTGGACCTGGCTCACCTGGCTCGGCGCCAACGCCACGATGGCCGCGTGGCTGTTCGAGCACAACGGCCGCCGCAGCAACCGCGCCGTGGTGGTGAACGCCGCCAACGCCGCGATGTGCCTGCTGACCGTGTTGATGATCGCGCGCTTCCGGCTCTAGTCCGCACCCCCGAGGGCCAGCCGCAACGGCGACTGGCACCATGCTGCTTTTCGACGCCGAGCGAAGCGTGCGCGAGTCGGTGGACCAAGCCGAGTGCCTGGCTTGCCACCGGCCACGCGCCGCAGACGGCTTCGTGTCTACGCACGCAACAAAAGCTGGTCGAAGCATTCGGCGCGCAGGCTCGCCGCGGTCGCGCGAGCCCGCACGCCCATGCCGGCCACTCGTTGCTGGTGCGGCTGCAGGCACGGCTTGGCACGGCCGAGTTCGCTGCCGTGGCGCCGCCGGCCTTGCGTGCGGCGGCGCTGGCTGAACTGCGGGCTCACACGCAGGCCCTGGAGGCGCGCGGCGCGGCCGAGGTGCGCACCGCGCTGCCCGATTGACGGCAGCGGCGTCGCCCGCCGCAAGGAAGCCCTTGACATGCCCACCTTCACGGCAACCCAGCAGATCGCCGCGCCGGCCCACCTCGTCTGGGATCGCATCGCCGATGTCATGGCCTGGCCCGAGTGGCTGCCCACCGTCGTACGCGTCGAGGCGATGTCCTCCGGGAGTCTGGCCGTGGGCTCGAGCTTCAGGGTGCTGCAGCCCAGGCTCAGGCCTGCGACCTGGACGGTGTCGCAACTGATTCCCGGCAGCAGTTTCGCCTGGGAGTCCTCGAGTCCGGGCCTTCGCATGCGGGCAAACCACACCGTGGAGGCCTCGAGCCACGGCGGCTCGCTGATCAGGCTCGAGTTCCAGTTCTCCGGCGCACTGGCGCCAGCAGTCGCATGGCTGCTCGGCGGGCTGACCCGGCGCTACCTGGTCACCGAGGCGGAGTCACTCCGGGCACATGCCGAGGCTGACGCCCGAGCCAAGCCCTGACCGCTCGCTTCAAGGCGACGGTGGCGTACGTTCGGGAAGACACCGCCAACGCCACGGGCCGCGTTGCATCTCAGGTTGGCGTGGCGGCGCCGCATCCAAGCCACGCCACCGTCGTCATGGGCGCGGCCCCGGCCAGACCGTGTCGAGCACCCCCTTGTGGTAGCGCACGACGACGCCGTCGTCGCCGGCCGCAGACGGCTCGGCCACCGGTGTGAGTTGCGCCAGCACGCAACGCCAGCGCCCGCCTTCGAGCACGTAGGTGTCGGTGTAGCAGGTCATGCCGGTCAGCGGCGTGCCGTCCTGCAGGCGGACCCAGCGGTTGGTGGCCGACACCAGCGCCACGGCGCCGAAGCGCTCGATGCGCTCGTCACGCATGTCCCAGTAGACGATGACCTCGGGGTCGAACGCGGTGGCCCAGCAGGTCAGGTACTCGGCGCGTTCCATGCGCGTGCCGCGCGGCGTGATGGCATGGAAGCGCGGATGCAGCAGCTTGTCGTGCGATGGCACGTCGCGCGCGACGAAGTTCTGGATGAAGCGCCGGTTCAGCGCGCGCAGCGTCGGCAGTTCGGGGTCGGTGGGGGTGTCCATGGCGGTGGGCGGGGCAGTTGTGCCCTGTTCCACGCAACCCCGCACCGCAGGCGGACATCGCCAAGCGCGAGCTCACCCCGGCACCGCCGGTGGCGCGCACGGCAGGCACGGCACGCACGGTGTGGGTGGTTCAGGGCCGGCGATGTGCATGGCAGTTCCGCCGGATGTCGTGTCGTGTCCCACGCGCGCCCGCGCCCGAAGCGGACACCACCCCCGCAGGGGGTGGCCGAGTCCGAGCCCGGCACGCGGCCGCGTGGCACTTGGGAGCCCACGGCTCGTGGCATCGCCCACCGGGCTCCGCACGCCGCCTGCCGCTTTCATCCCCCTGCGAAGGACACCGCCCATGCGCCTCGAGAACCCACCCACCCCGCCATCACGCCAGACGATCACGCTGCCCTTCGTGGTGCGCCGTGCCACCAGCCCCGAGGACCTGTGCAAGGTCACGCAGATGCGCTCCGAGGCCTACGGTCGGCACCTGCCGGCGTTTGCCGCGCGCCTGCGCACCGTCGAGGACGCCGACCGCGGCCCCGGCGTGGTGGTGCTGCTGGCCGAAAGCAAGGACGACGGCCGCCCCGTGGGCACCGTGCGCCTGCAGGTCGACCACGAGCGTGCGCTGCCGATCGAGGCGTCGGTGATCCTGCCGGCCTGGCTGCGCGACGCCGGCCCGATCATCGAAGCCACGCGCCTGGGTGTCGAGGCCAGCGAGTGCGGCGCGCTGGCGCGCAACGCACTGCTCAAGGCGAGCTACCTGTACTCGGTGGCCGCCGGCACCTCGTGGATCGTGGCCGCAGCGCGCCGCCCGCTCGACCGCCTGTACCAGGGGCTGCTCTTCCGCGACGTGTTCGAGGGCGGCCCGCTGTTGCCGATGCAGCATATCGGCGAGCTGCCGCATCGGGTGCTGGCGTTGCCTGTGCGCGAAGCGCGCGCTCTCTCCATGGCGCGGGGCCATCCACTCGCAGCGCACTTCTTCGAGACCGAACATCCGGACCTGATCGTCGACGCGGCGCCTTTGCGCGCACGGGTATTGACCGCCGCCTGAGCGACCCGCGTCACCCGCGTCGACGCGCAGCAGACGCAAGCGCCCGCCGGACCGCGACCGCGACCACGAGGGGATGAGCCCGCAGGCTCAGAATCGGGCCATGGACACAGTGAAGCCCCCGCCGCCGCTCGTCGTCAACCAGGCCGACGTGGCCGAGATCGTGCAGATGGACGATGCCCACTGGGGCAGTGCCTTCAAGCCCTTGACGCCGGCGCTCGACACCTTGGGCGAGCAGGAGCGGCGGCAGCGCCCGCGCCTGGGCATGAACCTCTCGCGCGTGCCGCCCGGCCGCTCGGGCTGCCCGTTCCACGCCCATGCACGTGAGGACGAGGTGTTCTACGTGCTCTCGGGCCGTGGGCTGTTCCGCTACGGAGCCGAGGTCATGGAGGTCGGCCCGGGCGATTGCATCGCCTGCCCGGCCGGCACGGGCATCGCGCACCAGCTCGCCAACCCGTTCGACGAGGATCTCGTCTACTTGGGCGTCGGCTTGAACGACGGCCATGAGGTCTGCACCTACCCCGACAGCGGCAAGGTCATGGTGCGCAGCCTGCAGCGCGTCGGCCTGTTGGAGGCCACCGATTACATGCAAGGCGAAGAGGCCCGGCCCCGGCTGCTCGACATGGTGCCGACGCGCCCACGCGGCGCCCGCTGAGAAAGCCGGTCGGGCTGCCGACGCGTGCGCGGCGCGGCAGGAGCGTGTGATCTGACCCGCGTCTGAAGTGCCCCCGTGAGGGCCCACGCCAACCAGGCCCATGTCCGCATCGCGCCGAACTTTGCGTGGTACCCGATGTCGCCGCTGCTTTGCGGCTTTGCCGGCGCTGCGGCGGCGCGCCATGCCGCCGCCGCAGCGGGCTTCGTGCGTGCGTGCGTGCGTGCGTGCGTGCGTGCAGGAGGGAACATGAAGCACTGGATTGCCGAACACGCCCGCGGCGGGTGGCGATGGGCCGTCGCCGCCATCGCCGCCATCGCGGCGCTCGCCATCGCCTGTGCCACGCTGCTCTGGTCTGCACCGCTGCTCGAACTGGACTTGTTGATCAACCCGGACGCTCTGCTGCCGCAGCGCGATCAGCTCAGCGGTCCTGTCGGCGATCCGGCCGGTGGTCCGGTCGGCGAGACCGCGCCTGCACGCGCGGCGCCGAACCCGGGCTGTCAGTAGCTGGCATCGCTGCCGGCCGCTCGGCGGCGCGCAATGAACACGTCCGCTTGCGCGCGCGCTTCGCGTGGAACCTGCGGGCACCGAAGCGTCCCGCCGACAGGCCGCCGGCTGCGGCCATCCAGGAACACGACCATGAACAAACCGCTCAACGGCATCGACGTGCCGGCCTTGCTCGAGACCATCGAGGACGTCCGACGCAACCCCACGCAAGGCATGGTGCGCTTCAGCGTCGCCAGCCGCTGGGACGGCCAGACGCGCTCGGTCGGCCAGGTAAGCCACTACGAGCTGGGCGGGAAGCGGCACGAGCGCAGCTTCGCCATCGCCGCCGACGAGCCGCAGGAACTGCTCGGCAGCAATCGCTCGCCCAATCCGCAGGAGCTGCTGCTGGCCGCGCTCAACGCCTGCCTCACCGTGGGGCTGGTGGCCAACGCCGCCGCGATGAGCATCCGCATCGAAGCGCTGGAGGTGAGCTCCGAAGGCCAGCTGGACCTGCGCGGCTTTCTCGGCATCGACGCGGCGGTGGGGGCCGGCTACAACGAGGTCCACTACCACGTCAGGCTGCAAAGCGACGCGCCGGCGGAGAAGATCCGCGTGCTGCACGAGCACGTGATGCGCACGTCACCCAACTTCGCCAACCTCGCGCGCGGCATCCGCGTGGTGCCGCATTTGCACGTGGACGCCGGTGCCGCCCAGCAGGCTGGGTAGCCCGCCGACGGGGTTCCCCAACGCGATGCGCGCGCGCGTCGCCTCGGATCACGGGGCTGCCGGCGACCTTGGCAGCCTGCTTTCCATTGCTCGTGGAAGTGAGTCATCAAATGAAACGACCTGCCGCCCTCCCTCCATCCAGGGGCTTCTTCACGCTCCCCGTGGCCATCGCCATCCTGGCGGCAGGTGGGGGGACGATCATGCTCGCAGGCCCGCATCATCGCGACACCGACCGACGGCCGGCGCTCGCGCAACAGCCGGTTCGCGCACACGATGTCGCCGCCGTCGACACGGCTGCGCAGGCGGCTGCTCCCGCGCAACGGGGCGATGCCTCCGCGGGCGTGGACATCCTGCTGCCCTGAACGATGCAGGCCCAGTCCATCGGCAGCGCCTGCGCATGACCTCTCCTGTCGTGCCGTCGTGCGCTTCATCCACGCCAGGGAGTCCAGGAGCGCCCGGGCGGCATGTCCGATCGGTGGGTCCCTCTGCGTGGAACAGGGCAACCCCTCGCACGCCGCGCATCGACTCGATGCGTGGCGAGATGCCAGGCGGAGCGACCTGCCTGGATCCCTCATGAACACCTCCACCGAGCGCCTGCTCAGCCACCTCAGCGACGAACCGGACGCGCGGCTCCGATCGCCGACTCCGTTGGCCCGCCCGTGCGAGGCGGCCAAGTCGTTGGACTGGGCCGCCCTGCTGACGGCGCTGGAGTCGGACTTCATGATGGCCATCGCCAACGGGCAGGTGCAGTACCTGCCCGTCGGGGGCGACCTGATGGGCCGGGTGGTCGATGAGTGAGCCGTTGCGCGAGTCGAGGAAGGGAGATCGCTGAATGTCCACCGGTTCCACCCTCGCTGCCGGCCTGGCGTACTTCGCTTTGGGAGGCCTGTGGTTCACGCCGCTCTTCGGCAAGCAGTGGGACCGGGCCGTGGGCTTTCAGCGGCCGGCAAGGTGGCGGCCTGCCCTGCCCTACTACCTGGTGCCGCTGGCCGGCTGCACGGCGGTGGCCATGGCGCTGGGCCATCTGATGGAGCGCATGGCGACCAGTTCGCTGCATGAAGCGCTTGCGCTCGGCCTGGTCGTCGGCGCCGGCGTCAGCTTGCCCATCACCAGCGTCAACGCGCTGGCGCCCAACATGCCCCGGCCCGCGCTGTACGCCGCCGTGACCGGCAGCTATCACGTGCTCGGGGCCGTGCTGTGCGCGGCCGTGCACTTCTGGTGGCGTGGTTGAAACTGAATCGAAGGGCATTCATGGCTGGCCTGTCTTGCGCACTGTCGTTGGCCACGGTTGCGGCCGTGCTCGCGGCCTGCCCCTCGCTCGCCCACGCCAAGGGGCGGGACTTCCTGAGCATCGAGCAAAGGGTGGCGGACTTCGCCGGCTTCTGCGAGTTCGTCGGCAAGTCTTACGCGTACTTCGACCTCAAGGCCACCGACTGGGATCGGGTGTGCGCCTCCTACGCCCCGCACGCCGCGGCGGCCAGCCGGCGCTCCGACTACGTCGGCGTGCTGGAGCAGGCGCTGGGTGAGCTCTACGACCCCCACGCTCACCTGGGCACCCATACGCCAGGCTCCCACCGCCTCGTGCCCTCGCAGACCGATCTGTTTGCGCGATGGCAGGATGGCCGGGCCCTCATCCTGGCCGTGCGTGCTGGCTCGGGCGCAGCGCTTGCCGGCTTGCGGCCCGGGATGGAGGTGGTGGCTCTCGGCGGTGAATCCGTCCAGGCCGCCGTGAGCGCCATCGAGCCGAAGTTCCTCGCGCGCGAGGATGCCGGTGCGCGCGACTGGGCGCTCCAGGTGGCGCTGGCGGGCCGCCACGAGCAAGGCGTGATTCGTCTGGTCGTCCGGGTCGACGGTGCTGTGCAGGAGTTCGAGTTCGCTCCGCGCACTCCCGAGCCCGCAAAGATGCTCTCGGCGCGCGCCATCGGCGCGGTGGGGCATGTGCGTATCCACGACTCGCTGGGCCAGCCGGCGCTGGTGCCGGCGTTCGACCGGGCGCTGACCGACCTGCAGGACACGAGCGCCCTGGTGATCGACCTGCGCGACACGCCCAGCGGCGGCAACTCGACCGTGGCGCGGGGAATCATGGGGCGCTTGGTGAACCGGATGCTCCCGTACCAGCGGCACGAGCGGGTGTCGGAGTCGCGAGTCAACGGCATCCGGCGCGTCTGGGACGAGATCGTGGCTCCCCGCGGGAGGCCCTACATGAAGCCCGTCGTCGTGCTCGTGGGCCGCTGGACCGGCAGCATGGGCGAGGGCCTGGCCATCGGCCTGCATGCCACGCGCGGTGCGGCCGTGCTGGGCAAGCCCATGGCCAAGCTGCTGGGCGCCATCGGCGAAACGGTGCTGCCGCATTCCAGGATCACCGTGCGGGTGCCGGTCGAGAAGCTGTTCCATGTCGACGGCACACCGCGGGAAGCTGCGCTGCCTTGCGTTGCCGCGGCGCAGCGTGCGCAATCCGGGGCGCACGATGCGGAACTCAGCGCGGCGCTGGTGTTCGCCGCGAGCGTGGGCACAGCGCGGGCCAGAACCGCGCTGCAACCGGGATGCCTGGGACCCCGCTGACCTCCCGGCGCGCCCGCTCCTGTCCGGAACGGCGTGCGCCTCGCGTGGAACCCGTAGAGGCGGCCACAAGCCGTGGCCACCACCACCTGCGAGCACCATGCCGACATCCGCCACCACGGCCGACGCCCCCCCGGGTCTGGCGATCCGATACCCCACGACGTTGATCGACACACGCCGGCTCGGTGGCGCCCAGCACTTGCTGCTGCGCCCGGTTCTTCCACAGGACGAGAGCCTGATGTCGGCCTTCTTGCTGGCGCAGTCGGCCGGCGCCCGGCGCAACCGCTTCCACGCCGCGATCAATCCGTCGCCCCGCCTGTGCCGGCAGTTGAGCCAGGTGGACGACCGGCTCCAGCTGGCCCTGGTGGTTTGCACCCTGGACGCCGGCCTGGAGCAGCTGGTGGCCGAAGCCCGCTACTGCGTGGTCGACGAGGGTCGCAGCGGCGAGTTTGCGTTGATGGTCGACGAGCGCTGGCAGGGCCAGGGCGTGGGCGGCTGGGCGCTGCGTGCGCTTCAGCAGGCCGCCGCCCGTGCCGGGCTGGCCTGGCTGGAGGGCGAGGTGTTGGCGGACAACCGGGCCATGCTGTCGCTGGCGCAACGCTGCGGCTTTGCCTGCATCCCTGACCCGCGGGATGACGGGCAGGTGCGGGTGCGGCGCCGTCTGAGCGCCGTGGATGCCAGCACGGCCGGTGCCGGCAAGGCCCGCCGGTCGCTCGGCCTGTGGCGAAGGCTCGGGCGGGCGCTCACCGCCCGAGCGCATTCGCTGCGCTGCGTGCCGCTGACGCACTGACGACCCAAGCGGCGCGTCGTCACCTCTCGTCGGCCCTTCAACGCCATCGATTCACCACCATGCACGCCACCCCTCTTTGCCAGCTTGCTGCGCCAGCGGCCCCTCCTCAACCGCGCTTCGCCATCGCCGTCGGCAGCGGCGGCGTGCGCAGCGTCGCTGCCCTGGGGATGATGCAGGCGCTGACGCAACACGGCCTGCGACCTGACCTGGTGGTGGGCTGCAGCACGGGCACGATCTTCGGCGCGCTGATCGCCGCTGGCCATGGCGCCGACGATGCCGTGCGCATCGCCACCACACTGTGGTCGCCCGAGGTCGCCTCGCAGCGCCGCTGGCGCGCGCTGCCGCAGATGTTGTGGCCGCGCCTGGGCCGCTTCGACGCCGACTTCGCAATGCGCCACGACCACCGGATCATGCGGCGTCTGCGCCAGGCCTTCGGCAACCTCCAGCTGGACGAGCTGCCGCTGCCGATGCGCGTGGTCGCCACCGATGCCGCCACCGGAGAGCGGGTGGTGCTGCGCAGCGGCAGCGTGGTGCAGGCATTGCGGGCCAGCTTCGCGCTGCCCTTCATGTTCACCCCGGTGACGATCGACGGCCGACGCCTGGTGGACGGCTGCCTGACCGACCCGCTGCCCGTCAGCGCGGCGGCCGACGCCCAGGCGGTGCTGGCGCTGGGCTTTCCGGCACCGATGCCTCATCGCATCGACCGCCCGAGCCGACTGCTGGCGCAGGTGTCGTCCTCGCTCCTCAACAACCTGATGCAGTCCCGCCTGGCCGAAGCGCGCGTGGGTGGCCAGCGGCTGCTGCGCCTCGAGCCCCAGCTGGATCGGCGCGTGGGGCTGTTCGACACCGCCGCCATGCCGGCGCTGGTGGAGGCCGGGCGCCGCGCCACCGAGGTGGCGTTGCCGGCCGTCCTGGCCCTGCTGCAGCGTGGGCCGGCGCTGGCAGCGGCCTAGGAACGCGGGCGGCAGAAGGTGACGATCTCTGGCGAACTCGCGCAAAGCGGCGAGCCGTCCCAGGCGCCGAGCTGCCGCTCGATCGTGAAGCCGGCCGCGGCGAGCAGCGCGGCCAGTTCGTCCGGCGGGGTGAAGCGGCAGGCAATGCGCGTGCTGCGCTGGTAGCGCTGGCCGGAACGGGCATCGGTCCAGCGCCGTTCGGTGGTCCAGTGCAACACACGCGCGGCCGCATCCCAGCGCTGCGTGCCGCCCACGCTGACGCGGTGGCCCTGGGCGCTCGTGTACTCGAACCAGGGCTCCCACTCGCTGATGTCGTGCAGCGGGTGCCCCGCAGGGTTGCGTGTCTCGAAGACGAAGAGGCCACCGACTTCGAGGTGCGCGTGCACCGTGGCCAGCAGTGCACGCTGGTCGGCGTCGGTGAGAAAGGCCTGGAAGGCATTGCCTGTGAGCACGGCGCTGGCGAACCGGGCAGGAAGGCGCACCCCGCACGCGTCGGCGTGGTGCCATGCAGTGCGGCCGCCCAGGCCCATCGAGGCGGCCTTGGCGCGTGCATGTTCGAGCATCGGCCGGCTCAGGTCCACGCCGGTGGTGTGCTGCCCGGCCGCGGCCAGCGGCAGCGTGACGATGCCGGTGCCGCAGGCCAGCTCGAGGGTGCTGGGGCCCTGGCGGCTCACCGCGTCGCAGATCATCGCGATACGCTCGTGCGAGCCCGGAACCTCCTCGAGGTCGTAGTTGACCGGGTCCTGGAATTCCTCGAGATTGCCTTCGGGGTTCATCGTTGCCGTCCGTCCCCTGGCCTGGCCGGGCCGGCGCGTGCCGGGAGGACAGGATGATGATCGCGCTCGCGGCCGCTGTTCCGCGCGCCGGGGTGCGCGCCGGGGTGCGCGCCAGGGTGCGTGCCAGGGCGCGATCAGTCCGCCGGCAGCACCGTGCCGGCCACGCTGCCCAGGCCGATGCGCACGCCGCCAGGCACCTCGCCGTAGGCCTTCAGGGTGAGCGTGTCGCCATCTTCGAGGAACGTGCGGCGCTCGCCGCCGGGCAGCTCGATGGGCGCCTTGCCGCCGCGGCTGAGCTCCAGCAGGCTGCCCGACTCACCCTCGCCCGGCCCGGAGAGCGTGCCGGTGCCCAGCAGGTCGCCGATCTGCAGGTTGCAGCCGTTGCTGGTGTGGTGCGTCACCAGCTGGGCAGGCGTCCAGTAGGCGGCCTGCAGCACGTTGGCGCGCGACAGGCGCACCGCCGGCTGGCCGTGCTTCTTCATGCGTTCGGTCTGCAGCCAGGCTTCCACCGTGAGTTCGAGCGCGCCGCTGTCGCGGTTGCGCGCCGAGTCGAGGTAGGGCAGCGGCGGCGGCTCGCCGGCCGGCCGCTGGAACGGCCGGCGCAGCGGTGCCAGCGCGTCGAACGTCACCACCCACGGCGACACCGAGGTGGCGAAACTCTTGGACAGGAACGGCCCCAGGGGCTGGTACTCCCAGGCCTGGACGTCGCGCGCCGACCAGTCGTTGAGCAGCGTGATGCCGAACAGCCGCGACTCCGCCGCGGCCATGTCCACCGGCATGCCCAGGTCATTGGCCGCGCCCATCCACAGCCCGAGCTCGAGCTCGTAGTCCAGCCGCCGGCATGGGCCGAACTCCGGTTTGGCGGCGTCAGCGGCCTTGGTCTGGCCCATCGGCCGGCGCACCGTGCCACCTTCGGCCACCACCGAGGAAGCGCGGCCGTGGTAGCCGATCGGCACCCAGGTGTAGTTGGGCAACAGCGGGTTGTCGGGCCGGAACAGCGCGCCCACCGCACGGGCGTGGTGGATGCCGGCGTAGAAGTCGGTGTAGTTGCGCACGACGAACGGCAGCGAGTACTCCAGCTCACCCGGGTCGAGCAGGCACAGCTCGAGAAACGGTGCCTGGTCGCTGCCGGCTTCCAGCGCCATCGAAAGGCCTTCGCGCACGAGCCTCCACGCCGAGGGGCCCTGGGCCGCGAATGCGGCCAGGTCACCTTCGGCCAACGGCTGCAGCAGCGGCGCGACGGCCTCGCCCCACGGGCACTGCTGGGTCGCCTTCAAGAGGTCGAGCACCTGGTCGCCGATGGCCACGCCGATGCGCCACGGCTCGTCGCTGCCCGCGCGGCGCATACGCGCGTAGGGCAGGTTCTGGATCGGGAAATCGCATCCCGGGGCGTTGGCGCTTTCGACCCAGCTCTTCAGCGCCGGGTCGTGGGTGGCATCGGTCAGCAGCATCGGCGTGAGCGGGGTCGGGTCGGTGGCGCTGGGGGCGCCGGCGTTCGGCGCGCGGCCGCGGGCCTGCACGCCAGGGTCCTGGGCTCAGGCCTTGAACTGGTCTTTCAGGCCGGCCCAGCAACCAGCATAGCCGCGGTCGAGCGCTGCGCAATCCCTCATCGCCCACGCCGTGGGCTTGAAGCGCCAGCGGCTTTCGAACATGAACGCCAGCGTGTGGTCGAGCTTGTGCGGCGCCAGCGGCGCGGCGCTGGCCCGCTCGAACGCCTCGGCATCGGGGCCGTGCGGCACCATGCAGTTGTGCAGGCTCATGCCGCCAGGGCGAAAGCCTTCGGGCTTGGCGTCGTACTGGCCGTACACCAGGCCCATGAACTCGCTCATCACGTTGCGGTGGTACCAGGGCGGGCGGAAGGTGTCCTCGCCCACCATCCAGCGTGGCGGGAAGATCACGAAGTCGCAGTTGGCGGTGCCCGGCGTGTCGCTGGGGCTGGTGAGCACGGTGAAGATGCTCGGGTCGGGGTGGTCGAAGCTGACCGTGCCGATGGTGTTGAAGCGCCGCGTGTCGAACTTCACCGGCACCAGGTTGCCGTGCCAGGCGACGACGTTGAACGGCGTGGCCGCCGAGCGCGTGCGCCACAGCTGGCCGCCGAACTTGCGCACCACCTCGACCGGCCCGGCGTCGGCATCGAAGGCGGCCTGCGGCGCGATGAAGTCGCGCGCGTTGGCCAGGCCGTTGCTGCCGATCGGCCCCAGCTCGGGCAGGTGGAACGGCGCGCCATAGTTCTCGCAGGCGTACAGGCGCGTGGGCCCGCTCACCGCGACGCGGAAGGCCAGGCCGCGCGGCAGCACGGCGATCTCGCCGGGCTCCACGTCCAGCACCCCGAGTTCGGTGGTGATCGCGAGCGCGCCCTGTTGCGGCACGAGCAGCATCTCGCCGTCGGCGTTGACGAAGGCGCGCTGCATCGAGGTGTTGCACAGCACGAGGTGCACGGCGATGCCGCTTTGCGCCTCGGGGTCGCCGTTCACGACCACCGTGCGCACGCCGTCGACGAAGTCCAGCGGCGCCGCGGCCGCCTCGGGCACCGGCACCGGTGCCCAGCGCAGCGGGTCGGGCGGCATCGCCACGCCCTCGGCGGCGCCGCTCTTCCAGTGCGGCTGCGCACAGACCTCGTAGGCGCCGCTCACCACGCTCGGCTGGCGGCGGTACATCCACGTGCGGCGGTTCTCGGCGCGCGGGGCGGTGAAGGCCGTGCCGGAGAGCACCTCGGCGTACAGGCCGAGCGGCGCCCTTTGCGGGCTGTTGCGGCCCACCGGCAGCGCGCCGGGCACCGCTTCGCTCTGGAACTCGTTGCCGAAGCCGGTGAGCAGGTGCGTCTCGGAGGTCACTCGTTGCAGCATGGGGGTCACTCCTGGGCGGGCTGGATGCCGCCGCGCGCGGTGGCGATGGCTTCTTCGAGCACGCGCAGGTCGCCGATGTGATTGGCCAACAGCAGGATGAGGCGGGCGTTCATCAGCTCGCTTTGCTCGTCGGTGAGGCCGCGGTGGCCTTCGATCAGCATCTCGTAGAAGCGGTCGCCGGGCATGTAGCCGTGGCGGTAGCGCTGGCCGGGGGCGCCGAAGTTGGGCTGGATGTTGAGGTGATTCATGGGGTTCATGTCTCAGGCCACTTCCGCGCCGCGGGCCACCGCCCGCTGGGCGGCCGGCCAGCCGGTGGCGCGGGCGAGCGCGCCTTGCACGGCGTCCGGCTCGAGCGTGCGCCAGCGCGCGGCGACGATCTGGTCGGGCCGCATCAGGTAGCAGGTGCCGGGGCGCGCGTCGTAGCGCTGGGCGATGAGCCCTTCCGGGGCAACGAGCAGCGTGCGCGCCGGCACCGCCGCAGAGGCCAGCTGTTCGATGGCGGCGCGCTCGCCGGCACTCGGCTCGCTGCGGAACAGCATCAGCACGAAGCCATTGCCCAGTTGATCAAGCAGCCAGCCGCCGCCTTGCGCGGCGGGCCAGGGCGCATCGTCGGCCGGGGCGCCAGGCACCATCCAGCCGGCAAACTCCTCGGTGTCGGGGGTGGACAGCGGCGAGTCGCGGTGGATCGTCGGCACCGACAGCCGCCCCGAGTTCACCAGCGCACGGCCGCAGGGCGTTTCTCGCGCCAGGCTCAGCACCGCCTGGCGGAACACCTTCGAGGCGCGCGTCTTGGGCGTCATGAAGTCGGTGGCGCGCGTGCTGTTGAGGATGTTCTCGTCGGCCGCCTCGGTACGCTCGCTGTCGTAGCTTTGCAGCAGCGCCTCGGGCGCCAGGCCCTGCTGCACGAGGGCGAGCTTCCACATCAGGTTGTCGGTGTCTTGCACGCCGCTGTTGGCGCCACGCGCGCCGAACGGGCTGACCTGGTGCGCGGCGTCGCCGACGAAGAGCACGCGGCCGTGGCGGAAGTTCTTCATGCGCCGGCACTGGAAGGCGTAGACGCTGGCCCACTCGAGCTCGAAGCCCACGTCCTGGAAGCCCTGGCCGTCGAGCGCGGCGCGCACGCGCGGCAGCACGCGCTCGGGCTTCTTCTCTTCCTCGGGGTCGACATCCCAGCCGAGCTGGAAGTCGATGCGCCAGACGTTGTCGGCCTCGCGGTGCAGCAGCGCGCTCTGGCCGTTGAAGAAGGTGGGCTCGAACCAGAAGCGCCGCTCGGTGCGCTCGGCCGGGAAGATCTCGCGGCTGAGCACCACGTCGGCGATGAGGAAGCGGTCCTGGAACACCTTGCCTTCGATGTCCAGCCCG
>JAEUPD010000031.1 GCA_016788525.1 Rubrivivax sp.
GTAGACGTCGTGCTGCGTGTTGTGGACGTTGAAGTGCCCGGTGGGCGTGATCAGGCGCGGGTCCTTGATCACCGCCTTCAGCTGGAGCGTCTTGTCGTCCACGACCACCAACGCGCTTTGCTTGTTCTTGGCTGACCAGACCGCGAACCACACCTCGTCGCCGGCCTTGTTGTACTCGGGCTGCACCACGCGCTTGGCGCCGTCGTCCTTCAGGTCGGCCCACTCCGCAATCGGCAGCACCTTGAAGCCCGCGGCCAGGTTGCGGATGTCGAACACCGCCACCGACTGCGAGATCTTCGGGTCGGGGTTCAGCGGCGTGTCGACGTACAGGTTGGTGGACTTCGGGTGCGTCTTGATGAAGAGGTTGCCGCCGCCCTGGCCCTTGAGCTGCGCCACCTGCTTGAACGCCGTGGCCTTGCGCTTGTCGTCGGTGGCAATCAGCGAGATCGTCTCGTCGCCCAGGTGCCCGGTGGCCCACACGCGGCCGAATTGCGGGTGCACGAAGTTGGCGCCGCGGCCGGGGTGCGGGATCTTGCCGACCTCGGTGAGCGCGGCCAGCTTGCCGGTCTTGGCGTCGATGGTGGCGATCTTGTTGCTGTTGTTGGCGGCCACCAGGAAATAGCGCTTGCTGGCGTCCCAGCCGCCGTCGTGCAGGAAGGGGGCCGAGCCGATCTCGGTGATCTTCAACGCGTCAATGTCCGAGTAGTCGACCATCAGCGTCTTGCCCGTCTCCTTGACGTTGACCACGAACTCGGGCTTGAAGTGGCTGGCCACGATGCTGGCCACGCGCGGCTCGGGGTGATATTCCTGCGTGCCGACCACCATGCCGCGGGTGGCCACGATCTTCAGCGGCTCCAGCGTGTCGCCCTTCATGATCACGAACTGCGGCGGCCAGTAGCTGCCGGCGACGGCGAACTTGTCGGTGAAGTCGCCCTCCTTGCCCTTGTACTTGCTGGTGTCGACCGAGCGCGCTTCCAGCCCCACGCGGATCTCGGCCACGTTGTCGGGCTTTTCCATCCACAGGTCGATGATGTTGATCTTGGCGTCGCGCCCGATCACGAACAGGTAGCGCCCGGAGGCCGACAGGCGCGAGATGTGCACCGCGTAGCCGGTCTTGACGATGTTGATGATCTGCTTGGTGTCGCCGTCGATGATGGCCACCTCGCCGGTGTCGCGCAGCGTGGTCGAGAAGATGTTGGCGATGTTGTAGTTGTTCATCTTGCGCTTCGGCCTGAGCTCAGGCGGCACGATGACTTTCCAAGTCTTCTTCATGTCGGCCAGGCCGAACTCGGGCGGCGTCGGCGGGTCGTGCTGGATGTAGCGCGCCAGCATGTCGACTTCCTTCTCGCTCATCTCGCCGCTGGTCTGCCAGTTGGGCATGCCGGCCGGCGAGCCGTAGGCGATGAAGACCTTGAGGTAGTCGGTGCCCTTGCCGATGGTCAGGTCGGGCGTCAGCGGCTTGCCGGTGGCGCCCTTGCGCAGCACGCCGTGGCAGCCGGCGCAGCGCTCGAAGTAGATGCGGCGCGAGGTCTCGAACTCGGCCTGCGTCATCGGTGGGGCCTTGGGGTTGGAGGCCTGGTACATCGGCTCGCTGGCCAGCGGCGACGAGCCGGCCTGGTAGCTCAGCTCGGGCGGCGTCACCGGCTTCTTGTCCTGCGCCATGGCGGCCCATGGCAGCGCGGCCAGCCACGCGGCGGCTGCCGCGCTGGCAACGGTTCGCCAGGCGGTCCGGGTCGTTTCTCTTGCGATCGGGCGGGTCATCTCAGCTCCTCTCGGATGCGGTGGTCGAGGGTTCGGGGCTCGCGAAACTGGCGGCGATGCTCGGGGCCGATGCCTTGCGGTGTCCTTGAACCAGTTCAACCGGGCGGCCACCCTTGACGCGCGTCAACCCGGGCGCTTGCAGCGCGCGGCGACGTGACCCAGTTCAAGGCCCGCCGGCGGGCGCCGCCACGATGCTCGCCGCCCATGCATGCACGCCCACGCCTTCCCGCCGCCTTCGCCGCGGCCGCATTGGCCGCGCTGGCCGCGCAGGCGCCGGCGCAGATGGCCGGCGCCGGCCACGCAACCGAGCGGCCCGACCCGCCCTTGCCCGCCGAGGCGCAGCGCATCGTGGTGACGACCACGCGCCACGCCATGCTGGCGGTCGAGGCTCCCGGCACGCTGTCCATCGTCACGCGCCGCGACATCGAGGCGCGCGGCGCCGACAACGTGCTCTCGGCGGTGCGCGGCGAGACCGGCCTCACCCTGCAGGGCCGGGCGATCGGCGGGCGCCAGGTGCTGAGCCTGCGCGGGCTGGACAGCAAGCACACGCTGTTTCTTGTCGACGGCCGGCGCATCGGCGCGACCGACGGCGTGATCGGCCATTCGGACTTCGAAGTCGACTGGGTCGGCATGGACGACATCGAGCGCATCGAGGTCGTGCGCGGGCCGCTGTCGGTGCTGTACGGGTCCGAGGCCCTGGGCGGCGTGGTCAACGTGATCACGCGCCAGCCCGGCGACCGCTGGGGCTTCGCTGCCACGGCGACGGGCAGCCGGGCCGAAGGCGCGCGCGGCGGCGACGGGCACGCGCTGTCGCTGCGCGCCGACGGCCCGCTCGACTCGACGCTGGGCCTCAGCCTGCGGGCTGGCGCCGCCGAGCGGCGCAGCGCCGCCATCGCGTCGGCCACCGACCCGCGCATCTCCGAGCTGGAAGGGCGCGACAAGCGCGACGGCTGGCTGGGCCTCGTGTGGCAGCCGCAGCCCGACCACCGCGTCGAGGCCGAACACCGCGAAGCGAGCGAGCGCCGCTGGGCCGATGCGCGCGAGCGCAGCGGCGCGCGCCGCTACCACGTCACCGAGAATTTCATTCACCGCACGCTGGGGTCGGTCGGCTGGGAGGCGCAGTGGCGCTCGGTGCCCGCGCTCGCCTCGCCCTCGCAGCCGGTGACCACGCAGCTGCGCGCCTACCGCAGCGCGATCGACGTGGTCAACGCGCGCACGGCCGGCGTGGCGATCAACCCGCCCCAGCGGCTGGACGACCGCGTGCTCGAAGGCCAGGCGCGGGCCACCTTCGATGCGCAAGCCGTCACCGCCGGATTCGAGGCGCACAACGAGGCGCTGCACGACCCCGGCCTGCCCGGCGGCCGGTCGATCGCACAGCACCGCGCGCTGTATCTCCAGGACGAAGCCGCGCTGGGCGAGGCGCTGCGCCTCACGCTCGGGCTGCGCCACGACCGCCACCAGCTGTTCGGCCAGGAGACGAGCCCGCGCGCCTACCTGGTGTGGCGCGCCGGCGGCGGCCTCACCGTCAAGGGCGGCCTGAGCCACGGCTTCAAGGCGCCAAACCTCAAGCAGATCGTGCCCGGTGGCCGCAGCGAAGGCCCCAACATCTTTCTCGGCAACCCGGCGCTGCGACCGGAGACGAGCGACGGCGGCGAGGTCGCGCTGGTATGGCAGCAGGAAGGCCGCGAGATGCAGCTGGCGGCGTTCGAGCAGCGCGTGGACGACCTGATCGAGGTGCGGCTCGTCACCCCGGGTGCGGCGCCGGGCACCGGCACCTACACCTACGAGAACCTCGCCCGCGCGAAACTGCGTGGCCTCGAGGCCTCGCTGTCCGAGCGGCTGCCCGCCGGGCTCGCGGCGCTCGTGAGCTACACCTACCTCGACGCGACCACTGGCGCCGGCGTGCGCCTGGAGCGCCGGCCGCGGCACAGCGCCGGTGCGCGCCTGGACTGGCAGCGCAGGCCGTGGCGGGCCGGGCTGCGCATCGAGTACAGCGCCGATCAGCGCCTGCCCGCGGCGACCGCCGGCGCGCCGGCGGTGGCGGCGCCTGACCTGACGCTGCTGTATGCCCACGCCGGCTGGCAGCTGACCGGTGATGTCGAGTTGATGCTCGGCGTGGACAACCTTGGCGACGTGCGGCTGGCCGAGCGGTCGGCACTGTTCCAGCAGGCCGAGCCGCCGCGCACCTGGCGCCTGACGTTGCGCGGGCGTTGGTAAGCGGGCAGCATGCCCGTCGCCCGCGCCGATGAGCCTGATCGCCACCCACTACCTGCTGCTCAAGCACATGCACGTCGCGCTGGCGGCGTTGAGCGTGTCGCTGTTTGTCGCCCGTGTCCTGGGTGTGCTCGGCGGCGCACGCTGGCCGCACCGGCCCGTGCTGCGCGTGGCCAGCGTCGCCATCGACACCCTGCTCGTCGCCGCCGGCGGCACGCTGTGGTGGTGGCTGGCGCTCGATCCGCAGCGCGACCGCTGGCTGCTGATCAAGCTCTTGCTGGTGGTGGCCTACATCGGCGTCGGCTCGGTGGCCATGAAGCGCGCGCGCACGCGCGCGGGCCGGGCCGCGGCGTTCGGCGCCGCGCTGCTGCTGGTGGGGGGCGTGGTGGCGCTGGCGCTGACGCGTGATGCCGGCGTGCTGGTGCGCTGGTCGGGCTGAGGCCTGGCCGGCCGATCAAGCTGAATCCGGCAGTGGCCGGTTCGAGGGGGTGGCGCGCCAAGGCCGCCAGGTGTTCGGCTGGCGCGCATGTCCTCTTCGGGCGGCCCAGCTGTGCTGGGCCCGCCGCTCCCCTTGTCCTGGATCCGGCAGTTCAGACCATCGTTGTCGCCCGCGCATGCGCGCATGGAAGTCGCGGCGAGCAGAGGTTCGGCCCGAAGCGCAGCGCCGCGCGGGACGCGAGGCCCGGCGTCGCCGTCGGGCTGAAGCCCGCCGGCGATGACGGCCGACGGATACACCGTCGGCCTACCCGGCTTGCCAGCAAGCCGGGA
>JAEUPD010000268.1 GCA_016788525.1 Rubrivivax sp.
GGCGGCCGAGCTGCGCTCGGCCCCCCGATGCCCCCTTGATTTCGCTGCGCCGACCACCCGGCGGCCTTGGCTGGGCAGACGGGTCGGTTGCCGAGCGCTCGTACGCCGCAGCGTGTTGGTTGGATCAGGCCGCCGGGGCGCCCTGCTCAGCGCCGCGCACCGCCGGTGAGCTGGCGCGCGATGGCCGCCTGCAGCGGCGGCAGCTGGCGCGCCACGCGCAGCACCGCGCCGCGCAGCAGCCGCGCCGGCGCGCGGTCGTCGGTGAACAGACGCACCAGCGCGTTGGTGCCGACGTAGATCGGCCAGGTGGTGCGCCGGTGCTCGCGCTCGTAGGCCTGCAATGGCGCCACGGCGCCGACGTCGTGCCCGAGGCGATGCGCGCGCGCGAGTTCGCGCGCCAGCACCTCCACGCCATACAGCCCGAAGTTGTAGCCGTGCGCGGTGACCGGATGCATGCCGACCGCGGCGTCGCCCACCAGTGCGAAGCGCGGCGCGACGAAGCGGTGCGCGTACACGCCCACCAGCGGGTAGCTGTGGCGTGGGGCGGCCACCGTCATGGCGCCCAGGCGCTGGCCGAACTGCTCCTGCACGCGGGCGGCGAACTCGGCATCGGGCAGCGCCAGCCACTGCGCGGCGCGGTCGCTGGGCAGCGTGACGACGGCCGAGCATTGCCGGCCGGCCATCGGCAGGATGGCCAGCGTGTTCTCGTAGCGGAAGCACTCGTGCGCGATGCCCTCGTGGTCGGCCTCGTGCTGCAGGCGGCAGACGATGGCGGTGCGGCCGAAGTCGAGCATTTGCGCGCCGATGCCGGCCATGCGCCGCACGGCCGAGAAGCGGCTGTCGGCGGCCACCACCAGGGGCGCTGCACGGCGCAGGCCCCCGGCGCCCCGAACCGCCGCCTCGGCCGCGCTGCGCTCCAGCGCGGTGACGGTGGTGTCACCGAGCAACTCCACGCCCGGGGCTTGCCGGGCCGCCGCGAAGGCGGCCTCGCGGATGCGGTGATTGGGCACCAGCCAGCCCAGGGCCTCGTGGCCCTCGCGCTGCGCGCTGAACGGCAGCACCAGCGGCGAGACCCCGTCGCGCACCTGCGCCTGGCACAGCGGCGCCACCTCGTCAGCGGGCAGTCGGGCCCAGATGCCCAGTTGCTCGAGTACGCGGCGGGCGCGGTGCGTCAGCGCGATGTCGCGGCCGTCTTCCGGCGGGTCGGCCAGTGCCTCGACCGGCTGCTGCTCCAGCACCGTGCTGCGCAGCCCCTGCTGCGACAACGCCACGGCCAGCGCCAGCCCCGCGGGGCCAGCGCCGACGATGACGACCTGGGGGGAGGTGGAATCGGCCAACTGGCACTCCTTCGGTTCATTGCTGTCTGCTGGCTGCCCGCCCCGGGGCCGCCTGGCGGCGCGCCGCGAGCGCGCGGCCGCGCAAGGTATCGCCGGCCACGCCGGGGCGCCTTGACCGGGGTCACGGACAAGGGTCAGGGTTGCCGGCCCACGCCCCGGCCGACGTCGGCCACGGGCTTTGTCGCTGCTGGGACAGGAAGGGCCCGGCGCAGCCTCCTAGAATCGAACGACCGTTCCAAAATCCGCGTGAAGGCGTGCGCGCCTTCCCGACAGCCTTGCCGATCGAGGAGACGCCATGGGCGCCAAGTACGAGGTGCGCGGCAACATCGCCGTGGTCACGCTGGACAACCCGCCGGTCAACGGCCTGGGCTATGACACGCGGCGCGAGTTCGCCGCGGGCATCGAGAAGGCCGAGGGCGACGCGGCGATCGCCGCCATCGTCATCACCGGCGCCGGCAAGGCGTTCTCCGGTGGCGCCGACATCCGCGAGTTCGGCAGCCCCAAGGCGGTGGCCGAGCCGAACCTGCTCACGCTCATCCGCCAGCTGGACAACTGCACCAAGCCGGTGGTGGCCGCGGTGCACACGGTGTGCATGGGCGGTGGCCTCGAGCTGGCGCTGGGCGCGCATTACCGCGTGGCGGCGCCGGGCACCAACGTCGCGCTGCCCGAGGTGAAGATCGGCCTCATCCCCGGGGCCGGCGGCACCCAGCGCCTGCCGCGCGTGCTGGGCGTGGAGACGGCGCTGAACATGATCGTCAGCGGCGAGCCGGTGAAGAGCGAGCTGCTGGCGTCGCTGCCGGGCCAGAAGCTGTTCGACCAGGTCGTCACCGGCGACCTGCTGGAGGGCGCCTGCGCCTACGCCGCCGCCAAGGGCGCCGAGCATGCCGGCGGTGCCAAGCCGCTGCCGACCGGTGCGGGCGGCATGGGCAAGCCCCTGCCACGGGTGCGCGACATGAAGGTGTCGCACCCGAACGCCGACGCCTACCTCCAGTTCGCGCGCAACATGGTCAAGGGCATGGCCAGGAACTTTCCCGCGCCGCCCAAGTGCGTCGACGCGGTGGAGGCCAGCCTGAAGATGCCCTTCGATGCGGGCATGCTGGCCGAGCGCGAGATCTTCCTCGCGCTGATGCTCACGCCGGAGTGCAAGGCACTGCGCCACGCGTTCTTCGCCGAGCGCGCCGCCAGCAAGATTCCCGACGTGCCCGAGGAGACGACGCAGCGAAAGGTGGAGAAGCTGGCCGTCATCGGAGCGGGCACCATGGGCGGCGGCATCACGATGAACTTCCTGAACGCCGGCATCCCGGTGACGATGCTCGAGATGAAGCAGGAAGCGCTCGACCGCGGCCTGGCCACCATCCGCAAGAACTACGAGGCGCAGGTCAAGAAGGGCAAGCTCAAGCAGGACAAGCTCGAACAGCGCATGAGCCTGCTGTCCACCACGCTGAGCTACGACGACATCAAGGGTGCCGACATGGTCATCGAGGCCGTGTTCGAGGACATGGGCGTCAAGGAGAAGGTGTTCAGGACGCTCGACGAGGTGATGAAGCCGGGCGCCATCCTCGCCACCAACACCAGCACGCTGGACGTCGACAGGATCGCGTCGTTCACCAAGCGGGCGCAGGACGTGATCGGCACCCACTTCTTCAGCCCGGCCAACGTGATGAAGCTGCTGGAGGTGGTGCGCGGCAAGGCCACCGCCAAGGACGTGCTGGCCACGGTGATGGCGCTGGCCAAGAAGATCCGCAAAACGGCGGTGGTCTCGGGCGTGTGCGACGGCTTCATCGGCAACCGGATGATCGAGCAGTACAGCCGCCAGGCCGGCTTCCTGCTGGAAGAGGGCTGCACGCCGCAGCAGGTGGACAAGGCCATCGAGAAGTGGGGCATGGCGATGGGGCCGTTCCGCATGGGCGACCTCGCGGGCAACGACATCGGCTGGGCGATCCGCAAGCGCCGCTATGTCGAGAAGCCCCACATGCGCTACAGCAAGACGGCCGACTTGCTGTGCGAGCTGGGCCGCTACGGGCAGAAGACGAGCGCCGGCTGGTACGACTACCAGCCGGGCAAGCGCGATGCGATCCCGAGCCCCGTCGTGAACGAGATGCTGGAGAAGCACCGCGCCGAGCTCGGCATCACGCCGCGCAAGATCGGCGACGAGGAGATCGTGCACCGGCTCGTCTACGCGCTGGTCAACGAGGGCGCCAAGATCGTCGAGGAAGGCATCGCCAGCAAGGCCAGCGACCTCGACGTCGTGTACCTCACCGGTTACGGCTTCCCGCTGCACCGAGGCGGGCCGATGTGCTATGCGGACACGGTGGGCATGTTCAACGTCGTGCAGGCGATGAAGAAGTTCGCCGCCAATCCGCGCGACGATGCGGAGTTCTGGAAGCCCGCGCCGCTGCTGGCCAGGCTGGCCGCCGAAGGCAAGAGCTTCTCCTGAGGCCGCAACAAGCGGGCCGGGCGGTGCTGCAATCGATGCCGAGGTGGTGATGATCAAACGAATCCTGATCGGCTTGGCGGTGCTCGTGCTGGCTCTGGTCGTGGCAGTGGCCGTGGGCACCCTCGGCACGCGTTCGCGCCAGGTGGTCGTGCCGCCGCTGCCGGTGCTGGCCGTGGACAAGGACGGTGCCGCGGCGTCGCTCGGCGCGGCGATTCGCGCCAAGACCATCAGCGGCCTGCTCGACCCCGCCGGCGTGGGCAAGGAGTTCGACGCGCTGCATGCGCACCTGCGGCAGCGCTACCCGCTCGTCCACGCCAAGCTCGAGCGCGAGGTGGTGGCCGAGCACACGCTGCTGTACACGTGGAAGGGCAGCGATGCAGCGGCCAAGCCCATCGCCATCGGCCCGCATCAGGACGTGGTGCCGGTGGCGCCGGGCACCGACAAGCTGTGGAAGCACCCGCCGTTCGACGGCGTGGTCGCTGGCGGCGAGGTTTGGGGCCGCGGCGCGTGGGACGACAAGGCCAACCTGATCTCGCAGTTCGAAGCCATCGAGCTGCTGCTGAAGGCCGGCTTCCAGCCGCGGCGTACCGTCTATCTGATCCTCAGCCACGACGAGGAGGTCGGCGGTGCCCGGGGCGCCGGGCAGGTTGCCGCGCTGCTCAGGCAACGTGGCGTGAAGCTGGACTTCTACCTGACCGAGGGCCTGGTGGTCACCCAGCGCATCCTGCCCGGCGTGACGGTGCCGATCGCGCTGATCGGTTTGGCCGAGAAGGGCCATGTGTCACTGCGGCTGTCGGCCGAGGCTCCCCCGGGCCACTCGTCGATGCCCCCGCCAGCTGGGCAAAGCGCCATTGGCATGCTGGCCGCTGCGCTGGCCCGGCTGGACGCCCAGCCGATGCCTGGCGGCATCCAGGGCGTGGCCAATGAGATGTTCGCTGCGGTGGCGCCCGAGATTAGCGGCTTCAATCGGGTGGCACTGTCCAACCTGTGGCTGTTCCGGCCGGTGGTGGAGAGGATGCTGGCCAGGCAGCCCAGCACCAACGCGCTGATGCGCACGACCACCGCGCTGACCATCGCCAACGCCGGCAACAAGGAGAACGTGCTGCCCGGCCGCGCCGATGCGGTGGTGAACTTCCGCATCCTGCCCGGCGACACGGTCGAAGGGGTCCTCGCGCATGCCAGGCGCGTGGTGGCGGACGAGCGCGTCAAGGTCGAAAAGCTGGCCGAGGGGGGTGAGGCGTCGCCGGTCTCTTCCGCCGCGAGCGATGGCTACCGCCACATCGAGCGCGCCATCCGCGAAGTCTTTCCGGGTGCCGTCGTGGCGCCGGGGTTGATGCTGGCCGGCACCGATGCGAAGCACTTCGTCGGCCTGGCCGACCAGCTTTACCGCTTCTCTCCGGTGCGCGCCGGCCCCGCCGAGCTGAGCCGCCCGCACGGCACCGACGAGCGCCTGTCGGTGGACAACCTGGCGGAGATGATCCGCTTCTATCACCGCCTGCTGCAGTTGAGCGCGGGCCATCCAACCTCTCCTTGAACGAAGGAATGCAGCCATGACCCAGGCCGTCATCGTCTCCACCGCGCGCACGCCGCTGGCCAAGAGCTGGAAGGGCGCCTTCAACATGACGCACGGCGCCACGCTCGGTGGCCACGTGGTGAAGGCGGCCGTCGGGCGCGCGGGCATCGACCCGGGTGCGGTGGAAGACGTGCTGATGGGTTGTGCCAACCCCGAGGGTGCCACCGGCATGAACATCGCGCGGCAGATCGCGCTGGCCGCGGGCCTGCCCATCACCACCGGCGGGGTCACCATCAACCGCTTCTGTTCCAGCGGCCTGCAGACCATCGCCATGGCCAGCCAGCGCGTCATCGCCGGCGAGGGCGACATCTTCGTCGCCGGCGGCGTGGAGAGCATCTCGTGCGTGCAGCAGGAGATGAACAAGCACATGATCTCCGACCCGGCGCTGGCGAAGAACAAGCCCGAGATCTACTGGAACATGCTGCAGACGGCCGAGAACGTCGCCAAGCGCTACGCCATTCCCAAGCAGCGCATGGACGAGTACGGCGCGGCCAGCCAGCAAAAGGCCTGCGCGGCGCAGGACAAGGGCCTGTTCAACGACGAGATCGCCGCCATCACCGTGACGGCCGGCGTGGCCGATGCGGTGATGGGCCTGCGCAGCAAGGAAGTCACGGTCGGCGCCGACGAGGGCCTGCGCCCGGGCACCACCTACGAGGGCATCAAGGACATCCGCAGCGCCGTGCCTGGCGGCGTGGTGACGGCCGGCAACGCCAGCCAGTTCAGCGACGGCGCCGG
>JAEUPD010000017.1 GCA_016788525.1 Rubrivivax sp.
CCCATGCCGTACTTGTAGGCCATGGCCACCAGGGTGGGCATCTTGGCGATCAGGCGGTGCGCGGCGATCTCGCGGTGGCGCGCGTTCTGCACGTCGGTGCTGTCGTGGTAGAAGGCCGACAGCGCCCCGACCAGACCGGTCAGCACCGCCATCGGGTGCGCGTCGCGCCGAAAGCCGCGCAGGAAGAACTGCATCTGCTCGTTGACCATCGTGTGGTAGGTGATGGTCTTGGTGAAGGTGCTGCGCTGCTCGGCGTTGGGCAGCTCGCCGTAGATCAGCAGGTAGCAGACCTCGAGGAAGTCGCACTGCTGCGCCAGCTGCTCGATCGGGTAGCCGCGGTACAGCAGTTCGCCCTTGTCGCCGTCGATGTAGGTGATGGTGCTGGCGCACGACGCGGTGCTGAGGAAGCCCGGGTCGTAGGTGAACTTGCCGGTCTGCCCGTACAGCTTGCGGATGTCGATGACGTCGGGGCCGATGCTGCCCTTGTAAAGCGGCAGGTCGATGCTGGGGCTGCCGTCGGAGAACGACAGGGTGGCTTTCACGTCGGAGGGGGTCATGACCTGGAGCCTTTCTTGATCAATGGGCGGGCGCAGCCGGCGGCGGGCGGCGGCGCAGCAGCGCCAGCACCTCGCGCACTTGCGGCGTGTCGATGGGCGTGTCGATGTCTTCCGAGAGGCCCTGCGGTTCCTTGCGCGCGAGCAGCAGGTCCAGCAGGTCGTTGTCAGCCAGGCTCATCAGGGTCTCGAGCCCCGTTGCCATGCTGACGGTGATCGTCTCCTCGTGAACGCGGAAGAAGCGCTCGATGAACAGGTCGTTTTCCAGCAGCCCGCGGCGGCAGCGCCACTTCAGGCGGCTGAGCGAACGTTCGTCGAGGCGCTCGGTGTTCATGCCGGCGGCGCTTCAGACGGCCCGGCGGACCATCAGCTCCTTGATCTTGCCGATGGCCTTGGTCGGGTTCAGCCCCTTGGGGCAGACATCGACGCAGTTCATGATGGTGTGGCAGCGGAACAGCCGGTACGGATCTTCGAGGTTGTCCAGCCGTTCGCCGGTCGCCTGGTCGCGGCTGTCGGCGATGAAGCGGTAGGCCTGCAGCAGCCCCGCCGGGCCGACGAACTTGTCGGGGTTCCACCAGAAGCTGGGGCAGCTGGTGCTGCAACTGGCGCACAGGATGCACTCGTACAGCCCGTCGAGCTCGTCGCGCTCCTCGGGCGACTGCAGCCGCTCCTTCTCGGGCGGCTGGGTGTCATTGACGAGGTAGGGCTTGATGCTGTGGTACTGCTTGAAGAACAGCGTCATGTCCACGATCAGGTCGCGAATCACCGGTAGCCCCGGCAGCGGCTTGAGCACGATGGTGCCTGGCAGCGTGCGCAGGTTGGTCAGGCAGGCCAGGCCGTTCTTGCCATTGATGTTCATGGCGTCCGAACCGCACACGCCTTCGCGGCAGCTGCGGCGGAAGCTCAGCGTGGGGTCCTGCGCCTTGAGCTTCATCAGCGCGTCCAGCAGCATGCGTTCGCTGCCGTCCAGCTCGACGGTGTAGGTCTGCATCCGCGGCTTCTCGCCCTGGTCGGGGTCGAAGCGGTAGATCTGGAAGGTACGGCTGGTCATGGGTGAGCGGTGCTGATGTGGATCAGAAGGTCCGCACCTTGGGCGGAATCGACTCGACGGACAGCGGCTTGAGGTTCACCGGCTTGTACTCGAGCCGGTTGCCCTGGCTGAACCACAGCGTGTGCTTCATCCACTCACGGTCGTTGCGGCCCAACGGGAACTCGGCGTCGTCGGCGCCGCGCTCGTAGTCCTTCACGGTGTGCGCGCCGCGGCACTCGCGGCGCGCGGCGGCGCTGGTCATGGTGGCCTGGGCGCACTCGATCAGGTTCTCCACCTCCAGGGCCTCGATGCGCGCGGTGTTGAAGACCTGGCTCTTGTCCTTCAGGGCGATGCCGGTCACGCGCTCGCGGATGGCGTTGATCTTCTTCACGCCCTCGTCCATGCTGGCCTGCGTGCGGAACACGCCGGCGTGCTGTTGCATGGCGTTGCGGACGTCGTTGGCCACGTCCTGGGCATATTCGCCGCCGGTGGCGCCATCGAGGCGCGCCAGCCGCGCCAGCGAGGCGTCGGCGGCGTCGGCCGGCAGCGGCTTGTGCGCCTTGGCCGCACCCTTCAGCGCCGCCACCACATGGTCGCCGGCGCTCTTGCCGAACACCAGCAGGTCCAGCAGCGAGTTGGTGCCCAGGCGGTTGGCGCCATGCACACTGACGCACGAGCACTCACCGACCGCATACAGGCCGTTGACGACGCTGCTCGGCTGGCCGCCGCGGGGCACGACCACCTGGCCGTGGATGTTGGTGGGGATGCCGCCCATCTGGTAGTGGATGGTCGGCACCACCGGGATCGGCTCTTTCGTGATGTCGACGTTGGCGAAGTTGTGGCCGATCTCGAACACGCTGGGCAGCCGCTTCAGGATGGTGTCGGCGCCCAGGTGGGTCATGTCCAGCTGGATGTAGTCCTTGTTCGGGCCGCAGCCGCGCCCTTCCTTGATCTCCTGGTCCATGCAGCGGCTGACGAAGTCGCGCGGCGCCAGGTCCTTCAATGTCGGCGCGTAGCGTTCCATGAAGCGCTCGCCGTTGCTGTTGCGCAGGATCGCGCCTTCGCCACGGCAGCCCTCGGTCAGCAGCACGCCGGCGTTGTGCACGCCGGTGGGGTGGAACTGCCAGAACTCCATGTCTTCCAGCGGGATGCCGGCGCGTGCGGCCATGCCCAGGCCGTCGCCGGTGTTGATGAAGGCGTTGGTGCTGGCCGCGTAGATGCGGCCGGCGCCGCCGGTGGCGAAGAGGGTGACCTTGGCTTCGAGGATGTAGACGTCGCCGGTCTCCATCTCGAGCGCGGTGACGCCGAGCACGTCGCCGTCGGCGTCGCGGATGAGATCCAGCGCCATCCACTCGACGAAGAAGTTGGTGCGCGCCTTGACGTTCTGCTGATACAGCGTGTGCAGCATCGAGTGGCCGGTGCGGTCGGCCGAGGCGCAGGCGCGCTGCACGGGCTTCTCGCCGTAGTTGGCGGTGTGGCCGCCGAACGGGCGCTGGTAGATGGTGCCGTCGGGGTTGCGGTCGAACGGCATGCCCATGTGCTCGAGCTCGAACACCACCTTGCCCGCCTCACGGCACATGAACTCGATGGCATCCTGGTCGCCGAGCCAGTCGCTGCCCTTGACCGTGTCGTAGAAGTGGTAGTGCCAATTGTCCTCGGCCATGTTGCCCAGGCTCGCACCGATGCCGCCCTGCGCCGCCACGGTGTGGCTGCGCGTGGGGAACACCTTGGACAGCACGGCCACGTTCAGCCCCGCCAGAGAAAGCTGCAGCGACGCGCGCATGCCCGAGCCGCCGGCACCGATGACGACGACGTCGAAACGCCGCCTGGGAAGGGACCTGGTGTTCATTGCCATCTTGTTCGCTTGTCTCTCGTTCGTCCGGGATCGACGCCTCGCGGGGCCCGGGCGCCCCGGCCGCGGGTCACAGCCGCCAAAGCACCTGCACCATCCAGCCCATGCACCCGACCAGCCACACGATGGTCAGCACCTGCAGCATCAGGCGCAGGCCCACCGGCTTGATGTAGTCCATCCAGATGTCGCGCATGCCCACCCAGGCGTGCCAGCCGAGCGCGACGATCATCGTGAAGGTCAGCACCTTCATCCATTGCGCCGAGAAGATGGCCGCCCAGCTGTCGTAGCCGAGCTTGCGCCCGGGCCACATCAGCTGCACCAGCAGCACGAACGTGAACACCGCCATCAGCGCAGCCGTGACGCGCTGGCTCAGCCAGTCGCGAAAACCGTAGTGCGCACCGACGACGACGCGCCTGGAACCGTGATTCACCGACATGCTGCGGGTCCCTTCTCAGTACCAGCCGAACAGCTTGCCCATCAGCCCCAGCGTCAGGAAGGCGCTGATGGCCAGCGTGGCGATCGCCGAGCTGCGCCCCTGCTCCTTGGTGACGCTGTGCGTGGCGTCCATCCACAGGTGCCGGATGCCGGCGATGGCGTGGTGCAGGTAGGCCCAGATCAGCGCCAGCGTCACGAGCTTCACCGCCCAGGCCGGCAAGCCGCCGAGGCCCAGCGCATAGGCGGCAGTGAACCGCTCGTAGCTCGCTTCGCTGCTCAGTGTGACGTCGAACAGCCACACCACGAACGGCAGCAGCGCGAACATCAGCGCGCCGCTGGCGCGGTGCAGGATCGAGACCACGCCGGCCACCGGCAGCCGGTAGCCGAGCGCATCGATCAGCCGCATCGTTCCGGGCCGCCGCGCGGCGCGCCGGGCGCCGGCGGTGGAGCTGTCTGCCATGCCTGACATCGTGAAAGGCCCTCTTCGTCTCGTGTGCGTGTTGTGTTTCGGGGGTCCGGTGGCCGGAACCGATGAAGTCTATTGCAATGCAGCAGGCTTACGCGAAGCCGAAGCGGGCTCACCACGCCGGCAACGCCATGCAGCGCCTGCGAGGGCCGGGGCGCCCGCCGTGCCCGACCCAACCGGGCCTGGATCGACCCGCACCGCCGCGCTCGCGGCCTCAACTCAGCACGTTGCGGTAGTGATGGCGATCGGTCTGATAGAGCCCGCGGCGCAATTCCACCGGCCGGTCACCGTAGGTGAACGAGCGGCGTTCCACCGAGAGCAGCGCGGCCCCCGGCGCCACCTGCAGCAAGGCAGCCTCCTCGGCGCTGGCCGCCACCGCGCGGATCTGTTCCTCGGCGCGGATCATGCGCACCGAGTACTCCGACTCGAACAGCCGGTACAGCGGCCCGCGCCATCGCTGCAGCGTCTCGGCGTCCAGGCCCTTGAAGGCCGCGCCAGGCAGCCACAGGTCGTCCAGCACCACCGGCCGCTCGCCGTCCAGCAGCAGCCGGCGCACTTCGACCACCGGCTCGCCGGCGGGCAGCTGCAGCGCCGCCGCCACCTCGGCCGTGGCGCGCATGCGGCGGCAGTCGAGCAGCCGCCGCTGCAGCTGCGCCGGTCCGCCGGCGTCGGGCGCCAGCCGCAGAAATCGGTACTGGGTCTTCTCCTCGGCATGGGTGGCGACGAACGTGCCCTTGCCCTGGCGGCGCACGAGCAGGTTCTCGGCCGCCAGTTCGTCGATGGCCTTGCGCACCGTGCCCTGGCTGACCTTGAAGCGCGAGGCCAGATCCATCTCGCTGGGGATCGGCTGGCCGGGCTGCCACTCGCCCAGCTGCAGGCTGCGCAGCAGCAGCGACTTGATCTGCTGGTACAGCGGCGCGAACGCGGGCAACGGCCCGGTCGCCGCCGCTCCTTCAGCGCGTGCCAGAGGGCCGGCATCGGCACGCGGTGAGTGGGCAGTCTCGGCCATGCCGGGATTCTGCGCCAAACTCATGCATAAGACATAAGAGTCACGTCAGGCCGCTGTCTAGAATCGCGCGCCGCTGCCCGGCCGTTGCCGCCGCACCACCTGAGCGGCCTTTGACCCATTCGCACGCGGGCCGCGCCGCCTTCGGGGCAGGATCACGCCCCACCTTCACCACAGGAGCCCCCTCATGAGCAAGAAGCCCGTCCGCGTGGCGGTCACCGGTGCTGCCGGTCAGATCGGCTATGCGCTGCTGTTCCGCATTGCCAGCGGCCAGATGCTGGGCAGCGACCAGCCGGTGATCCTGCAGTTGCTCGAGATCCCCGACGAGAAAGCGCAGAAGGCCCTCGAAGGCGTGATGATGGAACTGGAGGACTGCGCCTTCCCGCTGCTGGCGGGCATGCAGGCGCACAGCGACCCTAACACCGCATTCAAGGATACCGACTACGCACTGCTGGTGGGCGCGCGCCCGCGCGGCCCCGGCATGGAGCGCGCCGACCTGCTGGCCGCCAACGCACAGATCTTCACCGCCCAGGGCCGTGCACTGGACAAGGCCGCCAGCCGCAACGTCAGGGTGCTGGTGGTGGGCAACCCGGCCAACACCAACGCCTACATCGCGATGAAGAGCGCCCCCGGCCTGCCGCGCGAGAACTTCACCGCCATGCTGCGGCTGGACCACAACCGCGCCGCCAGCCAGCTGGCCGCCAAGACCGGCAAGCCGGTGGCCGCGCTGAAGAAGCTGTGCGTATGGGGCAACCACTCGCCCACGATGTATGCCGACTACCGCTTCGCCACCATCGAGGGCCAGGGCGTCAAGACGATGATCAACGACCAGGCGTGGAACAAGGACGTCTTCCTGCCCACCGTGGGCAAGCGCGGCGCGGCGATCATCGCCGCGCGCGGGCTGTCCTCCGCGGCCAGCGCGGCCAATGCGGCCATCGACCACATGCGCGACTGGGCGCTGGGCACGAACGGCGAGTGGGTGACGATGGGCGTGCCGAGCAACGGCGAGTACGGCATCCCCAAGGACATCGTGTTCGGCTACCCCGTCACCTGCGCCGGCGGCAAATACAGCATCGTGCAGGGCCTGGAGATCGATGCCTTCTCGCAGGAGTGCATCAACAAGACGCTGGCCGAGCTGCAAGGCGAGCAGGACGGCGTGAGGCACCTGCTGTAGCGCACGCCCCCCCGGGCCCCTGCGGTCCGGGGTAGCTGGACGCCGCCCGCCATCACCCGGCCTTCGGCTCACCCCATGCGCGGCGCCGATCTGCTGGTCCATGCGCTGCAGCGCGCCGGCGTGGGCCGCGTGTTTTCGCTCTCGGGCAACCACGTCATGGCCGTCTACGATGCGCTGGCGGGCAGCGGCGTCGAGCTCGTGCACGTGCGGCACGAGGCTGCGGCCGTGCACATGGCCGACGCCTGGGCCCGGCTGACCGGCCGGCCCGGCGTGGCGCTGGTCACCGGCGGCCCCGGGCACGCCAACGCCCTGGGGGCGCTGTACACCGCGGCGATGGCCGAGTCGCCGGTGCTGCTGCTGTCGGGGCATGCGCCGCGCGCGCAACTCGGCCTGGGCGCCTTCCAGGAGATGCGGCAGGCCGACGCCGCCGCACCGCTGTGCAAGCCGGGCGGCGCCTGGACCAGCGAGCATGCCGGCCGGATCGGCAGTGACCTGGAACGCGCCTTGGCGCTCGCGCGCGCCGGACGCAACGGGCCGGTCCACCTGAGCCTGCCCAGCGACCTGCTCGAAGAGCGCTTGACGGTCGCACCCGCGCCGCCGGTTTGCGGCGAAGCCTCCGCGCCGCCGGTACTGCCGCTGGCCCCGAACCAGGCCGATGAAGTGCTCGCCTGGCTGGGCAAGGCGCAGCGACCGCTCGTCCTGGCTGGCCCGTGGGCCGCCGTCGGCGCCATGCCCGCCGCCTGCGCTGCGCTGCACGAAAGTCTGCAGGTCCCCGTCATCTGCATGGAGAGCCCGCGCGGCATTTCCGACCCGGCCCATGGCGACCTGGGCGCCGTGCTGGCCGGCGCCGATGCCGTGCTGCTGCTGGGCAAGCGCGTCGACTTCACGCTGCGCTTCGGCAACGCCAGCCTGTTCGCTTCGGAAGCGCAGTTCGTCCAGCTGGACGCCGAGACCCGCGAGCTCGAGCGCGGGCACCGGGCGCTCGGGCCCCGGCTGCGGATGGCGTTGCAGGCCGACCCGCAGCAAGCCGTGCGGGCGCTGCGCGCCGAAGCCCACGCATTGCCGGCAACCCGCGGCCCGTGGCTGCGCGAGGTGGCACAGGCCCTCGCCTGGCGGCCGCCGGCGTGGGCAGCGGCCCGCGCCGGGCAGCCGCAACGGCTGCACCCCGTGCAGGCGCTGCAACCGCTGCAGGCCCTGCTCGACAGCCATCCGCGCAGCACCTTCATCGCCGACGGCGGCGAGTTCGGCCAATGGGCACAGGCGGTGCTCCACGCGCCGCGGCGGCTGATCAACGGCGTGGCCGGTGCCATCGGCCCGGCCGTGCCGTTCGCGGTGGCGGCGCGGCTGGCCGAGCCCGACGCCCCCGTCGTGGCCGTGATGGGTGACGGCACCTTCGGCTTTCACATGGCTGAGCTGGACACCGCCGTGCGTTGCCGCGCGCCGTTCCTCGCCGTGATCGGCAACGACGCTCGCTGGAATGCCGAACACCAGATCCAGCTGCGCGAGTACGGCGCCGCCCGCGCCATCGGCTGCGATCTGCTGCCCACCCGCTACGACCTGGCGGCCGCGGCGCTGGGCGCGCACGGCGAGTGCATCGACGATGCCAGCCAACTCCCTGCCGCATTCGAACGCGCCCGCGCGGCGATGGCCCGTGGGCTGCCGGCCTGCCTCAACGTGATGATCGAGAGCCAGCCCGCACCGGTGCTGCGCCGCCCTGGCGACGCCCTGGCGCGGCCTTGACGGAAAGCCGACCACAATCGGACCACCGGCCACCCGGGCGCCTTGGCGCGCCGGCAACTCGGCGCCCAAGCAGCGCGGCCGCACGGAAACCGGACCTCGACACGACTGGGAAGGCACCTGCATGAACCACTCTCGACAATTCGGCAACCCGGGCATGCCCCGCCCGCGCCGCCGGGCCGTGCTGGCCCGGTTGGGCGCCCTGGGCACGCTGGGCGCCACCTTCGGCCCGTGGATGGGCACCGCGCTCGCGCAGGACGCGTGGCCCGGCAAGCCAGTGCGGCTGGTCGTGCCCTTCGCCCCCGGCGGCACCACCGACGTCATCGGCCGCATGCTGGCGCAGAAGCTCAGCGCGATGTGGGGCCACAGCGTGCTGGTCGAGAACCGCGCCGGCGCGGGCGGCAACGTCGGCGCCGACGTGGTGGCCAAGTCGGCGCCCGACGGCTACACGCTGCTGATGGCTTCGGGCAGCATCACCATCAACCCGAGCCTGTACCGGCGCATGCCCTTCGACACCCGCAAGGACCTGGTGCCGATCACCAACGTGGCCGCCGGGCCGATGCTGGTGGTGGTGCAGGATGCCTCGCCGTACAAGACATTGAAGGAACTCATCGCGCTGGCCAAGGCCAAGCCGGGCGCCATCAACTTCGGCAGCGCGGGCGTCGGCAGCCAGGTGCACATGGCGGCGGAGAACTTCGCCGACGCCGCCGGCATCGACATCACGCACGTGCCGTACAAGGGCGAGGCGCCGGCCTACACCGACCTCATCGGCGGGCAGGTGCAGCTGATGGTGGGCAACTTCGCCACCGCCGCCGCGCTTCTGGGCAGCGGCCGGCTGCGCGCGCTGGCGGTGACCAGCAAGCAGCGCTCGCCGCTGCTGCCCGATGTGCCCACCGCTCACGAGGCCGGCCTGCGCAACTTCGAGAACAGCGGCTGGTTCGGCCTGCTCGCGCCGGCCGGCACGCCGGCAGCCGTCATCGCCAAGGTGCAGGCCGACACCGCCAAGGTGATGGGCCACACCGAAACCAAGGCGCGCCTGTACGTGCAGGGCATGGCGCCGATCGCCAACACCAGCGCGGAGTTCGCCCGCGACATGGACCGCGAGTTCGAACGCTGGGCGCAGGTGGTGAAGAACCGCCGGCTGCAGCAGAACTGAACGGCGTGCGAACGGCGGCCGCGCTGCGCTGGCGTGGCGCCGGGCGGCCGATCGCGGTGCGACCGACCCGCGCGAACAACGGGTGACCCTGCACATGCTGGACCTGCCCTGGCCCGACCTCGCCGCGATGGGCTTCGCGGTGATGCTCGGGTACACGCTGTTCGGGTTCGGCGGCTTCGGGGCGAACATCGTGGCCATCCCGCTGCTGGCGCACTGGATGCCGTTGCGCTTCGCGGTGCCGATGATGCTGGTGCTGGACCTCGCGGCGGCCGGCTTCATGGGCCTGAAGAACCGGCACCTCGTCGAAGGCCGCGAACTGCTGCGCCTGGTGCCCTGGCTGCTGTGCGGCATGGTTATCGGCGCCACCGTGCTGGCCCAGGCCCACGAGGCACTGCTGCTGGCCCTGCTGGGCGCGTTTGTGCTGGCGGTGGCGGCGTGGAGCCTGCATGCCGACCGACGGCAGGGCGCGGCGGGGTCACCGGTGCCTGCCGGGTGGTCGGTGCCCGCGGGGCTGGTGGGCGGCGTGTTCTCGGCGCTGTTCGGCAGCGGCGGCCCGCTGTACACGCTGTACCTCGCGCGACGCGTGCGCGACCCCTCGCGGCTGCGCGCCACCGTCGCCACGCTGATCCTGGGTGCGGCCAGCACGCGCGGCGTGCTCTTCGTGGCCAACGGGCTGATGGCCCAGCCCGGCCTGCTCACCACGGCGCTGGCGGCGCTGCCCGCCGGGGCCGCAGGCTACTTCATCGGCAGCCGCCTGCATGCGCGCCTGCCCGCCGCGCGCGTGCGCCAGGGCGTGTGGCTGTTGCTGATGGCCAGCGGGGCGAGCCTGCTCTGGCGCAGCCTCGGCCGGGGCTGATGGCGCAGCGGCAGGTGACGGCCAGGCCCTGCAGCGGCGCGCGCCGTGGCGCCGGCGGCGCACGGCCAGGGCGCGCCGCGCCCTACTTGCAGATCACGCGGTCGAGATAGGCCCGGAACGCCGGGCCCAGCTCCGGGTGCGCCAGCCCCAGCTCGACGTTGGCTTCGAGAAAGCCCTCGCGGCTGCCGCAGTCGTAGCGCGTGCCCTGGTAGCGGTAGGCCAGCACCTTCTCGCTCTTGAGCAACGCGGCGATGCCGTCGGTGAGCTGGATCTCGCCGCCGACGCCACGCACGCCATGCGCCAGCTCGTGGAAGATGGCCGGCGTGAGGATGTAGCGCCCGGCCACGCCCAGCCGTGACGGCGCCACGTCGGGCGCGGGCTTCTCGACGATGCGCCGAACGTCGACGATGGCGTCATCCAGCGCCTCGCCGTCGACGATGCCGTAGCGCCGCGTCTGGTCGCGCGGCACCTCGCGCACGGCGAGGACCGAGCTGCCCCACTTCTCGTACTGGCGCACCATCTGCGCCAGCACCGGCTCGTCGCCGATCATCAGGTCGTCGGCCAGCAGCACCGCGAACGGGTCGCCGTTGACCAGCCGCGCCGCGCACATCACCGCGTGCCCCAGGCCCAGCGCCTGTGCCTGGCGGACGTAGACGCACTCCATATCGTCGGGCTTCACGCGGCGCACCACTTCCAGCAGATCCTGCTTGCCGGCTTCTTCCAGCGCCTGCTCCAGCTCCCAGGTGAGGTCGAAGTGGTCTTCGATGGAGCGCTTGTGGCGGCCGGTGACGAAGATCATCTGCCGCACGCCGGCCGCGTAGGCCTCTTCGACCGCGTACTGGATCAGCGGCTTGTCCACCACCGGCAGCATCTCCTTGGGCTGCGCCTTGGTGGCCGGCAGGAAGCGCGTGCCCAGCCCCGCCACGGGGAACACGGCCTTGCGGATCTTCTGGGTGCTCATCGGCTCGAACTCTCTTGAGGTGGCCTTGGCCGCCGCGCGGCCCCGTGACAGCTCGGGGCCTCCCAACGCGACGACGGCAGCGGCATCTTGCACCAAGTGGCCGGCACCGATGACGCGGCGCAGCGTGGTGCCCCCTGATCGTGGGGCAGTCGCGCCCGCGCCCGGACCACGCGCGTGCAGCAGTTCGCGCTTCGATCGTCGCCCGGGGGGATGTCGGCTGCGTGGCGCCGCGATGTCAGCGCCATGACGCAATGCGAGTCGCGGCGTCGCAGCGCAGCAGCGTCCTTGCGCCGAGGCCCGGCGGCGAGAGCGACCGGTGGCCGCGCGCCCGCGGGCGGGTCTGCTGCGTTTGCCTGGGCGCGCCCGGGGACCCTGCGGGCCTACGGCGCCACGCGCGGGGCGGGCGGTGCGCGTCGCATCCCTACCCCGCGAGCCAGCAGCGGCCCGAACCAGATCAGCACCGTGACCCCGCCCAGCACGCCGGCGATCGGACGCTCGAAGAACGCGAGCAGGTTGCCGTCGGCCTTCACCAGGCTGGAGAAGAAGTGCTCCTCGAGCATCGTGCCCAGCACCACGCCGAGGATGGTGGGCGCGACCGGGAAGCCCCAGCGCTCCATGAAGAACGCGGCCACGCCAGCCACCGCCATCACCACCACGCCGAAGATGCTGTTGTTGATGGCGTAGCTGCCGACGATGCAGAACAGCAGGATCAGCGGCATCAGCACCGCGGCCGGAATGCGCAGCACGCGCTTGGCTGCCTTGATGGCCAGCCAGCCCAGCGGCAGCATCAGCAACTGCGCCAGGATGAAGACGATGAACACCGCGTAGATGTTCTGCGGGTTGTGCACGAACAGGGTGGGCCCCGGGTTCATGTTCTTCATGTACAGCACGCCGATGGCGATGGCGGTGATCGAGTCGCCCGGGATGCCGAACACCAGCGCCGGGATCCACGCCCCGCCCAGCGCCGAGTTGTTGGCCGCTCCCGACTCGACAATGCCCTCCACATGCCCGGTGCCGAACTTGTGCGGCTCCTTGCTGAAGCGCTTGCTGATGGCGTAGCTCATCCACGCCGCGATGTCGGCGCCGGCCCCTGGCAGCGCGCCCACCGCCGTGCCCAGTGCCGAGCCGCGGAACAGCTGCTTCGGATACTGCTTCACCAGCGCCCACTGACCGGTAAACACGTTGCCGAACGGCCGCTCCACCGCCATCACCGGCTTCACCTGCGCCACGGCATAGCGCAGCACTTCCGAGACCGCGAACATGCCGATCATCAGCGGAATGAGCGGGATGCCGCCGGTCAGTTCGGCGTTGCCGAAGGTCCAGCGCGGTGCCGCCGCCGGGTTCTCCAGCCCCACGCACGAGATGAGCAGGCCCAGCAGCAGCGACACCAGCCCCTTGAGCCGGTCGGTGCCCGAGATGAACACCGCGCAGGTGAAGCCCAGCATCACCAGCCAGAAGTACTCGAAGCTGGAGAACTTCAGCGCGATCTCGGCCAGCGCCGGCGCCGCCACGATGAGCACCAGCACGCCGAAGATGCCGCCCAGCACCGAGAACACGAGCCCCGCACCCAGCGCCAGTTCGGCGCGGCCGCTCCTGGTGAGCAGGTAGGCCTCGTCGGCGTAGGCCGCGCTGGCCGGTGTGCCCGGCATGCGCAGCAGCGCACTCGGAATGTCGCCGCTGAAGATGGCCATCGCGGTGGCCGTGACGATGGCGGCCACCGCCGGCACCGGCGGCATGAAGAAGGTCACCGGCACCAGCAGCGCCGTGGCCATCGTCGCCGTGAGCCCGGGAATCGCGCCGACGAACAGGCCATACAGCGCCGCGAGCACGATCACCACCAGCACGTAAGGCTGGAAGACGAGGCCGAAGGCGGCCTGCACGGCGTCGATCACGGGGGGCCACTCCTTCGCGGCCAGCGCGGGGCCATTAGTAGAACGGCCGCAGCACGCCCCATGGCAGCGGCACGCGCAGCAGCTTGTAGAACGCCAGATGCACGAGCAGCGTGCCACCCAGTGCCCAGGCCAGCGTGGGCAGCCACGCCACCCGGAAGGCACGGAACATGGCCATCAGCCCCAGCGGCGCGACGATCAGGAAGCCGACCCGGTCGGCCAGCAGCAGGTAACCGGCGACGACGGCGACGATCACCGCCGCGCTGCCATAGTGCTCCGCGGGCCGACCCGTGGCGCCGGGCTGAGGCGGTCCGCCCGCGCGTGCCGGCCGCAGGCCGCGCCACAGGAGCGCGAGCCCGCAGGCCAGCAGCCCGGCCCCCACGAGCATCGGCAGGAACCCCGCGCCCAGCTTCTGCCCGGGCACCACCGGAAACCCGCGCGCCGACCACAGCACCGCGGCTGCCAGCAGCGACAGCGCCAAGCCGATGCCGAGGTCGACCCGGCGCTGCGTGGAGCTCACGGAAGCTCAGGCGGGCAGGCGCGTGCGCAGGCGGACGAGCGGGCGAACCAGCGCAGGAAAGAGCCTGCAGACTGCGCGAGAAGCGCCGCGGCAGGGCCTACTTCGCCAGCCCCACCGCCGTCATCACCGCCTTCATGTCGCCGTCGGCCTTGGCCATGAACGACGCGAACTCCTTGCCATTGCCCCAGAGCAGGCCGAAGCCGCGCTGCGCCATGAAGTCCTTGTACTCCTTGCTGTCGTAGGCCTTCTTCACGCTGGCCTCCAGCCGTGCGGCCACGGTGGGCGGCAGCCCCTTCGGCGCCGCGATGCCGCGCCACGCGCCGGTGGCCCAGCCGGAGCCCGTGGCCTCCTTCAGCGTGGGCACGTTCGGGAACAGGGCGGCGCGGTCGTTGGCCATCACCGCCAGCGAGCGCACCTTGCCGGCTTCGATGAGCGAGCGCGCCTCGGGCAGCGAACAGGGCACGAACTCCACGCCGCCGGCCACCAGGTCTTGCAGCCCGGGCGCCGCGCCGTTGCTCGGCACCCAGGGCACGGTGGCGGGGTCGACCTTGGCGTCGCGCAGCCAGCCGGCCAGCGCCAGGTGCCAGATGCCGCCCTGGCCCGTGCCCGAGGCCTTGAACTTGCCCGGGCTGGCCTTCACCGCCGCGAGCACGTCACCCATCGACTTGTAGTTGGAGTCGGCACGCACCTGGAAGCCCGCCGGGTCGAGGTTGACCAGCGCGATCGGCGTGTAGCTGGCCGGGTTCAGCTCGGTGAGCTTCTGGTGATGCATCATGGTGATTTCCACCGTGATCATCCCGATGGTGTAGCCGTCGGGCGCCGCGGTGGCGATGGCCGAATGGCCCACCACGCCCGAGCCGCCGGTGCGGTTCACCACGTTCACCGGCTGGCCGAGGTCCTTCTCCATGAGGCTGGCGATCATGCGCGCCACCGCGTCGGTGCCGCCGCCGGCCCCCCACGGCACCACCAGCGTGATCGGCCGGTCGGGGTAGTTCTGTGCGCACGCCGGCGAGGCGCCCAGCGCCAAGGCCCAGCCCGAGGCCGCGGCCAGCAGCGCGCGGCGGAAGAAGCTCGTCATCGCCCGTCTCCTAATCGTCATACCAAAACGGTGGCGCGAGACTGCCAGCCGCGGCTTTGCCGAGGCAAGGGGGAAAACCCACAGCGCGCGGCACGCCCGGCAGGCCGGGTCTGGCGAGCCCGGGCACGGAGTTCACCCGGTGGGCCATGCCGCCGGCTCCGGCGCCCGATGCCTGAGCCAGCGCGCCCCCCCTTTCAAGGCCCGCCAACGCGGCAACGTCACGCCCTGCCCCGCGGTAACCTCCGGGCATGCCAGCCGCCACGCACCCCCGAGACGCCCTGTTCGACCCCGACGAACGCGCCGTGCCCAGCCTGCCGGTGTGCGACCACTACAGCGGCGTCGAGGCGCGCATGCGCAAGAGCCTCGAGCTGCAAGCCGAACTGGGGCCGGTGTTCGACGTCACGCTGGACAACGAAGACGGCGCGCCGGTGGGCGGCGAGGTCGAGCACGCGCAGCTCATCGCCGAGCTGCTGGGCTCGGCCGCCAACCGCTTCGGCCGCGTGGGCGTGCGGTTGCTGCCGGCCGAACACCCGAGCTTCACCGAGGTGGCTGCCACGGTGCTGAAGGCCACGCAGCCGCCGGCCTACCTGATGATCCCCAAGCCGCGCGGCCTGACCGACCTGCAGCGCGCGGCCAAGCTGGTGGTCGATGCCGGTGGCGGCCATGTGCCGCTGCACGCGCTGATCGAAACCCACGGCGCGCTGGCCGAGGTCGATGCGATCGCCGCGCACCCGCGCATCGAGTCGCTGAGCTTCGGCCTGATGGACTTCGTCTCGGCGCACCGCGGCGCGATCCCGCTGTCGGCGATGAGCGCCAGCGGCCAGTTCGAGCACCCGCTGGTGGTGCGCGCCAAGCTCGAGATCGCCGCGGCCTGCCACGCGCATGGCAAGGTGCCCTCGCACAGCGTGGTCACCGAGTTCAGGCACTTCGAGGCGGTGGCGCAGGCCGCGCAGCGTGCGGCTCGGCAGTTCGGCTACACCCGCATGTGGAGCATCCACCCGGCGCAGATCAAGGTCATCGTCGAGGCCTTTGCGCCCACCGCCGCCGAAGTCGACCTGGCCATCGAGATCATCGACGCGGCCGAGCGCGTGCAGTGGGCACCCATCCGCCACCGGCTGGGCGGCGAGGACCACCTGCACGACCGCGCCAGCTACCGCTACTTCTGGCAGGTGCTGGAACGCGCGCACCGTACCAGCAGCGCCACCGGCGCGCAGCTGCCGGCCGAGGTGCGCGCGCGCTGGTTCGCCTGAGAAGGCGTCTTGCCTCACCCCCCTCGCCCCGGGGGGGCCCACCCGGCGCGCCCGGCGCTGCACCGCGCGCAGCCTGACAGGCCGCTGAATACGACCGCTTGTCCCGTACCGCGACGGGTCTTTGTGCGCCGGCGCGGCAGGTGGCACCTCAAGTCCGAACAATCGCGGCCGACATCCGGTTCGCCCCTCTCCAACAGCCATCGGGCTTCAACGCATTCCCGCTTCCCCCTCCCAACCCTTACCCAGCCAACACGCTGCCTCGTTCATGATCGCCATCTTCCTCGCCCTCGTGCCGCTGCTGTTCGCCACCGGCTTCCTCACCTGGACCATGACCATGGGCCTTCGCGAGCAGGCCCGCTCCGACGCCTGGGCCCAGGAGTGGGTCAACCGGCAGCGCGCCGGCCAAGTGGCAAAGCACTGAAAGTCCCCACGCGAACGGCCCGCTTCGGCGGGCGGTTCGACATCAGGCCCGCTTTGGCGGGCGGTTCGACATCAGGCCCGCCTCGGCGGGCCTTTCTCATTGCCGCGGTCTGCGGTACTGCCGCGCTGCGGCGCTACGACGCTACGGCGCAATGCCCTCGGCATAGTCGACCAGCGCCTCCAGCAAGGCCGTGCGTCGCTCTGCCTCGGGGCCAAGCTCTTCGGGGGTGTCGCTCGCACCGGTCTCGTCCGTGGCGCCGGCCAGCTCGTCGATGCGCTGCATGAACTGCGCCAGCGTCAGCCCGCCGCCGACGCCGTCGTGCAGGCGCGCGGCGCGGTGCACTTCCCAGCGCTCCTGCTCGTCTTCGCCCAGCGATTGCGGGAAGTTGCGCGCGCGGTAGCGAAACAGCACTTCCTCCAACCGCGCGTCGTGGAAAGCCACGCGGCCTTCGGCCACCTGCCGGGCCAGGGCGTCGGCGCCGAGCTGGCGCAGGCGGTTCAGCAGCCGCCGGTCGTCGTTGCCGACGAAGCCGCCGTACAGGTCTTCGTCGACATCGGGCGCGGTCGCGGCGGGCTCGCGCGCGAACACGTCAGCCCACAACGCCGAAAGGTCGGGCAGCCTGGCCGCCACCTCGGCGTGGCGCTGCGCCGTGGCCAAGTCGATGCCGAAGCGCTGCTCGGCCGCGCCCAGCCGCGTGACGTTGCCGATGACGATGGGCGACTTGTTGACGTGGATGGTCTTGATCGGCAGCCGTGCACCGCCTTGCTGCGCCAGCTCGTCGCTGCGCGTGAACAGGCGCCGCCGGACCGCCTGCGCGTCGAGCGATTCGAGCTCGGCCGGGTCGGCGGCCAGGTCCCACACGATGAGCTCGTTCTTGTTCACCGGGTGCAAGCCCAGCGGCCACACCACCGCCAGGCAGCCGCGCTCCACCGGGTAGCGGCCCGACAGATGCACGAACGGCCGGCCGGCGCCGATCTCCTGCCACACCGCGTCCTTGCGCCGCAGCTTGAAGCAGAAGTCCCACAGCTTGCGCTGCCGCAGGCGGATGAGGCGCGCCAGCCCGAGCGTGGCGCGCACGTCCGACAGCGCATCGTGCGCCGCCTCGTGGGCCAGGCCGTTCGCCTCGGTGAGCCGTTCCAGGCGAAAGCTCGGCTTGCCGTCGTCGCCCAGCGGCCACTCGATGCCCTCGGGCCGCAGCGCCCAGCAGGTGCGCACCACGTCCAGCAGGTCCCAGCGGCTGCAGCCGTTGGCCCACTCGCGCGCATAGGGGTCGATGAGGTTGCGCCAGAACAGGTGCCGCGTCACCTCGTCGTCGAAGCGGATGCTGTTGTAGCCCACGCCCACCGTGCCCTCGCGGGCCAGCTCGGCCTCGATGCGCGCGGCGAACTCGCCCTCCGGCACGCCCTCGCGCAGCGCCTGCTGCGGCGTGATGCCGGTGAGCAGCACGCTCTCGGGGTCGGGCAGCGTGTCGGGCGCCGGCTGGCAGAACAGCATCAGCGGATCGCCCACCTCGTGGAGCTCCGCATCCGTGCGCAGCCCCGCGAACTGCGCCGGCCGGTCGCGCCGCGGCACGCGGCCGAAGGTCTCGTAGTCGTGCCAGTAGAAGGTCAGCGGCGCGGCCGGCGTGGGCGAAGGCATGCGGGGACGATAGCGCAGGGCGTTGCACCCGCGCCTTGCCCGCCCCCTCGCATCACCGGTGAGCGGGCCTGAACAACACCAGCGCGGCCGCCCCCAGCACGAGCACGAAGCCCAGCCAGTCGGCCGCGCCGGGACGGTCGCCCACCAGCGCCATCGCACCGAGCACGCCCACCACCGGCACGGCCAGCGTGGTGAGCGACGAGACGGTGGCCGTGGCGCTGTCGAGCAGGCGGTACCACAGCACGTAGGCGAACGCCATGGCGAGCACGACGTGATGGGCCAGCGCCCACGCCACGGGTGCCGACAGCGAGCGGGGCCACGCCTCGCCGGCCACCCAAGACGCCGCCAGGCCGCACAACCCGCCGAAGCCCAGCTGCCAGGCGGTGGCCACCACGCGGTCGTGCACCGGCGGCGCCCGCTTGGTGGCGATGGTGCCCAGCGCCCACGCCAACGCGGCGCACAGCGCGAAGACCAGCCCGAGCAGGTTCGAGCCCGGTGCGGCGGCCAGCGCCGGCCAGGCCAGCAGCCCGATGCCCGCGGCGCCGCAGGCCACCGCCAGCACGCCACGGCGCCCCGGCCGCTCGCCCAGCAGCAGCCAGGCCAGCGGCGCCGACAGGGTGGGCATCGTGTAGGTGAGCACCGCGGCGCGCGACGTGGTGGTATTCAGCTGCGCGAAGGCGGTGCAGAAGTTGAAGACGACGATCGTCAGCAGGCCCGCCACCGCGTTGCTGCCCCACGTGGCCCGCGGCAGCGTGAGGCGCCGCCGCTGCCACGCCGCCACCGCCAGCAGCAGCAGCGCGCCACCGCCCAGGCCCACCGCCCGCAGCGCAAACGGCGGCAGCTGCCCCAGCACGATCTTGATGGCCGGCCAGTTCAGGCCCCAGCACAGCGCCAGGCCGGCCACCATCGGCCACAGGCGCGCCGGCGCCGCCGGGCGGGTGGCGGCGCCTGCGGCCGGCGCTGCCCCCGGGGCTGCGGCGCTCACCGGCGCGCCGCCGCGCCGGCGAACTCGCGCATCGCCACCAAGCGCGCCGACGGCGGCGTGACGCTGGCATCGAAGCCGTGCGTGCGCCGCCCGCCCAGCGAGATGAGGATCTTCAGCACGTAATTGCGCGTCTCGGCAAACGGCGGCACGCCGAGGTAGCGCTCGACCGCGCCCTCGCCGGCGTTGTAGGCCGCCAGCGCAAGCGCCAGGTCGCCCTCGAAGTACGCCAGCAGCCAGCGCAGGTAGGCCATGCCGCAGCGGATGTTCTGCGCCGGGTCGAGGCTGTTGCGCACGCCGAAGCGGCGTGCCGTGTCGGGAATGAGCTGCATCAGGCCCTGCGCATTCTTGGCCGAGACCGCCAGCGGGTCGAAGTTGCTCTCGGCGGCCATCACCGCCAGCACCAGGCCGGGTTCGAGCCGGTACTCGGGCGCGATGAGCTGCACGTAGCTCGAGATGGCGATCGGCGCGCGCTCGTACAGCGCGCGCGGGATGGACGCCGAGCCGCCCAGCGTGCCGGCACGGGCCGCGCCCGGCACCGAAGGCGCCGCGGGCACCCCGGCCGCCGGGTTGAGCGGGGCCACGCCCACCTCGGCCAGCGTGTCGCCTTCGGGCGGGCGCAGGCACGGCGGCGGCGGCCCCAGAGGCGTGCCCAGCCGCGCGGCCATGTTGCGCGCCTGCACGTGGCCCTGTTCGGCAGCCGCAACGAACAGATGCGCCGCATTGGCATCGTTGCGCTCGATGCCGCGGGCGTTGGTCAGCATCCACGCCAGGCTGTACTGCGCCTCGGCATCACCATAACGCGCCGCACGGCAGTACAGCTCCGAGGCGCGCAGCGCATCGCGCGGCACGCCATCGCCGTACTCGTAGGCGCGCGCCTCCTCGCGCCAGCGTTGCACCTGCGCGGGCACCACGTCGCCACGCTCGGGTGGCGGCACGGCGGGCCGCGGCAGGTTCTGCAGCGCCAGCGCGGCAGCCACCGCAGGGTTGGTCACCGCGCCGGGCGTCTCTGGCCCGGGGCTGACGAACTGCGCACGCGCCACGCCGGCCACCAGCAGCACGCAGGCCGCCGCGGCGGACAGCGGCGCGCCGAGCCGCCAAGGCACCCCGAGGAGCGGCCCCGGAGCACCGCGACCGCGGACGCCCACTCTCACGCGCCCGTCACCACCCGCACCCGGCCTCACGCCGGCGGCAGCTTGCGCACCACCACGCTGCCCACCGAGTACCCGGCGCCAAAGGAGCAGATCACGCCGAGGTCGCCGGCCTTCAAGCCGCCGCGGTGGTGGTGGAAGGCGATGATCGAACCGGCCGAGGCGGTGTTGGCGTACTCGCTCAGGATGATCGGCGCGATGTCGTCGCCGACCTCCTGGCCGACCAGCTTCTTGACGATGAGCTGGTTCATGCCGAGGTTGGCCTGGTGCAGCCAGAAGCGCCGCACATGCGTGGGCTCGAAGCCCAGCGATGCGAGGTGCGCCTCGATGTGCGCCGAGGCCATCGGCACCACCTCCTTGAACACCTTGCGCCCCTCCTGCATGAAGGTCTTGTCGCGCGCGTCGGGGTCGGTGTCTTCGCAGCGGTTCAGGAAGCCGGCGTTGTTGCGGATGTTGTTGGAGTACTGCGTAACCAGCCGCGTGCCGAGGATGCGCCAGCGCTCGGCACCCGGCCGGGCGGTGTCGGCCGCCTCGACGACGATGGCGGTGCACACGTCGCCGAAGATGAAGTGGCAGTCGCGGTCACGCCACTCCAGGTGCGCCGAGGTGATCTCGGGGTTGACGACGAGCACGCAGTCCGCGCTGCCCGAGCGCACGGCGTTGAACGCCTGCTCCAGCGCGAAGGTGGCCGAGCTGCACGCCACATTCATGTCGAAGCCGTAGCACGGCCTGCCCTGCCCTGCCCCGAGCGCAGCCTGGATCTCGCACGCCATCGCCGGGTAGGCGCGCTGCATGTTGGCCGCAGCGCAGAGCACGGCGTCGATGTCACCGGCCTCGCGGCCGGCGGCAGCCAGCGCCTTCGTCGCCGCATCGACGGCGATCTCGGCCATCAGCGACAGCGCCTCGTCGGGGCGCGGCTCGAACCGCGGGCGCATGCGCTTGGGGTCGAGCACGCCCTCCTTGTCGATCACGTAGCGCTGCTTGATGCCCGAGGCCTTCTCGATGAACTCCACGCTCGAATGCGGCAGCGGCTGCCGCCCGCCCGCCGCGATGGCCGCGGCGTGCCCGGCGTTGTGCAGGTCGGCATAGGCGTTGTACGACACCACCAGCTCGGCGTTGGTGATGACGTGCGGCGGGCGATACAGCCCGGTGCCCGAGATGACGACGTCGCGCATGGCACACGCCCTCCTGTCGCTTGGTTGAGTGGTTTGCAGGTGGTCCGAAGTCCGGTGGCCTCGAGGCCGGGGCCTGGAGGCCTCGAGGCCGGGGGACCGGAGGCCAAGTGGCCAGATGGCCAAGCGGCCCCGCAGGCCCGTGGGCCCGGACCCGGGGGGGGCCGGCTACTTCTTCGCCGCCTTGCCTGCGGCGGCCGAGCCCGCCGACTGCAGCGCCTCACTCATGCCCAGCAGCACGCCGCTGACCATGGCGGTGTAGCTTTCGGCCAGCGCCTGCGCGGCCCGCATCGACGTGGCGCGGGTGGTCTTGAGCGCCCCTTGCATCTGCTCGGCCATGCGGGCCACCTGCTCGGCCGCGGCACTGGCCTGCGCGCCAGACAGCGTGCCGCCGGCCTGCATCTTCTCTAGCACCTGGCTCCAGGCGCCGGCCAGGGGCGCGCCGGCCGTCTGAGAGGCCTTCTTCATGACTGCGAACATCGCGTCTTCAATCCTGTCGAGGTCGGCGATGGCCTTCTTCAGGTGCTTCTCGCGCAAGTCGGCGCCCTGGGCGGTGAGCGTCGCCAACGCCGTGCGGTTGGCTTCCACCGCCTTCAGCACCGCGGCATCCATGCCTTGCACCGCCTTGTCCAGCAACGCGGCGGGATCGACTCCGGCCACCGTGTTCTTGGCCGCGCCGGCGCTGGCCGCCTCGGCCACCTTCCTGAGCGCCGACTTGATGTTCGACAGCGTCAGCTCACGCCCCTGCAGCGCCGCCAGCGTGGCGTCGCCCACCGCCTTCTTGAGCTTGCCGCTGCCGTCGGCAGTGGCATTTTCGAACATCGAGATCAACTGATCGGCGTCGACGAGAGGCTTGACGGGCATGGCGAGTTCCTCCGGGATAGTGATGGTGGGCAGCCATCCAATCGAAACGCATGTATCGATGGACGGACGGAAAGGCAGGCGGATGAGTGAATCGCTGGGCGAGCGGGCAGTGAAGCGGGCAAATGATCGAACAGCGAACCCGCATCAGCGCGGCGCCGCGGGATCGTCTCACCGAGTGCGCCGACTGGGCAAGCGGGGCAACGATGAGCACAAGCGGCCGCGCAGGCGCCGGCCTACGCGCCGGCCTACGCGCCTGCCCTCGGCTGGTCGCACCGGTCCCACGGGCAAGCGCCCCCTCCCCCCGGCAGCCGCAGGCCAGTCTGCCTGTCGAAAACCTTGCATTGTCCACCCCGCTGACCCGACTTGCGGACCGGCAGGGCGGCTTGGGCAAGACCCGAAGCTTGTGCCGCAGCCCACCCCAACTCGCCCGCACTACGGTGCCGATCAGACCGGGGGCGCCACGTCACTGCCGCCGGCCACCGGGTGCAACACGAACCGCGGCGAACTGCTTCGAGGCATCCTGTCAGCGACCGGTGGCGCTCGCTCAAATCCTCTTGGACCGCCCTTGCTCCGCCTCGAGCGGGGTCATCGCCATGACGCCCTCACTTGCATCTTCGAGCAGCCGCTTTGCTGGTCGGGACGCGGCCGCTTGTTGGTGGGGCGCGAACAGGACCCGGTCGAGCGTGGGAACCGTGAACATCCCGTCACGCCAGCAAGAATGTCGGCACGCCATCCAGACAAAGAAGGAAAAGGCTCGTTTGGTGCACTGAGCGCTTTGCCGTGACGTTGGGCCGCACTGAGAAGCATCTCGGAGCCGAGTGCGTCTGATGTGTCTCGCACCCCACTTCCGCGACACGGCCCCAAGCAGGCACAACCGCTGGCACGAGAGTCCGGCCACCGCAACCTCTGGCTTCTCCGGAGCACTCGGAAACCCGTAGGTAGTCGTCCAGGGACCGCCAGAGAGTTTGTCCACCACGGGGGTTCAGCCGGCGACAATCAGCCCTGAGTTCGGCGGCGTCAGGTCTGTAACCGCGCCGTCTAAAACACGTTAGACCGCACGAGTTGGAGGCCGAGGCGCATCCGAGAACTTGGCGGTCGATCCAACCGCCGCAAGGTGACGAATTGAAGGACGAGAGTCCAAGACCAATGGTCAGCGAACGAGGGCGAGGATCGAAGAGCGAAGACCGAAGACCGAAGACCGAAGACCGAAGACCGAAGACCGAGAACCGAGAACCGAGAACCGAAAGGAACCGACCGCGGATGTCGAGCGAGTTCTGGCTGGACGCCGTAGCCCAAGGGTTCACCCGCGGCGCCGCAGCTGGTGGCATGGTCATGCTGGGAGGCCAGGAACAACGGGAACCGTGGCTCGCGGGGCCAAAGTAGGTGGAGGCTGGAGCCAACGCGCACGTGGCGAGGCCCAAGAAGACAGGTGGCGGGGCAAGGTCAGTGGCGGTTCTGCGTGCGGTCTAACCCCTCGCTCGAGAGGCGACCCCCAACGGCGTGGCGCTTGGGCCGCGGAACCGCCAAGGCC
>JAEUPD010000030.1 GCA_016788525.1 Rubrivivax sp.
CGAGGTTGGCGCCGGCCGAGAACACGTCGTCGGGCGACCAGATCACGAGGCCCTGGTAGCCCGCCTCGGCGATGTCGACCGCCTTCAGCAGGCCCTCGATGACGGCCGGGCTGATGAGGTGGAGCTTGGCGGTGATGCTGGCGATGACGACCTCGCCGTCGAGCGTCCAGACGCGGATCTCCTCGTTCCTGAAGAGCTCGGTGCCGCTCTTGAGCGGATCGGGCGAGCCGGTGCCGGCGAGTGCCTCGGGGAAGTGCTGGCGCCGGTAGACGGGCAGGTTGCTGCGCGGCACGTAGGCCTTCTTCGCCGGGCTCCAGCTGCCTTCGGGCGTGTGCACGCCCTTCGTCGGGACCGGGCCGTCGAACACCCAGGCCGGCAGCGGCGCCTTCGAGAGCGCCTTGCCGGCCTCGATGTCGTCCTTCACCCACTGTGCCACCTGCTGCCAGCCGGCTTCCTGCCACAGCTCGAACGGTCCTTGCTTGCTGCCGAAGCCCCAGCGCATGGCCAGGTCGACGTCGCGCGCGTTGTCGGCGATGCTCTCCAGGTGCACGGCGGCATAGTGGAAGCCGTCGCGCAGAATGGCCCACAGGAACTGCGCCTGCGGGTTCGTGCTCTCGCGCAGCAGCTTCAGCCGCTCGGGCGCGGGCTTCTTGAGCATGCGCTCGACGATGGCCTCGGCCTTGCCGCCCGCAGGCACGTATGTGCCTGCACTTCCTTGCCCTGGCACGTAGTCACCCTTGGCCGGGTCGAGGCGCAATATGTCCTTGCCGACCTTCTTGTAGAAGCCGGCGCCCGTCTTCTGGCCGAGCGCACCCTTCTCGATGAGTGCGGCCAGCACCGGCGGCGTGGCGTACAGCGCGTGGAACGGGTCTTCGGTCTTGCCGGGCCCCAGGTTGTCCTGCATCGTCTTGACGACGTGCGCCATGGTGTCCAGGCCCACCACGTCGGCGGTGCGGAAGGTGCCGCTGGAGGCGCGGCCCATCTTCTTGCCGGTGAGGTCGTCGACCACGTCGTAGCTCAGGCCGAACCTGGCCGCCTCGGTCATCGTGGCCATCATGCCGGCGATGCCGACGCGGTTGGCCACGAAGTTGGGCGTGTCCTTGGCGCGCACCACACCCTTGCCCAGCGCGGTGGTGACGAAGGCCTCGAGCTGGTCGAGCACGTCGGGGCGGGTGGTGGGCGTGTTGATCAGCTCCACCAGCTGCATGTAGCGCGGCGGGTTGAAGAAGTGGATGCCGCACAAGCGCGGCTTGATCTCCTCGGGCAACGCCTCCGACAGCTTCGTGATCGACAGCCCCGACGTGTTGCTGGCCACGATGGCGTGCGGCGCCACGACCGGCGCGATCTTCCTGTAGAGATCGAGCTTCCAGTCCATGCGCTCGGCGATGGCCTCGATGACGAGGTCGCATTCCGCCAGGCGCGCCAGGTGCTCGTCGTAGTTGGCCGGCTCGATGAGTGCGGCGTCATCGGCCACGCCCAGCGGCGCCGGCTTCAGCTTCTTCAGGTTGTCGATGGCCTTCAGCGCGATGCCACTCTTCGGGCCCTCCTTGGCCGCCAGGTCGTACAGGATGACCGGCACCTTGCAGTTGACCAGATGGGCGGCGATCTGCGCGCCCATCACCCCGGCGCCGAGCACGGCGACCTTGCGGACTGGGAATCGATTCACTCAGGGCTCCAGGAGTTCAGTGAAGGCGGCCGGCGTCACTCGACGCGCACCCAGGTCTGGTTGCGGTAGAACGGCCCGATGAAGCCGCGCACTTCCAGCGCCTTGCCGCCGTCCTTGGGCGTCAGGCGCACCTTGTAGGTCTTGCCGTTGTTCGGGTCGAGGATGCTGCCGCCGTCCCAGTAGGCCTCGTCGTCGTTCTTCTTCACGCCTTCGACGATGGTCATGCCGATGACGGGCTTGTCCTTGCGCGCGTCGGTGCACTTGTCGCACTTGGCGTCCTGCTTGGTGGGGTCCAGCAGCTTCTCGACCTTGCCGCTGAGCACGCCACCGGCCTCGCTGATGCGCACGTAGCTCTTCTCCTGCTTGGTCTCGTCGTCGATGGTCTTCCACAGGCCCACCGGCGTGGCCTGCGCGAAGGCGGCCTCGGCCAGCAGGGCCACGGCGGCGGCGAACATCACGTCTCTCATCGTCGATCTCCTCGTGCATTGAACGGGGCTTTTCTGCCCCGGGTGAAAGCGGGACTCTAGAACAGCGCCTCGTCCATCGCCATCAGCGGCGCGAGGCCGGCGCGCGCGCTGCGGATGAGGCCGGCGGTCTCCGGCAGCAGCTTGGCGAAGTAGAAGCGCGCCGTGTGCAGCTTGGCGGCGTAGAAGGGGTCGCCGCTGTCCTTCCGGGCCAGCGCCACCTTGGCCATGCGGGCGAAGAAGTAGGCGAACACCAGGTGCCCGCACACGCGCAGGTAGTCCACCGCGGCGGCGCCCACCTCGTCGGCGTTGCCGAAGGCTTTCATGCCCAGCTCGGTGGTCAGCTTGGTGACCTTGTCGCCGAGGTCGGCCAGCGGATTGACGAACTCCTGCATCGCCTCGTTCGTGCCCTCGTCCTCGATGAAGGTGGTGACGAGCTTGCCGAACTTCTTCAGCTTGGCGCCGTTGTCGCCCAGGATCTTGCGGCCCAGCAGGTCCAGGCTCTGCACGGTGTTCGTGCCCTCGTAGATCATGTTGATGCGCGCGTCGCGCACGAACTGCTCCATGCCGGCGCCGGCGATGTAGCCGTGGCCGCCGAACACCTGCATGCAGTGGCTGGTGGCGATCCAGCCGTTGTCG
>JAEUPD010000040.1 GCA_016788525.1 Rubrivivax sp.
CGGCGCAAGAGCGCTCGGCGACCGATCGTTTGCTTCGCCAAGGCCGCCGGGTGGTCGGCGCGGCGAATTGAAGGGGGCATCCGAGGGCCTTGCGAAGCCAGGCCCTCGGAAGAGGACATTCGCGGAGCAGGGCACCCCGGCGGCCTGGTCCCACCACGACGCACAAGGGCGTCCAATCGACCTCAACTCACTGACCTGACTGACCCGAGTCAGTCGCTCCAGCCTTCGCCAGGCAACCCGCCCGCGGGCGGCGCGCCGGGTGGCAGGAGTCGGTTCATCGGGCCCCCGCGCCGAGCGCCAGCCACACCAGCGCCAGCGAGATCAGCGTCACCGGCACGCCGATGCGTGCGTGCGCTGCCCAGCCGATGCGCACGCCGGCCTTCTCCGCCAGGTCGACGACGATCAGGTTGGCGATCGAGCCCACCAGCAGCAGGTTGCCCGCGAACGTGCTGGCCAGCGCAAGCATCACGCCAGCCTGTTGCGCGCCCGCGCTGCCGGCCTCGCCCAGGTGCGGCAGCACAAGCATCACCGCCGGCACGTTGGACACGGCGTTGGACAGCAGCGCACCCAGCACCAGCAGCACGCCGGGCTGCTGCAGCACGATGCCCTTCACGGCCAGCCACTGCACGGCCCAGGCCGCCAGCCCGGTGGCCTGGAAGGCGTGGTTGACGACGAACAGGCCGATGAACAGCAGCAGCAGCTGCCAGTCCACATAACCCATCACCTGCGCAGAATGCAGCCGCCGGCTGAGCAGCAGCACGCCGGCGCCGACCAGCGCTGCCACGTCGCGCGGCCAGTCGCTGAAAAGGAACACCCACATCAGCACGCCGGCCACCAGCAGGCCCTTGGCCGTCTGCAGCCGGTCGAACGGTGGCGAGTCCTCGTCGGCCGAGGTCGGCACCGTGGGCACCACGGTGGCCACCGCCACGGCAGGCATCGGCCGCACCTCGTCGCGCCGCGCCCAGCGCCGGTCCACATGGGCCAGCCACAGCCACAGCACCAGCAGCGACAGCGCCACCGGTACCAGCGCCGCGACGACATAGGGCCCGAACGGCAGCCCGAGCACCGAGCCGATCAGCATGTTCTGCGGGTTGCCGATGAGCGTGGCGGCCGAGCCGATGTTGGCCGCGCACGCCAGGCCCACCAGGAAGGGCAGCGGGTCGACGCGCCGCTCCAGGCAGATGCGCGCCACCACCGGCGTCATGGCCAGGCAGATGACGTCGTTGGAGAACACCGCCGACAGCGCGGCCGAGACGACGATCAGTGCCGCCAGCAGCCCGTTGCGCGCCAGCGGCAGCGCGCCCACCGCACGCGTCACCTCGGCGTAGAAGCCGCCCAGCCGCATCTGCGCCGACACCACCATGAAGGCGAACAGCAGCACGATGGTGGGCAGGTCCACCGCACGCGCCGCCTCCTCGAGCGACATGCCCGTGAGCGCGATCATCGCGATCGCGCCCAGCAGCGCGACACCCGATCGGTCGAGCTTGAAGTGCGGCAGCCCGCCCAGGAACATGCCGAGGTAGACGACGCCGAAGACCGCGACCACGCCCCATTGGTGCGGCGCGAAATCAAGGAGCTGGTCGGGCGGGGTCAAGCTCGGGGCGGGGCGGCCGGGTGGCGTGGATCATAGGTGGCACGCCGCCGCCCCGCACCGCGCACGCCGGGCCCGCAGTGCGCCACAGTACGCCGCAGGGCGGCCCGCGACGCCAGTGTCCTGGCGGCGGTCATGGCCTCGGGACGAGGCATCATGCGCTCCCCCGATGCCCATGCCCACCCCGATGCTCGCCCTGCTCATCCATCGCTTGCGGAGTTGCCGCAGGTGGACCCTGCCCGCGTTGTTCGCGCTCGCCGCCTGCGGGCACGCGCCTGCGGTGCGGGCCAACGATCTCGCCAGCCGCGTGGCCCTTCACGAAGGCGAAGGGGGCACCACCTGCCAGGCCTACCTCGCGGGCGCACTGCCCTGGCAACGCGAAGGTGGCGACTGGCGCGACGCGCAGGGTCGGCTGCACGGCGCACAGGCTTTCGACGTGGCCAGTGCCACGCCGCTGGGCGCCGCGTGGGACGCCACCCGGCCCGTCACCCGCTGGCTCACCGAAGGCCGGCGTCGTGCCGCGCTCTTGCTGCGCGCACAGGGCGATGCCGACACCGTGCACTTCCACAGCCGCGAGGCACGGCCCAGCGACCGGCCGGTGCTCGCGCTGGAGTGGGCCGACGGTGGCCGCGACCTGCTCGCGCCCAGCGGCGACACGAACCTGGACTGCACCACCATCCGGGCCCTGGGGCGGCTGCCGGCGCTGACGGTGTCCGAGCGCATCAACGCGCTGCTGGAGTTCGCGCTGCCGGCAGCACCCGCGGGGCGCAAGCTGCAGCGCGCGCGGCTGGTGCTGGCGGCGGTCGGCACGCCGGGCCGCGCGAGCATCGGCCTGTTCGAAGCGGCGCTGCCGGGGCTGCCCGCCGGCCCCGCGCAGATGGGCCTGGCGGCCGGCTACCCGGCCGACCGCGGCATCGAGCGCGACCCGCAGGTGGTGTATGCGGCCGGCTTCGATGACGGGGCGTGGGCCCCGCGCTTCGCCAAGGGAAGCCAGGGCGAGCTGCAGGTGGTCGGCGACGACGCCGCGCTCGGCTTCGCACCGCTGGCCGGGCCCGCGCTGCGCGTGAAGTTCAAGAAGGGCAGCAACTACGGCGCCACGCTGCGCGTGCTGCTGAAGGACCATGGCGGCGAGCCCGAGGAGCTGTTCTTCCGCTACTACCTGCGCTTCGGCCGCGACTGGAACCCCCATGTCGACGGCGGCAAGCTGCCGGGCCTGGCGGGCACCTACAACCGCGCCGGCTGGGGCGGGCGGCGCGCCGACGGCCACAACGGCTGGTCAATGCGCGCTGCGTTCGCACGTGCGTTCCCGGCCGACCACCCGCTGCACGGTGTGACGCAACTGCAAAGTTATGCCTACCACGCCGAAATGCCCACCGATTACGGCGAAGGCTGGGTGTGGCCGGGCGCGCTGGTGCCGCGCGAACGCTGGGCGAGCGTAGAGCAGCGCGTCAAGCTGAACCGGCCGGGCGCCGCCGACGGCGAGTTCCAGGCCTGGGTCGACGGCCACCTCGTGCTGCATCGCAAGGGGCTGCGCTACCGCCGCACCGACGCCCTGCGCATCGAGAGCGCCTGGCTGGACTTCTACCACGGCGGCACGGCCACCTCACCGCACGACCAGCACGTGTTCATCGACAACGTGGTCGTGGCTCGGCGCTACATCGGCCCGATGGCCGGGGCGGCCCCTGCCGCCGCAGCGGGCCGGCCGGGCAAGCTTTGATTGACTGGCAGCGTCGGGTCGCCGCGTCATCCGGGTGCGGGCCGCCGGCCACCCGCGGCGCCAAGGCACGAACCGCGCTGTCAGGCGGCCGGACCAGAGATCTCGCGCCCCGGGCCCACGTCGCGCCCGCGCCCGAGGTCCCGCGCCCCCACCGTTGGCGCGCGGGCTACGACGGCAGGAAGTCCACCGGCCAGCTCACGACCATGGTCTCGACGTCCTTGGTGCCGAAGTCGAACTGGCGGATGCGGGCGACGAGCTTGCGCTCCAGGTCGTCACTCTTCAGCTCGCTGCTGAGCACGCGGCAGTCGACCACCGCGCCGCTGGGGTCGATCTTCAGCTGCACCACCACCTTGCCCTGCAGCGACGAGTCTTCGCGCAGCGCGCGGTTGTACAGCGCGTAGATCGCGCCCTTGTTGCGCTCGAAGACGAGCTTGATCTCCTCGATGGAGCGGCTGGCCTTGCCGCTGCCGCCGCGCGTGAGCTGGCCGCCGGCCGCGCCCGGCCCGGCTCCGGCGCCACCACCCGCACCGGCGCGGCCCGTGCCACCTGCACCGCCACCGCCCGCACCACCTCCGCCACCGCCGCCGGCGTGCCCTTCGACCACCGTGGTGGCGCGCCCGGCCAGGCCGCCGCCGCCGGTGTCACGGCTGTAGGCCGCGGTGTTGAGGCCGCCGCTGCCGCGGCCGGCCGTGGAGGTGATCATGGCGCGCGCGGGCAATCCCGCTTCAGTGCCCGCACCGACGCCCGGTCCCTGCCCCGTACCGACGCCCGGCCCGGGAGCGATGTCCTGCCGCAGCTGCACGGCCGCGGGCGCGGCGGCGATGGCGGCGATCTCGCTGCTGGCCGCCAGCAGCCCCACGCCGGTGGCGCGCCGCCGCGCCGCGGCGATGGCCTCGCCGGGCGGCTTGTTGGGCACGGGCTTGCGCGCTTCAGGCACCGGCGCGCGCTCGTCCTTGCGTGGCGGCTCGGGTTTCGGCGGCAGCGTCTGGTCGGCCAGCGGCTTGTCGGCCTGCGCCACCTGCGGCGGTGGTGGCGGCGGCGGCGTGGCTTGCCGCTCCAGCAGCAGCTTGGCCAGCGGCGGCGGCAGCGGCTGCGCTCGCTGGGCCTCGGGTTCGGGCTTGGGCACGAAAGGCAGGAGGATCGCCAGCAGCACCACCACGCCGAGCACCCGCCGCGTGATGCGGCGGAAGCGCTCCTCGTCGTCGGCGGCGATCGACCACGCCAGCACCGGCTCGCGGAACGACACCGCACCCAGCGAAGACCTCAGAGAGGCCAGCGGTGAGTGCCTGGAAGACCCGCGGTCGGCAGGCCCGTGCACCGGCCGGGCGGCCGCGGCGGCAGAGGCGGCGGCCATCAGGCGTCCTTCCCTTCCTTGCGCCTCAGCGCGAAGGAGACGTCGCCGAAGTTGGCGCTGGCGCAGGTCACCATCACCTTGCGCAGCACGGCGTAGGGCACGTCCTTGTCGCTCATGATGGTGATGGCGTTCGTGGCCTTCTTGTTCTCGGCGCGCACCGCCACGCGCTGCGACTGCTGGTCGAGTTCGCTCTTCAGCGCAGCGATGAGGTCGCCGGGTTGCCTGGCCACCGCGGCAAGGTCGGCGACCTTGCGCCCTTCGACCAGGATCTCGCTGTCGCTGACCACCAGCACGACCGCGGGCTTGGGGTCCTTTTCGGCGCTGGAAAGCGGCAGCTGCACGGCCTTGGGGCTGGGCAGCGTCTCGATGGGGCCGACCTGCGCCAGCAGGAAGAAGATGAGGATCGTGAAGATGTCGATCAGCGCCACCAGGTTCATGTCCACCGACGAACCGGCGCGCTTGCGCGCTTCTCGTTTCTCGCTGGCACTGAGCGTCGCGCTCATGGCCGTGCTCCGGTGAGGGACGGGGCCGGGGCCGCGACCGCCGCGGCGCCGGCGACCTTGACCGCGCCGCTGCCGGCCCCGCGCACTGGCGCGTCGCCGATGGCGATGTCGGGGAACAACTCGGCCATCACCACCCGGGCCTGGCCGTTGTCGATGCGCGAGCTGGGCGTGGCGCGCACCGCGTCCATCACCTGCACGATGCTGTCGTAGGAGGTGTCGGGCTCGGCCAGCACCGAGACCTCGGTCTTGTCGGGGAACTTCTGCTTGATCTGCACCATGAGCGCGTTGAGCGTCTTCAGCGCCGCGCGGCCGTTGCCGTTGGCCATGGCGGGCGCCGGTGCCCCTGGTGCCGAGGCGGCGGCCAGCGGCGCACCGGTAGCGTTGGCCGCACCAGGGTGGGCCTTGTCGATGCGCTGGATGAGGCCGCCGACGCGGTCGCCCACCTCGTAGGCGTCTTTGCGGATGACCACCTCGAGCTGCAGCTCGCCGGCCTTGATGCGATCGAGCGGCCCGCCGGAGCTCGGGGCGGGCAGCGCGAGGTCCATCACGGACAGGCGCGTGAACACCGCAGTGGAAAGCAGGAACGGCACGAGCACCACGATCAGGTTGATGAACGCGGTGACCTCGAGGTGCACGGCCTCGCGCTTCAGACGGCGCTTGCGCATGGGAGAGGGAGGTCCGGGTGAGTGGGGCGGGTGGCGGCGGCCGCGCGAGCGGCCGACGTCACGGCGTCAAGAGTGGGCAGCGGGCGGTGTCGGGCGCAAGGGCGGCTCGGATGACCGTGCACGGGGCCGCGCGTTCGGGGTCGACTCAGCGGCCCGCCGGGGCCGCGCCGGCATGCTCGTAGGCCGGCGTGGACATGCGCTGAACGAGGTTCAGGAAGGTGATCTTGGCCGCCTCGAGGCTGTCGACGATCTCGGTGGCGCGGGCCTGCAGGAAGCTGTGGATGAGCAGGAACGGAATCGCCACCATCAGCGCGAAGGCGGTGTTGTTCATCGCGATCGAGATCGAAGCCGAGAGCAGCTCGGCCTTCTCCGCCGGGTTCACCGCCGCCACCGCCGTGAAGCCCTTGATCAGGCCGATGATGGTGCCCAGCAGGCCCACGAGAGTGATGACGTTGGCGAAGGTGGCGATGTAGTGCGTGCGCTTCTCCAGCCGCGGCACGATCTCCATCATGCCTTCTTCCATCGCGTGCTCGATGTCTTCGCGCTTGCGCGAGCCGCTCATGCGTTCGATGCCGTTCGCGACAATCTTGCCGATCGCCGAGTCGCTGCGCGCGGTGATGCCGTGCACTTCGCGGAAGCGCCCGCTTTGCAGCATCGGCAGCACCTGCTCCCAGACCTTGCGGTTGTCGGCGCGCGCGCGGCGCAGGAAGATGAAGCGCTCGATGGCGATGGCCAGGCCGATCGACATCAACGTCAGGCTCGGGTAGAGAAACGGACCGCAGTCGACGAAGAACTTCACCACGGTTTGGAAGGCGTTCATGGCGGGGGTGGCTCCGGAAGAATTGCCCTGGCAAGGCTAAGGACGGGCACGGGCGCTGTCGGTGGCGCCGGTGCAAGTGGCTCGGCAAATTTGTAACAGCGGCCCTGGGTTCAGGGGAGGGAATGCATCACGCCGGGGCACGATCGGACCGACCGGAACTCACGCCGAGGGGCGAATCAGTCCGTGGGGCGGCGGCAGGGCCAGCGTAGCCCCGCCGGACGGCGCGTGCCGCACCGTCCAGGACTGCGCCTACTTGGTGCCCGGGGCGCGGGCGGCGCCGGTGGTGGGCCCGGCGACGGCGGCACGGATCTGCTGGTCGTAGCTCACCTGGCGCCGCAGCACCTCACGGTCGATGGGCGCGAGCGCCTCATCGACCACCCCGGTGACGGCACGGCCGCCCATGTTGCCGTGCAGCGGCTTCTTCCACGGCACGATGTACAGCACCTTGGGCAGCTCGCGGTTGCCGATGATCTGCGTGCGCTCCAGATCGGCGCGGTCCTGTGCCCGCGCTCCCGAGGGTGCCGCCAGCGGAACCGCCGCCGCAAGCGCCAGCAGCCACCAGGCCCAGCGTTGCTGCGGCGCAGGTCCCGGTGCGCAGGGATGGGAAACGCAGCGAAGATGCGAAGCGCCCCGTCGGTGCATGGTCATCACTCCTTGTCCTTGCGCGCCGGCGGCGCGCCGCCGGTGGCCGGCGCCCCGCTGGCCGGCGCCGACGCGGCGAGCTTCGGGTCGGCTTTGCGGTTGCGCAGCTCGGCCAGCCACTTGTTGATGGTGGCCGCCTCACCGGGCAGCAGTGCGGCGCTGCGCGTATACAGCTCGGTGGCCCGGGCGGCATCGCCCAGGTAGACGTCGTACAGGATGGCCAGGTTCATCAACGCGCCGGCATGCGTGGGGTCCAGGTCGACGGCCGTCTCGTAGGCCTTGCGCGCGTGGTCGAAGCGGCCGAGCGCGCGCCACGTGATGCCCAGCTGGTTGTGGAACGCGGCCTGCTTGGGCGCGAGCTTCACGGCCTCCTGCAGCGCCGCGGCCGACTCGTCCAGGCGCCCGGCCTTGCGGAGAATCAGCCCGACGTTGGCATGGGCACCGGCGAGCGCCGGGTGCTTGTCGGCGAGCGCCTTGAATGCGCGCTCTGCCTCGGGCAGGCGGTTCGCGCGCAACATGCGCACCGCTTCGTCGAAGGCAGCGCGGGTGGCCGCGTCGATGGGCGGCAGTGGGGGTTCCGCGGGCACGGGCGGCGCGGCCGGCGCCTCCACCACCGGTGCCGGCGGTGGCGCCGGGGGCTGCGCGGGTGCCACCGGTGCCGGCTGCACCACGGGCGTCGCGATGACCAGAGGCGGTGGCGCCTCGACCGGCTCCGGCGCGCCGGCGAAGAACGGAAAGCCGGCGCAGCCCGAGAGCAGCATCAGCGATGCGGCCAGCCCGAACGCACGGCCCCCGCGCGAGGCCGGCCCGGCGGGCCCCGCGGTGCCGGTCTTGCCGGGCCATCGGTGCCGCCCGCCTTGGCACGAGTCGCCGAAGGCGCTTGGGGGAGCGGCAGGGTCAGCGAACCACATCGAGGGCCTCCTCGCTGCGCTCGGTCTTGGCCCAACGTACCGGCTTGAGCGTGGCGAGCGCCGCCAGGCTGTGCCTGATCCATTCGTCGTAGAAACCTTGCTGCGTGCGCCGCGCATTGGTCTCGTGCAGCTGGATGGCCTTCTCTTCGAAGGGGAACGCCTGCTCTTCCAGCAGGACGTTGTACTGCTCGAGCTCGAGCTTCTTCAGCTTGCGCGGGCGCTGCGACCCCAGCATCGCCTTGCCGAAATCCTGGTACAGCGCGGCGGTGTGGAAGGTGGCCGCTGTCACCGCCTCGGCGGCGCCATCGGCGCTGGCGTCGGCATAGGCCTTGAGCACGGTCTCCATGGCGGCCTTCTTGCGCTTCAGGTTGGCAGCCAACGGCTCGACGAGCTTGACCTTGTCGTAGGCGTCACGCAGCGGCCGTGCGAGCTCGATCGCCGCCAGCGACGACAGCGCCTTCGATCGCGGCGTGCGCGCGGCACCCCCGGTCAATTCGAGCGAGCGCAGCGCCTTCGTCCAGGCCACCGACCTGGCCGCCTGGCCGTCGGCACGGGTGAGTTGCACCAGCTTCCAGCGCGCCTCGGTGGCTGCCTCCAGCGGCTGCGGCCACGCGCTCGCGTAGCGCTCGTAGGCGGTGATCACCTGCCGGCGCGCGGCGGTGGAGGGCGCCTCGGCCAGGGCCCGCTCGTGCATGTCGGCCACCTGCCACTGCGCCGAGCGGCGCAGCGCCGGGTCGCCGGCCGACGCCGCGATGCGGTCGAACTCGCCGGCCGCGGCCGTCCAGCGCTTCTGCTCGGTGTAGGCGAGCGCCAGCTTGGCCGGCACGTCGGCCTGCAGCGCGTGCGTAGGGTGGCGGCGGCGGAAGTCCTCCAGCGACGCCGTGGCCGCCGGCCAGTCCTTCAGGCCGATCAGCGCCGTGGCGACATCGAACTGCGCCGCCGCACGCATGCCCGGCTGCGGCGCCAGCGTGGCCAGGCGCTCGAAGTGCCCGATGGCCTCGCGCATGCGGCCGGCGCTGCGGGCCGCGTCGCCTTGCTTGTGGATGGCTGCGGCGCGTCGCTCGGCCAGGTCGCCCGCCTCGCGCGTGCCGCTGCCGGCGCGCTCCATCGCCTGGCCGAAGGCCTGTTCTGCGTCGGCGAACTGCTGGCGATCGAAGGCGCTGACGGCGATCACGGCCCATGCCGTGCGCTGCTCGGCCGTGCTGGTCGGGCCGGCCAGCGCCTGCCGCGCGACGCGGGTGGCGCCCTCGGCATCGCCCATCTTCAGCAGCGACTCGGCGGCGTTGGTGGTGACGCTGCCGACGCGGCTGTCGTGCGCAAAGGCGGCGGCGAAGCTCAGCGCGCTGGCCACGCTGGCGCGCTCCAGCGCCACGCGCTCGCCGGCTCCTGGCGCGCCCTTGGCCTGCTCTGCGTAGGCCAGCAGCGCCGCGTAGCCGGCGTCGGCGGCCTTGGCAAAGGCCGGCCCGGCGGGCTTGGCCGGTGCCGCTGCGGGCGACAGTCCGGCCAGCGCCGCCAGCGCATCGGTTGGGCGGCCATAGGCCACCGTCTCGTACTCCACCATGGCGGGCACGAACTGCTTGTCCTCGAACAGCAGTTCGGCCAGCAGGAAGCGCTGCTGGACGACCTCGCCGTCGTCGGGGAACGCGGTCAGCAGCTCGCGGTACCAGCGCACGGCCTCCTGCAGGTCGGCGCGCGACCTGGTCTGCTGAGTGGCGGCGTGGTGGTGGCGGGCGAGTTCGGCCAGATGCGCCTTGACGCGCGGCTGCGCCGCCCGCCAGCCTTCGGCATTGGCCTTGCGGAATTCGCTCGTGCGGCCGTAGCGGCTGACGAAGTCGCGCTTGGCCTCCAGGGCCAGCCTCGGGAAGCCCTTGGCCTCGTGGATGTCGATGACGCGCGCCAGCAGTTCAGGCGCCGGCGTGGCCAGCGGGCGCAGCCTTGCGTAGAAGGCCAGCGTGTCAGCGGCATCCTTCGGGCGGTCCTGCTTGAGGAACAGCTCGGCCAGCTCGATGTAGACGCGATGCTCGTAGCCGCGGCGCACGTCGGCCGGGTCGGGGCTCGTCACGTACTTGCCGATGGCCGCCGCGCCTTCCAGGTTGGCCAGCGACAGGCTCATCACACGGTGGGTGTCTTCGAGCAGTTCCTTGTCGGCCCGGGTGAGATGCGCCAGCGGGTCGGGGCCGGGCGAGGGCGGCCCACCGAGCTTGAGGTCGAGCACCTTGAAGAACGGCTCCAGCGCCTCGTCGAGCTTGGCCTGCTTGAACAGCGACCAGCCCCGCATGTACAGCGCGCGCTCGGTGAACGGTGTGGTGGCGCTGCTGCGCAGCACGGTGGCGTAGGCCTCGCCGGCACCGACATAGTCGCGCGTGGCGAACAGCAGTTCGCCGCGCCGGAAGTGGACCTCGTCGCGGTGGATGGTGTCCGGGTAGTCCTTGGTGACGCGGGTCAGTGTCTTCAGCGCGGCTTCGAGGTCGCCGCCTTGCTCCTGCGCGCGAGCCAGCTGGTAGAGCACGCGGTCGTTGCCGGGCGCGTTCGGGTGCTCGCGCAGCACCTTTTCGTACTGCGCCACGGCGCCCTTGTAGTCGGGCACGGCGCCGCCGTCGGCCGACTTGCGGTCGGCCAGGTCCATCTCGAGGTCGGCCAGGCGGCGCATCACCTCGGGGCGCTGCGGCGCATCGCGGCCGGCCACCTCGAGGAAGGCGCGGTAGGCCGACATCGCCTTGGCTTCGTCGGTGGCGATGCCGCCGTCCTTGGGCAGCTCGACACTGCGACTGGCCAACGTGACCAGCGTGGGTGCGTCGTCGCCGGGCGGGCGCTTGTTCGGGTCTTTCGAGGCGCAGCCGGCCAGTGCCGCCACTGCCGCCAGCGCCACCAGGCCGACGCGGCCTGGCGTGCCCGGCCGGCCGGGCGCGCCGCACCGGCGCACGGGCCGCCCGGCGGTGGTCATTGCTTCGGACCCTCTGCAGCCGCGCCCACGGCCGGGCGCTCGCCCGGCGCGTCGGTGCGGCGCACCGCCAGCTGGGCCCGGTCGTGCAGTTGCGCGATGCCCAGCCGCGCCTGCACGGCGTAGAGCTCCAGCCGCTCCTGCTGCTGCTGCAGCGCCGCGACGGCGATCTCCTGCAGCTGGCCCGCCTGCTCGTCGCGCAGCGCCGCCACCTGGGGGATCAGGCCGGCGATGCGCTGCCCGAGCGCGGCAATGCGCGCCGCGAAGCGCTCGAAGCGCGCCGGCTCTTCGGCCGCGGCGCGCACCAGCGCCGCGTCGCGCTGTCGCGACTCGGCCACCGCCTCGGCCGTGCCGCGAAGCGCCTTCTGCGCGTCCCAGAGCCGGGTCGGGAACTGCTGCATCAACTGCCACGTCAGCGCGCCGGCCACGCGGCGCAGCCGCTCGCGCGCCGCATCGGCGTCGGTGTCGCTCGCGGCCGCACCTTGCAGCGCGGCCTGGCCCTGGCGAATGCGCTGCAGGTGCGTGCGCTCGCGAGCGTCGGCAAAGGCCTCGACATCGGTGGCCGCCTGCGCCGCGGCCACCTCGGCTGCGATGGCGGCGCGGCGTCGCTCCAGGCCGTCGATGTCCATCGCGCCGGCCTTCTCGCGCATCGTTGGCAGACGGTCGGCGAACGCCTGGCGCCGGTTGGCCAGCATGTCGTGGTAACTCGTGAGCCTGCCCTGCCAGCCTTCGAGGTTGCCGCCGATGAAGACCAGGTCGTGCAGGTTCTTGAACGCCTCCTGGAACTCGTGCCCCGCCATCACCGGCGCCAGGTGGCCGGCGTGCGGCATGTCCGGCAGGCGCTCCAGCCCACCGAGCCAGCCCATGCCCGAACGCGGGTTGCGCTCCAGCATCGCCTGCACGAAGCGGCCGCCGCGGATGGCGGCGATCGACTGATCGAGCGCGCCCCGCTCGCCCTGGAACGCGGCCACGGCTTTCTGGTAGCCGTCGAGGGCGGCCGCGTGCGCGCCGGCCTCGGCCAGCGCGAAGGGCCAGGCGATGTTCGCCTCGACCGCGGCGGGGTCGCTGACCGGCCGCGCGCGCAGGTCGCCGAAGGGCACCAGCGCGTGCTTGGGCTCGCCGAGCTCGAGCGCGGCCCAGCCGTAGCCCAGCAGCGCCTTGCCCGCATCGGGGCCTTGCAGGCGCACGCGCTCGAAGTAGCGTCGCGCGTCGGCGCCGAGCTTGCCGGCCAGTGCCGTGTAGCCCAGTGCCACGTTGGCGCGGTCGCGCAGCGCCCTTTGCTCTTCGTCGGCGGCACCTTGCTGGCCGAGCGCGTCGAGCAGCGCGGTGCCTTGCGGCAGGTCGCCCGACTTGACCATCGCCACGCCGAGGTTGAAGCGGGCCACCGCGCTCGCCTGGAGCGGCAGTGTGCGCAGCAGCTCGGCCGCCGCCGCATGCTCAGCGCGCCCCATCAGCAGCCGGGCCTGCAGCAGCACGCGCTCTTCCTGCAGCGCGCCGGGCAGCGGCTGCTCGATGCGCGCGAGCGCGGCCTCGGCCGCCTCGGGCAGGCCGCGCTGGTAGCGGATCTTCGCCAGGAAGTACCAGGCGCGGTCGCGCACCTTCACCGGCATGTTCTGCGCGAGCAGCCGCTCGAACACCTCGCCCGCTTCCTGGTGCAGGCCCCAGCTGAGCAGCAGGCCGCCGCGCAGCAGCTCGCCCTCGTCGTCGTGCGGGCTCACGCGCCTGAAGTACTGCGAGACCATGAGGCTGGTCACGGCCTCGAAGTTCAAATCCTGGAAGAACTCGAACAGTGCGTCGCCGAAGTGCGGCGCGAGCACGGGGCCCGGCTCGAAGCTGCGCGAGGCGGCGCTCGGCGGCACCGCGGCGCTGGTGGCCGCCGGCCTGGCGCCGGCGGGCATGGCGCTTACCTGTGCCGAGGCCACGCCGCAGCCGAGCCCCATCGCCGCGGTGAACGCGGCGATGGCGGCGCAGTGCGTGGTGCGGCCGGCGCGCGACATGGCTACTGCCAGACCTTCACTTCGAACTCGGGCTGCAGTCGCTGCAGGCTGTCCTTGATGCGCAATTCGATGTACTTGGGCTCGGTGCCCTTCTCGAACTTCATCGTCACGCCGCGCTTGTAGTCACGGGTGTGCGGGCCGCGGCCGGTGAAGAAGGCATCGATCGAGTGCTCACCGGCCTTCAGGTTGCCCACGAAGATGCGCTGCACGCCGCCACGGTGCAGCGCCTGCACCTGCAGCGGCGTGTACAGGTGCGCGGCCACGACCTTGTCGTCGAGCTTGATCTGCACCGACTCCAGCTCGAACAGCTTGCCCACATCCATGGAGATGAACAGCGCCACCTGCGTGCCGGCCGGGAACAGCAGCTCTTCCTCGAGCACCAGCAGGTCGCGGTTCAGGCGGATGACCTCGGCCTTGATGTCCTGCACGCGCTGGTCGAGACCGGCCGGCGCCGCCCCCGGCGTGGGCACGGGCGGTGCGACGGGCGCCGAGGCCGCTCCCGATGGGGCCGGCGCGGCCGCCGGTGCCGATGCCGCCGCCGCTGCCGGAGCAGTGGCCTGCTGCGCGAAAGCCAGTGTGGCGCTGGCCAGGGCAGCGGCAAGCCCGAGGCCGGCGCGCCGGATGAAGGTGTTCGAGATCGACAACATGGCCAATGGCACTCCCCGCACGTCAGGCCCCCGGCACGACGCGCTCATCAGAACCTGGCCGCCAGCAGCAGCTGCAGCACAGTGGCGTTGTGCGAGTACGCACCCCCGGTGCGCACGTCGGTGAAGTCACTGAATTTGAACTGCTTGCGCTCCAGTGAACCCGTGAACTTGGTATCGAATCGTGCCCACGCGCCGCCGAAGGTGTAGGTGGCCTTGGCCACCACGGCATCGCTCTTGAACGTACCCAGCTGCCGGTTGCGCGAGACGTACAGCGTTTCCGACTGCGCGTTGTCGCTGTAGAACAGCGCCTTGTCCTGCGCATAGTGGCGCCAGCTCACCTCGGCCAGCCAGCCGGCCAGGACGTAGCGGGCGGCGCCCACTTCCAGCGTGTGCGCGGTGATGTCCCAGTTGTCCCAGAAGTAGCGGTAGTCCACGCGCAGCGCGGTGCGCGCGGCGCCCTCGCCGTAGTCGTACAGGCTGCGCAGCTTGACCGCGCGGCTGGAGCGCGTGCGCGGCACACGCTCGGGCACCGTGGCGCCGAACACGCGCGCGGCGCGGTACGGGCTGCCCAGGAAGCCGGCGTCCGAGATGGCCTCGAGGTTGGCGCTCATCAACCAGCGCGGCGTCAGGATCTGCGTCAGGCCGAAACGGTACTGCCAGTGCCTGGCGACGTCCTGGAAGCCCGGGTCGTAGGCGCGGCGCACCTCGTCGGCGCCGCGCGTGAACCCCAGGCTCACGGTGGTCATGGCGCCGAACACCTCGTGCGCGGCATCCAGGCTGATGCTCCTGGCCTCGTAGTCGGGCTCGCGGCTCGCGTACAGCGCCGCCGAGACAAGCGTGTCGCGCACGAGCCAGTCGGCGCCCAGGTCGTAGGCAGTGCGCGTTTCCTTGAACGGGCTGGCGGTGGTGACGACGTCGATCGACGCGTTGCTCACCGCGTCGACGTAGTACCCGGCCGACAGCGACACGCGGTCGGCGAGACTCTTGCGCACCAGCAGCGCCGGCCCCTGCGCCTTGACCCCGCCGCCGTCGTAGTAGTGGTAGACGGCCTCGGAGCGGTCTTCGGGCAGCGTGGCGGCCTGCGCCTGCGGGACGATGAGCCCGGGCGCGAGGCTCGGCGCCAGGCCCGGCAGCACATGCCGCAGCAGGCGCTGCAGCCAGCGCGCCCGCCGGCTGGCCGCCACCGCCGCATGGGCGAGCCGTGCGCGCAACGCCTCAGTTGCAGCCACAGCCGCCCCCCTGCACGCCGACCGCGCCGCGCGCCCCTTCACGCACCAGGTGCACGTGCTCGCGGTGCTTCTCGGTGAGCGTGGTGCGCGAGAACTGCATCAGCGGGTCGGCCAGCCGTTCGCGCTCATAGGGCTTGACCCAGGGCTGCGGCATCGAGCAGCCGGCGCCGAACAGCACCGCTGCGGCGGCCACGCCGGCAGTGGCGGCACGGCACCGCCGGCCGGTACGCGGCCCGGGGCGCGCGGCACGCGCTGTCGTCGGGGTAAGGGCCATCGCGGTACTCCTGTGAACCATCACTCCTTCACCAGCGCGCGCACCTGCGCGTCGTAGGTGGCCTCCACACCCTCGCGGTAGCCCTTGTGCACATGGCGCACCTTGCCGTCGCGGTCGATGAGCACGGTGCCGGGCATGCTGTCCAGCGCGTAGCGGCGGCTGACCGCCTTGTCGGTGTCGAACAGCACCGGAAACTTCAGGCCCATGCGCGTGGCCAGCGCCGCGGCCTGCCGGGGGTCTTCGTCGATGTTGACGCCCAGCAGCACGAAGCCGGCGCTCTTGTACTTCTCGTAGATGCGGTTCAGGTGCGGCATCTCGATCTTGCACGGCCCGCACCAGGTGGCCCAGAAGTTCACCAGCACGACGCGGCCGCGCAGCTCGGCCAGGCGCAGGTTGCCCCCTTCGGCGCTCTTCAGCGTGAAGTCGGGCGCCGGCATCGATGGCGCGACGGCAGCGCGCGCTCGGCGCGCGACGGCCAGCGAACCGAACAGCGCCGCGGCCCCGAGGCTGGTGAGCAGCACGCGGCGGGCATGCTGCTGGATCGAGTCGTCCCGGATCGTGTGGCTCATCGTGTGGTGGCTCCCTGCGAGACGGCGTGGCCGATGGGTTCAGAAGATGACCGAGAAGCCGATCGCGATCTCGGGGTTCTGCGTGGTCTCGCGCCGGCCCAGCAGATCGAGACTGAACAGGTGATCGCGCACCTCGGCGTTGAACGCCAGGCGCTGGTTCCACAGCAGCCGCAGGCCGAAGCCCACATCGATGGTCTGCTTCTTCTGCCCGGCGAAGTCGGTGGTGCCGGCGCCGGCGAGGATGTAGCCCTGCGAGAGCTTGGCCGTGCCCTTGCCGAAGAACACTTCGCCGGGCAGCAGGTTGTAGCCCATCGACAGCGTGTAG
>JAEUPD010000048.1 GCA_016788525.1 Rubrivivax sp.
TGAAGCGGTCCACACCCCCGCAACGACCAAAGTCTTCACTACAAGCGCTTTGGCCCGGACGCGCTATACGGATCAAGCACTTGCGCGCGCAAGACAGGCTGATTTGCGTCGAAGCAACGGTGAGTTGAGAAAGACGGGTTAGCCCGCCGGGCCGGCGCGGGCGGCCAGCAGGTACGCTCGGGCCCATCGACACCGCCTCCACCTCCTGCACGCTGCGCGCGGCCGACGGCGCGGTCATCGCCTGGCGCCGGCGCGATGCCGCCGAGCCCGATGCGGCCGCGCCGATGCTGCTTCTCCACGGCCTGGCGAGCAACGCCAGCCGCTTCGAGGAGTTCGCTGCCGAGACGACGCTGGCCAGGCGCCATGCGCTGCTGCGCGCGGACCTGCGCGGGCACGGCGAGGCGGTGACGCGCGGGCGCACCGGCACCGACCTGTGGTGCGCCGACCTCGCCGCGCTGCTGCGGGCCGAGGGCGGGCGGCCGGCCATCGTCGTCGGCCACAGCCTGGGCGCGCAGGTGGCGCTGCATCTCGCAGCCCGCGAGCCGGCGTGCGTGTGCGGGCTGGTGCTCATCGACCCGGTGTTCCGGCCGGCGCTGCACGGCCGCTGGGCGCTCATCGCCGCGGCGTCGCCGCTGTTCGGCGCCGCGGCGGCCTGCGCACGCGCGCTGAACGCCATCGGCCTGCACCGCCGCCGGCTGGCGCCGCTGGACCTGCGCGCGCTGGACCGCGCCGCGCGCGTGGCGCTGGCCTCACCCGAGGCCGAGCGGGCCTTCGTGGCGCAATACAGCTCGATGTGGGCCGACCTGCGGCACGTGCCCCTGGCCGTCTATCTGCAGGACCTGGTGGAGATGTTCCGGCCGGCGCCGATGCCGCGCGAATTGGCGGTGCCGGTGCTGGCGCTGCTGTCCACCGGCGCCACCTTTGCCGAGGCCCGCGCGATGCGTGCGGCGCTCGCCGGGCCCAGCGTGACGCTGCAGGCGATCGACTGCCACCACTGGCCGCTCACCGAGCGGCCCGTGGAGGTGCGCCAGGCCGTCGAGGCGTGGGTCGACGCCCAGGGCGAAGTGCCGCTCGTGCGGCCGCCGGCTCAGGGCCTGGGCTTGGAGACCGGGTAGCCGGCCTTGGCCCAGTCGTCGAACTTCATGTCGGCCGAGGTCACGTTGGTGAAGCCGAGGTCCATGAGGCTCTTGGTGGCCAGCGCGCAGCGCCCGCCGGTGGCGCAGTACAGCGTGAGCTGGCGGTTCATGTCCACGGCGCCCGGGAATCCGAGTTCCTTCCAGATGCGGAACTCGATCAGGCCGCGCGGCACGTTGATGGCGCCGGGGATGAAGCCGTCGGCGAACTCGTTCTCGTTGCGCACGTCGATGACCGTGCCCAGCGCCTTCCGGTCGAAGGCCTCCTTGAACTGCTGCAGGTTGATGGTCTTCACCTGCTTCTTGACGGCGGCCACCATCTGGCCCACCTGCGGCGGGTAGTTCGGCGGCGGGGCGGCCGTCTGCGCCAGCAGCGCGGCGGGCAGCAACGCCGCCGCGGCCACGGTGGCGGAAAGCAGGAATCGGCGGGTCGTCATGAGGATCCTCCTTGTGGGTCGATGGAACGGGGTGCAACGGATTCAGAACGCTGTGCCGGGCACGAGGCGGCTGGCCTGGCCGGCCCCCACCATCACCCAGCGCAGCAGATAGCCGCCAGCCAGCACCAGCAGTGCCGGCAGCAACGTGTGGGGAATGCGATGCGCGAGCTCGAGCGCCTGCAGCGCCATCGGCAGCACCAGGCCGAGGCCGACGACGCCGAGCCAGAACACGAGCGTGTACGGGCCGCCCAGCAGCAGCTGCGCCGCGGCCGCGTGCGACGCCGACGAGGTGAGCAGGTTGATCAGCAGCAGGCCGATGAGCACCAGCTCGATCGCGAGGAAGCCGAGGTCGGCCCGCGTGAGCCCGCGGCCCGCGGCCGGCTCGGGGTGCATCGCGCCCAGGGGCTGCACCAGCGCTGCCAGCGCGCCGCCCGCCAGCCCGCCGGGCGGCGGCGACTCGCCGCGCAGGCGACTGGCCAGGTGCAGCATCGCCGCGCCCGCCGACAGGCCCGACACCAGGAACAGCGGCCCGAGGATGGCGCTGTTCCACAGCGGCCTCGCCACCATCGTGTTGAGCAGGATGCCGGTGTAGATGCCGAGCGCGACCCCCAGCCCGATGTTGACGCCGCCGATGGCGCGCAGCCACGCCGGCCGTGCCAGCAGCGCACCGGAGACGCGCACCAGCACCGGCAGCCGGCGCCCGAGCGCCGGCCAGGCTTCGGGCAGGCGCACCAGCGCGGCCAGCAGCAGCGCGCCGTAGACGAGGATCAGCACCCACGAGCCCCACGACATCGGCGAGGCCGGCTCGAAGGTGAGGAACACGCGCCAGACGTACAACTTGTGCGCGAGGTCGAGGAACAGCGCCCCCATGCCCAGGTTGATGAGCACGAAGCCCAGCAGCGGTGCCTGCAACGAGAAGAAGCGCTTCGGGTCGTCGCCGCGCGCCACGCGCAGCATGGCCAGGCCGCCGAGGATCATCATGCCGGCGACCAGGCCACCGAAGAACAGGTAGATCGGGATCTCCCAGCCCCACACGTGCAGCTGCGGGTCGACCCCGGGGTTGTGGCGGGTGGTGGTGAATTCGAGCATCGCGGGGCCACCTTCAGGTCAGGTAGAAGACGCGCGGCCCGGTGCCGGCCTCGGGCAGCAGCGTGCGGTGCGGCCGCGTGCGCAGCAGCTCGCTGACCTGGCTCTTCGGATCGTCCAGGTCGCCGAAGTGCATGCAGTGCGTCGGGCACACCGAGACGCAGGCCGGGTCCTGCCCCGCCTTCACGCGGTGGATGCAGAAGGTGCACTTGTCGGCGTAGCCCTCGGGGTGGACGAAGCGCGCGTCGTAGGGGCAGGCCGCCAGGCACGCCTTGCAGCCGATGCACTTGTTCGGCGTCACCAGCACCACCTGGCCGAACGGCTCGACGTGGCTCGCGCCGGTGGGGCAGCAGCTCACGCAAGGCGGGTTGTCGCAGTGGTTGCAGCGCTCGGAGCGGATCTGCATCGACAGCTGCGGGAACGTGCCGCGCACCTCGGTGGTGATCCAGTCGCGGCAGAAGCCTGCGGGCACGTCGTTCTCGGTCTGGCAGGCGACCACGCAGTCCATGCAGCCCACGCACTTGCGGGTGTCGATCACCATGCCGAAGCGGGGAGAGGGATTTGTCATCGCAACTCTCATGCCTTGTTCAGCTTGACGAAGTTGGTGTGGATGCTGGTCGCGCCCATGATCGGGTCGGTGGCGTAGCGCGTGTTCAGCGCCGCTGCGCTGGCACCACGGCCGTGCGCCCGCTTCAAGGCCGGCGCCTTGTGGCCGAAGCCGTAGACGGTGTAGAGCGTGTCGGGCCGGATGCGCTGCGTGACGCGCAGCCTCACGCGGTTGCTGGTGATGCCGTCCTGGTTGGTCAGCGTCACCCAGTCGCGATGCGCCAGGCCGAGGCCGGCGGCCGTATCGGGATGCACCCAGACGTCGTTGTCGGGCATCAGGTCGTGAAGCAGCGGGTTGGTCTGCGTGCGGCTGAATGTGTGCACCGGCGAGCGGCCGGTGATGAGGCGGAAGTGCCCCGCCGGCGCAGGCGCCGGCGGCGTGTACTTCGGCACCGCGTCGAAGCCCTTCGCCGCGAGCTGATCCGACCAGAACTCGACCTTGCCGCTGGGGGTGTCGAAGCTCAGCTGCAGGCCCTCTTCGACGGTGACCGGTTGGTGCTGGCCCATCACCACGCCGTCCTTCTTCAGGCGCTCCCAGTCCAGGCCAGCGGCCGTGACGCGCTGGCGCAGATACGACTCGAGGTCGTCGAAGGGCATGCACGCCGCGACGCCGAGCTTGCCGGCCAGCTGCTTGGCAATCCACCACGCGGGCTTCTGGTCGTGCGGTGGCGCCACCACGGGCTGGCGCAGCGCCGCCCAGCCCGTGCGGCCGTAGCCGACGAGCAGTTCGTCGTGGCGCTCCAGGAAGGTGGTGTCGGGCAGCACCACGTCGGCCCAGCCGGCCATCTCGCCGGGCACGGTGTCGCACACGACCAGCAGGTCCAGCTTCTGGATGGCCTCGATCGTCTCGCGCTCGTCGGGAAGCGCCTGCATCAGGTTCGACGAGTAGACGAACCAGCCCTTGACCGGGTAGGGCTGGCCGGTGAGCGTGGCCTTGCGGATGCTCGTCGTGATGCCTTCGTCGGCGAACGGGAACTCGGCGCCGTCGCTGCCGTCGGCACGCGGCCGGGTGCTCTTCGGGTAGGGTGGCAGCGCCACCGGCGGCACCTTCATGCTCTGCGCGATGTACAGGCCACCTGCGCGCCCGTAGCTGCCCAACAGCGCGTTGAGCAGCGCCACGGCGCGGCTGCGCTGCGTGTCGTCGCCATACCAGTTGACGCGCCGCCCCGGGTGCACGATGGTCGCCGGCCGGTGCGCGGCGAACTCGCGCGCGGCGGCGCGGATGAGATCGGCGCTGACGTCGCACTGGGCGGCCGCCCACTCGGGCGTGGCGTGCCTGATCGCCTGCACAAACTTGTCGAAGCCGTGGCCGTGCGCGGCGACGAACTCACGGTCGTAGCGGCCCTCGGTGACCAGCAGGTTGGCCCAGGCGAGCAGCAGTGCGAGGTCGGTGCCGGGCTTCACCGGCAGCCAGTACTTCGCCTTGCTCGCGGCCACCGAGTAGCGCGGGTCGACCACGATCACCGGCACGCCGCGGCCGACCGCCTCGGCAAACTCCTGCACCTGCGAGTTGTGCATGTTCTCGCCCAGGTGCGAACCGATCAGCACCAGGCAGCGCGTGTGGCGGATGTCGGTCGGTTCCGGCGAGCCGACGCCGTTGCCGAAGGTGAGCGCGAAGCCGGCATCGCGCGCGCCACGGCACTGCGCATACGACGCGCCGGCGATGTTGACGGCGCCCCAGCTCTTGAGCACATGCTGGAAGAAGCGCTGGCCGAAGCCGTGGTTCAGCAGCGCCACCGACTCCGGGCCGTGTTCGGCCTTGATGCGGTTCATGCGCTCGGCGACGAAGGCGAGCGCCTCGTCCCACGACACCGGCTTCCACTGCTCCTTGCCGCGCTCGCCCACGCGCAGCAGCGGCTGGCGCAGGCGGTCGGGGTCGTGGTGCGCGCCCACCGCCCCGGTGCCGCGCGGGCACAGGCGGCCGCGGCTTTGCGGATCGAGCGGATTGCCTTCGAACTTCCACAGCCTGCCGTCGCGCACATGCGCGATGCCACCGCAGCGCCAGAAGCACATCTCGCAGAACGTGGGGATGGTCTTCACTTCGCCGGGGGTGGCCGCACCGGCTGTGCCGGCCGCGCCGAGCGACCAGACCGCGGTGCCGGCCGCGGAGGCACCGAGCGCGCTGCCGGTGATCTGCAGGAAACGCCGACGGGTGAAACGCGAAACCATGATCGAGACTTTCAGAGTGCCGGGCCGACCGTTCTCAGGCTGCCGGCTTCCAGTGCGCGAAGCGGCGTTCGAGCCCGCGCAGGCCCGGGCCCATCGCCACCAGCACGGCGACGAAGAGCGCCACCCACCAGCCCATGCCGATGCCGGTGAGCGCCGGCAGCGTCAGCTCGCCCACCTGCCCGGCCTTGATCCAGCCCTCGAGCCCCGGCGTGAACTCGGCGTAGCTCCACACGCCGGCCAGGAGGCCCAGCGCGAACGCCCACGCGTCCTTGCGGCCGATGGCCGCCGCGGCGATGGAGGTGCCCGGGCAGTAGCCACCGACCACGAAACCGGCGCCGAACAGCAGGCCGCCCGTGACGGCGGCGGTGAAGTTCGTCGGTTCGAGGTACAGGGCGCCGAGGTCCAGCCAGCCAGCCGCCGAGAGCACGAACAGACCCGCCATCGCCGTGACGATGGCGCTGAACATCACCTTCACCACCGCCATGTCGTGCAGGTAGAACACCGCGGTGAGCTTGCGTGCGCTGCCGAAGCCGGCGCGCTCCAGCGCGAAGCCGAAGCCGATGCCCAGCATCAGCGCGATCAGCAACTCCGCACCGGTCGTGAAGTCGATCGTCGAGGTCAGCGGCAGCATCACAGCCACTCCTTGCGCACGAAGGTCGCCAGACCATAGGCCGCCGCGAACACGGCGAGCATGAAGACGAGGCTGCCGACGTTCAGCAGCGCGCCGCCGGTGAGCGCCTGGCCGCTGGTGCAGCCTTTGGCGATGCGCGCGCCGAACGCCACGACGAAGCCGCCGAGGAAGGCCAGTGCCAGGCGCGCGCCGCCGCCGATGCGTGGCCCGCGTTCGATGCGCAGGCCCAGCCGGCCGCCTTGCCACCCCGACAGGAAGGCGCCGAGCGCGGTGCCTGCCAACAGGAAGAGCGTCCAGTTCGCCAGCGGCGCGCCGTCGTTCCAGTAGCGCGCGTGCACCGCGCTGGCTTGCACGCCATCGGCCGAGACCAGGCCGACCAGCCACGTGGCCACCGCCGAGAACGCCGCAGTGGCACCGAGCCCACGCCCGGTGACGATGTAGGTGGCCAGCAGCACGATGCCGAGCAGCGCACCGGCGGCATAGGGGTTCCACAGCGGCCGGGCGCGGCGGACCAGGGGCCCGCCAAGCGGTTCTGCGACCGCCGACCTGGTCAGAGCGACTGACATCGTGGCACCCGCTTTCATGGTGGGGTTATTTGGTTTATTGCGCAAGAAAGCAATCGTTGGGAATATTGAAGCGCACCTGCGACCCGGGGGGATTGATCAGCCGCAATCAGCGGCTGAAAAACGGGCCGCTCAGAGGCGCGGGGTGGCGAGCGTGACGTCGGCCTCGCGCCACGCTGCAGCCAGCCGCGCGGCGGTCTGCGCCGCCGCGGCACGCTGGTGCAGCGCGCGCTGCGCCCGCATGAGCCCGAGCAGGGACCAGCCGTTGTCGGGGTAGTGCTGCAGGTCCTGTGCGAAGGCGCGTGCGGCCTCGGCAGGGCGCGAGGCCCGAAGCAGCGCGGCCCCGAGCGCCTGCCGCGTCGGCGCGAGCCACAGGTGAGGCTCGTCGGGCGCGAGGCCGTCTTCGAGCGCCACCGCGCGGGCGAGCGGTGCCAGCGCCTGCGCGGGTGTGCCTGCCGCGAGCGCCAGGTCGGCCTGCAGCGTGAGCTGAGCGATCTCCAGCAGCGTGCCTGCCGCATGCACGCCCTTGATGCGCAGCGCTGCCAGCGCCGGCGTGGCCGCGATGCGCGTCAACGCGTCGCCTTCGCGCCGTGCCGAGCCGGCATCGCCCAGGCGCACGAACGCGGTGCCGCGTGCGTAGTGCCACAGGGCCAGCGCATAGGCCGCGTCGCCCTCGGGCGGCGGCACCCCGGCCGTCACCTGCTTCCAGCGGCCGAAGCGCACGCGCGCCAGCGCCGGCAGCGCCTGCAGGTGCTGCAGCGTGCCGGCGACGGGCGCGCCGCGTGGCACGCCCTGCGGCCCGCAGGCGGCGGTGAAGGCCTCGTCGGCGGCGTCAATCGCCAGCGCGCCGCGGCCCTGCATCGACGCCGAGGCCCACAGGAAGTGATGGTTGTGCGCCACGTAACCCACGCGGTAGGCGCCTTGTGCATCGACCTGTTCGAGGTACCGGCGGTCAGCGGCGACGGCCGCCTCATTGGCCTGCGTGGCCGCGGCATAACGCCCCAGCCGCATGTCGATGTGCGCCGGCATGTGCAGCAGGTGGCCGCTGCCGGGCACCAGCGTGCGCAGTCGGTCGGCCTCGCGCCGGGCGCGCCCGGGCGTGGCGGAGCTTTCCATCAGGTGCACCCAGGCGTGATTGGCCCCGGGGTGGGGCGGGTGCAGCGCAAGTGCGTGCCGCAGCCGCCGTTCGATGGCCGGCGTCCACGGCCGTGGCCGGCGCGCGGGGCCCTGCCACCAGTCGTAGGGGTGCAGGTTCATCAGCGCCTCGGCGGCCAGCGTGGCGATGTCGGCGTCGCGCGGGTAGCGGTGCAGGAGTGCGGCCAGGCGCTTCTCGTACGCCTCTTCGTCGACCGCCGCGCTGCCAGCCACCGGGTGGCGCAGCCGCAGCGCATCGATGAGGTCGTGCCAGCGCGGGGGGGCCGAGGCGCGCAGCACGCGCGCGCGCTCGAGCGCGGCGTGCACGCGGGGCGCGTCGGCATCGGCGAGGTCGGTGTTCACCGTCGGCCCGAGCGACCACGCCTGGCCCCAGGCGGCGGCGGCGCAGCCCGGGTCCGCTTCGAGCGCACCGGTGAACGAGCGCGCCGCTTCGGCGCCGTTGAAACTCCAGGCCAGCACCATGCCCTGCGCGACCAGGCGCCTGGCCAGCGCCGAGGCGGAGGCATCGGGCACCTGGTACCCGCCCATGCCGTACAACAGCGGGGCGCGGTCGGTGTGGTGCTGCGCGTCGGCGGCAGCCCAGGCAGGGGGGCCCACCGCCACCCAGGGGCCCGCCAGCTGCCCCAGCGCACGCAATGTCTGCCGTCGCGTCCAGGGCGCGGACAGCGTGCTATCTTTGCGACAGTTTTTCAGCTGCTTCATCCCTGTGCTCTTCGCACCTTAACCTGAACGAGAGGATCCGATGCAAAAGCTCCTGCCCCTTCTTGCGGTGACCGCCTTCGCCCTGGCGCACGCACCTGTGGCGGCCCAGACCCAGCCGGCCAAGCCGGCGGCCTCGGCCGCCGCGACCTCGGGCGGCGCCAAGCCGGCTGCGGCCGCCAAGCCGGCGGCCAGTGCCGCCAAGCCGGCCGCCAGTGCCGCCAAGCCAGCCGACAAGAAGAAAGAGAAGAAGGGCGGTTGCTGATCGGCCGATCAGCCCTGCGCCGCGTTCGATGGCCGCCTGCGGGCGGCCATCGTCGTTTTTGCGCGTCGGCTCGGGGCCGACCTGGCCGCCCGGACCGCCCGGCGGCCAGCACGCCAGCGGCCTGGCCCTCGATGCCCGGCTTCGCGGGCGGGACTTGCGGCAGATCAAGCGCTGACACGCGGGCTCCGTCACGTGCACCGCAGCCGCGGCTCTCGTGCGTTAAATCAAGGCGGCCGGGAAGTCAGGCGAGGATGCTTCGGGTCATCCCATCGGGTTGACAAGGAGAGAGTGATGAAGAGAACCCAACTCACCGCCGCTGCGTTTGCCGTGGCCTTGCTGGCGGCCTGCGAGTCGCCGCTGCCGCCGGCGCCGCCGAACACGCTGATCGCCGCCAAGGTGGCCGGCGCCCCCGACATGAAGGCCGGCGCGGCCGACCCCGTGTGGCGCGGCGCGCAGCCCATGGCCTTCAAGGTGGTCGACGGCGTCAACTTCGCCAACGGCAAGGGTGAGACCAGCGGCACGATGAAGGCCGTGTACACGGCCGACACGCTGTACATGCTGATCCAGTACGCCGACCCGACCAACTCGGTGCGCCGCGCGCCCTACCAGAAGCAGGCCGACGGCAGCTGGAAGCTGCTGCGCGACCCCGCCAACAAGGGCGGCGACGACAACATCTACTACGAGGACAAGTGGGCCATCCTGTGGGCCGCCAGCCCGGTGCGCAACTTCGACCGCCAGGGCTGCACCGTGGCCTGCCATACCGGCGAAGGCAAGCCGTACGGCAACAAGTACACGCGCGACGAGGGCGAGATCCTCGACATGTGGCACATGAAAGGCATGCGCACCGGCGTGCTCGGCTGGGTCGATGACCAGTACACCGATCACACGCGCTACGACCCGCAGAAGAGCCCGAACGCCGGCCGCAAGGGCGACCCGGGCGGGCCCGAGTACGCCGCGATCAAGCTCGAAGGCGGCAAGCCCGTCTCGATGCACAAGAGCGGCCTCGCGGCCAACGCGCCCGGTGGCCAGTACTGGATCGCCCAGGGTGACGAGGTGCCCTTCAACGACAGCAAGTTCAAGCCCGGCGACGAGGTGGCGGGCCACGTCAGCATTCCGCTCAAGGGCGACCGCGCCGACGTGCGCGTGGCGGTGAGCTGGAAGGACGGTGTTCACACCTCGGTGGTCAGCCGCAAGCTCACCACCGGCAGCAAGTTCGACGTGCAGTGGAGCGACCTGAACGCGCGCTACACGTTCGGCTTCGCCGCCTTCGACAACGCGCAGGTGCGGCACGCCACGACCGACGACCCGCTCGTGCTGGTGTTCGGCAAGTAGCTGCGCGCCCTGGGTTGTGGCGGCGCGACACATCGCGCCGCCAATGGCTCACGCAGCGCAGGCGGCGCACACGGCGCACGCAGCGGACACGGCGCACGCAGCGCAGGCAGCGCACACGGCCCACCTTCGGCGACAGCACCCGGGCCCCGGCCGCGCGACGGGGCCGGCCTTCACCGGGCCGGCGGCCGGCGTGCCCCGAAGTGTTCCTTCAACGCCTGCGTGAAGCGCTGCCGGCCGTGCCGGCGGCGTTCCAGCAGGCCGACGTGGCGCTGCACCGTCACGCGCGGCAGGGGCACCACGCGCAGCGCCTTGTCCTGCTGCCATTGCAGGTTGGCCAGCCGCGGCACGATGCTGATGCCGAAGCCCTGGCGCACCAGTTCGACGATGGCCTCCACCGAGTTGAGCTCCATGCCCTCGTTGACCGTGGCACGGCACTGAGACAGGGCCGCGTCGACGAGGTGGCCGGTCCAGGTGCGGCGGTCGAAGCGCATGAACGGGCACTGCGCCAGCATCTGCAGCGGGGCTTCGGGCAGCGCGAAGTGCGGCCGCGCGGGCACCACCAGCACCATCGGCTCGCGGTACAGCGGGGTCCAGGTCAGCGCGGCCGGCAGGCGCAGCGGTGGCTGCGTCACCACCGCGGCGTCGAGCTCGCCGCGCTCCACCCGGGTCATGAAGTCGGCCGACTGGCCGGCGAACAGCGTCACCTCCAGCGCCGGGTGGGCGCGCTTGAGGGCCCACAGCGCATCGGCAAAGGCCCCCATCAGCGCCGAGACCAGCGCGCCCATCACCACGGTGCCGCCCAGCTCGCCGCCGCGCGGCCGCGCCAGCAGCTGCTGCCAGCGCCCGACGATGTCCTTCACCTGTGCCAGCACGTGCCGGCCCTCGGTGTTCAGCACCACCGAGCGGCCGCTGCGGTCGAACAGGGCCCGGCCCAGCTCGGCCTCGAGCGCGCGCACCTGCAGACCCACGGCCGCGGCGGTCAGCCCGACCTCGGCCCCGGCGGCGGCAAAGCTGCCCAGCCGTGCGGCGGCGGCGAAGGTCTGCAGGGTGCGCATCGAAGGCATGGGGGTGTGCAAGCGGGGTGGGAGGGCGGCTGCGTCACTGCAAAGGATCGCTTTCGCTCAGCCGCAGAAACATTCGCTTTTCCTTTGCAGTGGCGCAGTCTATCGTCGCCGCCCGATGACCGCTGCATCCTCCGCCGCAACCCCGGCCGCAACCGCCGCCCCGGCCCGGCCCGCCGAGCTGAAGGTGCGCATCTGGCGCGGCAGCGGCGAGCAGGGCGCATTCACCGAGTACCGCGTGGCCCGGCGCGACCACCAGACCGTGCTCGACCTCGTCACCGAGGTGCAGCGCACGCTGGAGCCGACGCTCGCCTACCGCTTCGCCTGCCGCGTGGGCATGTGCGGCTCGTGCGCGATGACGGTCAACGGCCTGGCGCGCTGGACCTGCCGCACGCATGTGTCCAAGGTGGTGGGCACCGACGGCCGGCTGGAGATCGCGCCGCTGGCGCATTTGCCGGTGATCCGTGACCTGGCCACCGACATGACCGCGTTCTTCGACAAATGGGCGCGGGCCCAGGGCCGCTTCCACGGGCGCACCACCCGCCACGAAGACTTCGCCCGCGTCTCGCCCGCCACACCCGAGCGCCGGGCTGCCGATGCCGGCATCGAGTGCATCGGCTGCGGTGCCTGCCATGGCTCGTGCGACGTGGTGCGCTGGCGCCCCGAGTTCCTCGGCCCGGCGGCGCTGAACCGCGCGTGGACGCTGGTCAACGACGTGCGCGACGCGGCGCGCACCGAGCGGCTGCGTGCGGTGGCCGGCGACGCCGGCTGCCACGCGTGCCACACGCAGGGCTCGTGCACCGAGCGCTGCCCGCGGCAGATCGCGCCGACGCTGGCCATCGCCGGGCTCAAGCGCCTGGTGGCGCGCGCCGCGGTGAAGGGCGAGCTGTGAGGGGCGGGCTCGTGAAGGGCTGGCCTGTGAGGGGCGAGCGGTGAGTGGCGCGCACGAGGGCGTCGCCCAGGCGCGGCGCTGGGTCTGGCAGCGCATCAGCGCCATGGTGCTGGCCCTGTGCGTGGTGGTGCACCTGGTCCTGATGATCGTGGCCGTGCGCGGCGGCCTGAGCGCCGCCGAGATCCTCTCGCGCACGCAGGGCAGCGTGGCCTTCGCGGCGTTCTACGCATTGTTCGTGGTGGCCTGCGCAGTGCATGTGCCGATCGGCCTGGCGACCATCGCGCGCGAGTGGGGGCGCCTGGGCGAGCGCGCCGCGCGGTGGCTGTCGCGCGGCTTCGCGCTCGTGCTGCTGCTGCTGGGGCTGCGCGCGGTGCTGGCGGTGGTCAGCCCGGGGGCCTGACTTCACAGGCTCGATGGCGATGCGAAGCAACGACCACCGCGCGCACGGCCACCCGGCCTGGTGGGCCTTCTGGGTGCACCGCGTGTCGGGGCTGCTGCTGGCGCTGTTCCTGCCGCTGCACTTCATGGCGCTGGGCCAGGCGCTGGCCGGCGCCGCCGCGCTCGACCGCTTCCTCGCCTTCACCGAGCTGCCGCTGGTCAAGTTTGCCGAGTGGGGGCTGGTGGTGCTGCTGGCGGCGCACCTGGCCGGAGGCATGCGGCTGCTGCTGATCGAGTTCGGCCCGGCCGCCGGGCTGCGCAAGAACTGGATCGCCGGCGGGCTGGGTTTCGCCGTGGCCGCCGGGCTGGCGTTCGCGCTGGCGCTGGTCGGCTGACTGACCCGAGGCGCCAACTGCAGGTGAACGCATGAACATCGACCTCCAGGCCGTCGAAGAGGCCGCCAAGACGCTGTACATCCGGGCGCTCAAGCTGCTGCCGCCGGACATCAAGCAAGGCATCGCCGAATTGCGCCAGCGCGAGACCACGCCGCTGGCGCAGGGGGTGCTCGGCACCATGGTGCACAACATCGCGGTGGCCGAAGCCACCGACAACCTGCTGTGCCAGGACACCGGCATCCCGATCTACAACCTGTGCATCGGCCGCGGCGTGCACTTCGACGGCCACGCGCTGAAGCAGGCGGTGCGCCGCGGCTGCGAGCGCGCCACGCGCGAGTACCCGCTGCGCAGCTCGGTGGTGCACCCGCTCACGCGCCGCAACGAGCACAGCTCCTGCGGCATCGAGGTGCCGGTGATCCACATCGACTTCGACGACACGCTGGAGACGCTGTCGATCGAGATGGTGCCCAAGGGCAGCGGCAGCGAGAACGGCTCGTTCCTGCGCATGGCCGTGCCGGCCGAGGGCGTGGATGCGATCAAGACCTTCGTGGTGGACTGCGTGCTCGGCGCCGGCGGCAAGACCTGCCCGCCCACCATCGTGGGCGTG
>JAEUPD010000066.1 GCA_016788525.1 Rubrivivax sp.
AGCCACCACCCAGGATCACCGCTGCGCAGGTGCGGTCCACGGCGCCAGCGCTGGTTCTGTAGTGAAGACCTTCGGGGCCTGAGTGCAATGAATCAATGACTTAGCGGGGGTGTCGGCCGCCAGTTGAGAAAGACGGGTTAGCAGCCTGCGCGGCAGAAGTCCGGGGGCCCCGATTTCTGCCGCGCTGCTTCCTGGCTAGGGCCCGTGCAGCGCAAGCCGGGTCCGGCGCCGGGAAACTCCGGTCCCGGGCCGTTAGGCCACCATCAGGCTGACCTGCACCTGGTTGCGGCCGTCGCGCTTGGCCCGGTACAGCGCCTCGTCGGCGCGCGCCATCACGGCGTCCAGCGCTTCGGCCGGCCCGGCCAGCGCGACGCCGATGCTGACCGTCAGCCCGCGGCTGAGCCCAGGGATGCCGCGCCAGTCGGCCTGCTCCACGGCCAGCCGCAGGCGTTCGGAAGCCCGGCGCGCGGCCGGCAGGTCGGGCACGGGCATCACGGCGACGAACTCCTCGCCGCCGTAGCGGGCCAGCAGGGTGTCGGGCCGCAGCTGCGATTGCAGCGTGGCGGCGGCCAGGCGCAGCGCCAGGTCGCCACCGGCATGGCCGGCGAGGTCGTTGACGGCCTTGAAGTGGTCCAGGTCGAGCATCAGCACGGCCACGCAGCCGCCACCCGCCTGCTCGGCATCGACCAGCGCGGGGGCCAGCTCGCGCAGCGCGCGGCGCGTGAGCACGCCGGTCAGCTCGTCGGTGGTGGCGCGGCTGTGCAGTTGCTGGTGCAGCCGCGCGTTGACCAGGCCCAGCAGCAGCGTGGCCACGACGATCGGCACCACGCCGTAGGCCGCGGCCATGGCCGGGGCCACCGCGGCGGGCAGGTACAGCAAGTCGGTGCGCGCCGGGCCGTCGTAGGCCAGCGTGAAGGCCAGGCGCAGCCAGCTCGACGCGGCGATGCCCACCAGGACGAGCCCGAAGGCCCGCTCCACGGGGTTGCGCGGGCTGGCCACCAGGCCGCGGCAGTACCAGGCCATGGTGGTCGTGGTGGCCGCCAGCGCGCAGGCGTAGGCGCGGCCGAACAGGGCCGGCCCGGCGGCCAGCGACAGCATGGTGCCCAGCGCCAGCGCCGCGATGGCCGCGGCCACCCAGCCGGCGGGCAGGTCACGCCCCTGCACCTGCGCGAGCCCGCGCGACATCAGCACGATGCCGGCCAGGCTGCCCCAGGCCATGCTGAACTGCGCGGCCGGGTGCGCGGCCGCCTCGCCCAGCCCGGCCGGCAGCAGGCCCGTGCCCAGGACCAGCAACCCAAAGCCGCACAGCGCCAGCGCGCGGCGCAGCCGCGCGTCATCGGTGCGGGCGAACCGAAGCATCGCGGCGCCGGCCAGCGCCGCCACGCCGCAGTTCAGGTAGGCGGTGAGGATGTCAACGTGCAACATGGCGCCGTCTGGGCGGTACCCGGGTCATCCGGCTCCTGCGGGTTCCCGATCGGTTCCTGGTCCGTTCCTGTTCGGCCCTGGTCGGACCCTCGTTGAACCCTGTTCGGCCGCGCAGACGCCGCCTTGAGGGCAGGCATGCCTGCCGGGCGCATTGAACCCCTGCCTGGCCGTGGTGCCCATCACCAGTTCAGCGACCGCGCGTGCTCGAGCGTGTACTCGGCGATCGGCCCGAAGTGCGCTCGGCCGGCGTCCAGGCGGGCGTCCTCCTGCATGTAGACGAACGCCGGCTGCGCCGGCGCCAGCGGCGCGCCGCTGTCGTCGATGGGCAGCACCTCGATCCGCGCGCGCGCATAGCCGCCCGGCTCGCCCACGCGTTCCAGCGCGTCCATCACCGCCAGCTGCCGGTCGTCGACCTCGAACACCTGGCCGACCACGTGCAGGCCACGGCCCGGCTGCGGCAGCAGGCACGGCAGCGTGCCGCCGGCCAGGTAGAAGGGGTACGGCACGGCCGTGCGGTAGCGGCCGGGCAGCCGCCGGCCGCGGTTGGCGTGGAAGTTCGGGAAGCCTTCCTTCAACGAGCCGTAGACGAATAGCAGCATCGACAAGGGTTCCTGATAGAGCCGTGCACGGTGTTTGTGCTGCCTGCGGCCTCTCGACTTGATCCGGCTGCGCCGGGCAACTTGAATCCCCCCGCCACGCCCTCAGCCCTGCACGGCCAGCCGCTGCAGGTTGGTCATCGCCGCCGGGCCGAGCGCCTTCAGCCGGGCCACCACGTCGCGGCGCGCGGTGTCGTGCTCGGGGATGCCGCTCATCAGCCGGCCGAAGCCGTCCAGGCGGCTGGCGCGAATCCACTGCCGCAGCGGCGGATGCTGGCTCCACTGGAGCTGGTTCCACAGGTTGGCCAGCAGCGCGCGCGGGTAGTCTGCCAGCCGGTACGGGAAAGGCACCGTGCCGGCCAGCGCATTGCAGGCCTTGTCGCCGGCCGCGCCGTGGTGCGCCTCGACATACGCGACGAGCGCAGCGCTGAAGGTGGGCTGCGGCAGGCGCACCAGTTGCAGCACCAGGCGCCCAGGCTGGAAGATCGGCTGCACCGCGCGCGGTTCCACCGCCGAGGCCGTGCAGTCGATGAACAGCGTGCCGGCCGGCAGTGCCACCCGTCCCTGCTCCAGCACCAGCCCGTCCGGTTCCACGGCGCGCACGTGGCCGAGGCGGATGACCTGCTCCACCTGCGCGAGCCAGCGCGCCTCGGGGGGCGTGAGCGTGGCCAGGTGGAACATCGTGGGCAGGCGGTCGCCGTGGATGCGCAGCAACTGGCCGCAGGCCTCCAGGCGCAGGAACAGGTCGTCCACCGAGATGGCTTCGGCTGCGGCCTGCATCTGGCGGGCCTGGCCGCCGATGCTGTCGCGGAAGAATTCCTCGCCCGTCTGCGTGGTGATGCGGTTGACGAGCCACGAGTCTCGGGGCACCACCCAGTGCAACGCCGCCGGCGGCACGCCCACTTGCAGCAGCCAGGTGAGGGCATCCATCGCGGTCTTGCCGGCGCCGATGACGCAGCAGGCCGGCGGCGCATGGCTTCCGCCCGGCTGCGGCAGCTCGTTCGGTGCCACCACCTGGGCGCCTTTGGCCACGGCGAAGCGGCGCCGGTGGGTGGCCGGCACCGAAGGGCTCATGTACGCCGCGTCCACCACCTTGCGGCGCACGGCGACGCGGCAGCGATCGCCGCTGAGGGTGTTCTCGACCACGCCCTCGTCGGCATGCCAGCGGGTCAGCGGGCGGTAGTCCATGCGCGGGTGGCCCGCCAGGCGCTGGCGCACGAAACGCTGGTAATAGCCGCAGATCTCGGGGCCCGAGGCGAGCTCCAACAGCCCGGCGTTCAGGCCCTGCGTGTCCTTGCGGCCGGTGCCCAGCTCCATCGAGTTGACGCCGTAGAAAGCCGAAGGCTGGTGCAGCGTGACGAACGGGTAGCTGTCGTTCCAATGGCCTCCGGGCAGGCCGCGGCGGTCGACGAGGGTGATGTGGGCGTCGGGGCTCTCGTCCAGCAGCGTGTCGACGAAGGCCAGGCCGCTGGCGCCCGCGCCGATGACGAGGTAGTCGGTTTCCAGGGTGCGCATCGCGGCGGCAGAGGTCTGCGGGAGGGGAATCGCCCGGGCCGCGAGGCTAACGCACCGCCATGGCGCGGTTACGGTTACAGCACACATCGGCAGAGGCGCGCTGTCGGTACCGGGCGCCGGGCCCCGCGGTGGCCGCAGAATGGCCCTCGGCGCGCGGCGGCCTGGCCGCTGTGCTGCCGCGTTGCTGCCGCATCTTGTGCGCGGCAGGTCTGCGTGTCCGCCGCTTCCACCCGGCCCATCGCTTCCCGGCACCGTGCCCGCGGTGCACAGTACCGCCACCATGATCCTGCCCCGTTGTCCCCGTCAACCCACCGAGCGCGGCCGCGCCGGGCCGTGGGCTTCCTGGGTGCGCGCCCTGCCGCTGGCAGTGGCCGCGGCTGCTGCGGTGCCGGCCACGTCGGCGCAGGGTCCCGCGGAACCCGCGGCCGCGCTGGCCGCCCGGACCGACGCCGTGCGCGCCCACGAGCGCTGTGAGGCGAGCGTGGCCGAGACCTTGCGCAAGCTGCGCGGCCGGCAGGCCGACGATGTGCAGTTCTCGCCCGGCCAGCGCGTGGTGGCACCCGCCGACGATGTCGACATCAGCGTCAAGGGCGCCGGCCGCTATCGGGGCGTGGGCGTCGCGGGCCGCACCGCCGGCGCCGGCCAGCCCTTCACCTACAGCTGCACGTTCAACACGCGCACCGGCTCCGCCTCCGGCGTGGTGCTGCGCGAGTCCGGCAGCCCGGCGTCGCGCGACGCGTGGCAGCCCGACCTCAGCCGCGTCTCGCCCGAGGCCTGCGAGAGCGCCGTGGCGCAGCACCTCAAGGCGAGCCATCCGCGCGTGGCGAACATCGCGCTGGAGCCCGATACGCGCCGGCTGGAGCCCGGCGCCGACGAGCGCACCGTGCTGCTGCTGGGCCACGGCGCGGTGCAGCGCGCCGCGGGCATGAACGCCGTGCCGTTCACCTACAGCTGCGAGCTGGACGCCCGCAGCGGCCGCGTGGTGGTGGTGAAGACCAGCGTCTGATTTCCCGGGGGGTCAGGCCCCCGGCGCCCCGCCGCTGGAGGCGCCACCGGTCGTGCCGGCCACGGGCGCGGCGATGCGGATGGTGCGCGTGGCCAGATGCACCTCGCGCAGGAACAGCGCCAGCCCGACCACCAGCGCCAGCGTGGCGCCGGTGAACAGCAGCCCCACCAGCCACTTCAGCGGCACATCGAGGATCACCTCGAGGAACAGCGCGGCGATCACCATGCACACCAGCAGCGCCGCAAGCGTGCAGGCGGTGATGGCGGCGCTGGCCAGGTGCCGCCGGCGCTCCAGGCTGCGCAGCTCGTCGAGCAGGCCGGCCTGCGCGTGCGGTGCCAGGGCCGCCTGCAGCGCCGCGGCCTGCGGTGCCCCTTCGGTGAGCTGGCGCCCGCGGTCGATGATGCGGGCCAGCCGCCCGGCCATCACGTTGAGGATGCCGGCGATGCCGGTGAGCAGGAACACCGGCCCAAGTGCCAGCTGGATCGCCTGCGACACGTCGTGGATGTTCAGCACCGGCCCGGCCATCGCGTCTGCCCCTGCATTCAGCCGCTCAGTCCGCGCACCACTGCGCGCCGGCCTCGGCCAGCAGCTGCCGCAGCAGCGAGCGGTGGCAGCGGCCTTCGTCCTCGCAGTAGCAGCCCACCGACAGCTGCGTGCGGTGCGACAGTGCCGCCAGCAGGGCGATATCGTGCCGGGCCTCGGGCGCCGCCATCTCGGCCCTGTACCGCCGGGCGAAGGCGGCCCAGGCCGCCGCCGGGGCCGCCGCCGACTGGGCGGCCTGCCCGAGTTTCATCGTCTCCACGCTCGGCGCGAGGTTCGGGAACCACACGTCGTACCAGTCCTGCCGGGCGAACTGCTCCTTGGGCACGCCGCGCGGCGGGCGGCGCACGGTGCCGATGCGCAAGCCTTCGTCGGCGGCGCGCGGGGTGCCGAGGCGGACGATGCGCAAGGCCATGGGCGGCTCCTCGGAAACCGGGGGTGCGGGATGCTACGCGACCATGACGAGCGCACCGCGGGTCGGTGCCGCGTTGGCTTCGAGCAGCGCCATCACGGTTTGCGCCGTCTCCTGCGGCCTCTCCATCGGGAACAGGTGCGAGCCCTCCATCCAGCGCCAGCGCTGGCCGGCCAGCTGGCGCACGAAAGCCAGCCCGAGCTGCAGGTTCTCGGTGGATTGCCGGCCGGCGATGAAGCCGACCGGGCAGCGCACCGGGTGCCGCCGCAGCAGCGGGCCCACGTGGTGTGGCAGCGTGTTGTAGATGCGCGTCTCGATCTCGCGCCGGTAGGCCAGGCGCACGCCGCCGTGCGCCTTGTCGGGCACGAAGCCGTGGGCGATGTAGTCGTCCAGCACCCGCGAGTCCCAGCGCGCAAACGCCGGCTTGGCCGCGAAGTGCTCGCGTGCCGCCTCGCGCGAGGGCCAGTGCTCGCGCCGCCGCACCGAGATCTTTCCCGGGCCGCCGCGCTGGATGAGGCCGGTCAGCTTGAGCAGGCCGAAGGTGGGCGCGCGCCAGCCGGCCACGATGGGTGAGTCCAGCAGCACCACCGCGCTCACGAGCTGCGGCCGCCGGCTGGCCACCAGCAGCGAGAGATAGCCGCCCATCGAGTGCCCGACCAGCGCCACGGGCCGCCCGCCGGCCTTCTTCTCGATGAAAGCGATCAGCTCGTCGCGCAGATGCGGCCAGCCGCTGGTGGGCGGGTGTGCGGGGTCGTGGCCGAGCTTGTCCGGCGCCAGCACACGCCAGCCCGCGGCGCGCCAGGCTTCGAACAGCGCGCCATAGGTGCCGCCAGGAAAGCCGTTGGCGTGGCAGAAGACGAGGGTGGGCGAGGAAGTCATTGGGACCGTGGTGTTGCCTGTTGCCCTTCGACAAGGTGCGAGAGAAGCCTCGCGAGCGGCCCGAGGTCGCGCCGAGCATCGCGGCCGTACAGCCGTACGGCGAGAAGCGCAGGCGCGAGATCGGGTCGCGCAGCAGCTTCGCCCGCGCCTTGTCAGACGATGCGCTCGCCGGGGTGCGTGATCTTGCGCATCGGCTCGTGCCGGGCGCTGGCGGCGCGCAGCGGGTGCGTCGCGTCGCCGCCGTCCCAGCGCGGGTCGTCAATGCTCTCGAACACCTCGCGCAGGCGCTGGCCCCAGGTGTTGCGGATCATCTGGAAGTACGGGTTGGCCTCGTCGATGCAAACGTGGTCGTCGCTGAAGAACTGGCCCTCGCGGTAGACCAGCAGATCCAGCGGCGGGCCCACCGAGAGGTTCGACTTCAGCGTGCTGTCCATCGACACCAGCGCGCACTTGGCCGCTTCGTCCAGGCCGGTGGTGGGCGTGAGCACGCGGTCGAGGATCGGCTTGCCGTACTTGCTCTCGCCGATCTGGAAGAAGCAGGTCTCGCGCGTGGCCTCGATGAAGTTGCCGGCGCTGTAGACGAGGAACAGACGCATCGCCTCGCCCCGGATCTGACCGCCGAAGATCATGCTGGCGTTGAAGTCGACGCCGGTGTTCTTCAGCGACGGCGCGTCCTGGTGGTACACGCGCCGCACCGCGCTGCCCAGCACGCGCGTGGCGTCGAACATGCTCTGCGCGTTCCAGATGGTGATCGGCTCGTGCCCGGGCTCGGCCGCCGGGATCTTCTCCACCTGCAGGATCTCGCGCACGCTCTGGCTGATGCTCAGGTTGCCCGCCGAGAGCATGACCATGAAGCGATCGCCGCGCTTCTCGTAGATCATCATCTTGCGGAAGGTGCTGATCGCGTCCAGGCCCGCATTGGTGCGCGAGTCCGAGAGGAACACGAGGCCGGCGTTGAGCTTGATGCCGACGCAGTAGGTCATGGGCGGGGTTCCGTGCTGGGCGCGGCCACGCGGCTGGGGGCATGTCGCCCGGCCACCACAGCCGCGGGAAAGTCCTGAGCGTTGATGCTAGCGGCCCGGCGCGTGAGCCAAGCGCGCGATTGTCGCGGCCGGTCGCACGCATGCGCCTGCGGCGATGGCCGGCCACGCCACCCGGCCGCCGTGTCGCGCGCGGCCGCGGCGCCGCCACCGACTGCTGCAGCGGCGTTGCCCGTCGCTGCCTAGATTGCCTGCACCACAGACCGGCGCCCGTGCTGCGCCGGCGTCAACCGTTGTCGCAGGAGCACCTTCCATGACCCTCAAGACCACGCCGATGGCGCGCGCCTGCGCCCTGGCTCTCGATGTCGCGCTGCTGGGCGCCGCGCTGCCCGTGCTGGCGCAAGACCAGCGCATCGAGATCACCGGCTCGGCCATCCGGCGCATCGATGCCGAGACGGCGCTGCCGGTGCAGGTTCTGCGCCGCGAGGACATCGCGCGCACCGGCGTCACCACCGTCGAGCAGCTGCTGCAGGTGTTGCCTTCGGTGTCTTCGCAGGGCGGCATCGCCAATGCCACGGGGGCCGGCAATTCGACCTACGGCCTGTCCTCGGTGTCGCTGCGCGGCCTGGGCGAGGACCGCACGCTGGTGCTGGTGAACGGCCGCCGGCTGGCCGCCTTCGCCGGCGGCAACGGCGCCTCGGTCAACGTCAACGCCATCCCGCTGGCGGCGGTCGAGCGCGTCGAGGTGCTCAAGGACGGGGCCTCCAGCCTCTATGGCTCCGACGCCATCGGCGGCGTCGTCAACTTCATCCTCGCCAAGGACTTCCGCGGCGTGGAGCTGGCCGGCACCTTCAACCAGCCTACGCGCAGCGGCGGCGGCGACAGCCAGCGCGTGAGTGTCGTGGCCGGCTTCGGCGACCGCTCGAAGGACCGCTTCAACGCCACCGTCTCGCTTTCGTACCAGAAGGAAGCGGCGCTGTTCGCGCGCGACCGCGAGTTCGCCAAGACCGGCAACGTGCTGCCGTTCATCTCGGCGGCGGCCACTGGCCAGGGCAACATCGAAGGCGGCTACAACCTGGGCACGGGGGCACCGTTTGCGCCAGCCGCCGAGAACACCATTGGCAACACCCCGGGGCGCCAGGCCGGTTTCGGCAACAGCCCGGGCACCGGGTACGGGAACCCGCTCGCGGCGACCAACCAGTGCGGGCTGATCAACATGTACCGGGACTCGACGCTGACGACCAACGGCGCGCCGTTCTGCACCTTTGACAGCAATGCGTTCGTCGGCCTGGTGCCCAAGACCGAGGCCACGGCGCTGACCGGCAACTTCTCGGTGGCCTTCACCGACCGTCTCGAGGGCTTCGCCGACTGGCTGTACTCGCGCAACGTGGTCACGCAGCAGTTCCAGCCCAGCCCGCTGCGGCGCAGCTTCATGGTGACCGACGCCTTGTTCGCCCAGCAGGGCGTCGAGCCGGCGCTGGTCATCCGGCCCACCAACCCGAACTACACCCTTGCCGCCAACTACCTGACCGCACAGGGCTTCGCTGCGCTTGTCGGCCAGCCGTTGGCCGTGACGGCGCGGGTGTTCGACTTCGGCAATCGCACGCAGGAAGACACCTCCACGCAGACGCGGCTTTCGGCCGGCCTGCGCGGTACGCTGGCCAGCCAGGACTGGGAGGTGGCCGCCACGCAGAACGTGAACAAGCTGAAGGGCGCCGTGACCGACGGCTACTTCTCGCAGGTGGCGTTCGCGCGGGTCGTGAACTCGCCGACCAGTGACTACAACCCGTGGTCGCTCACGCAGTCGGCCGCGTTCAACTCCGCGCTGGCGGCCTCCGGCGCCAAGTACGTCGGCCCGACGCTCGACGCCGAGAGCAAGAGCACCTCGCTGGACGGGCGCCTCTCCGGTGAAGTGGCCAGCCTGCCGGCCGGGCCGCTGCAGTACGCCGTGGGGCTGCAGGCACGCGAGGAGTCGTTGGTGACCTCGCCGAGTCCGGCGCTGGGCACGGGCGACATCGCCGGCCTGGGTGGCGCCACGCCGCCGGTGGACCGCGACCGCAAGATCGGCTCGGCGTTCGGCGAACTCATCGTTCCCATCGTCAAGGGGCTCGAGGGTTCCGCCGCGGCGCGATACGACCGTTACAACGACGTCGGCAGTTCGACCACCTACAAAGCGTCGCTGCGCTACCAGCCGATGCGCGAGGTGGTGTTGCGCGGCGCCGTGGGCTCGGGCTTCCGGGCGCCGACCCTGATCGACCTGTGGCAGCCGCAGACGCTGGGTTCGTCGGAACAGTTCAACGACGACGGCCCGGGCGGCACCGGCCAGACCGACCTGCAGGTCAACTCGCTGACCGGCGGCAACCCGGCGCTCAAGCCGGAGAAGTCCGAGCAGGCCACGCTGGGCGTGGTTCTGCAGCCGGTGCGCGACCTGACCGTGGGCATCGATTACTTCCAGTTCCGCGTCAAGGACATCATCGCGCTGCCTTCGGCGCAGGAGGTGGTGTCTCGGTTCCGCGCCGGTGACCCGGCCTTTGCCGGACTGGTGACGCTGACGCCGGGCACCAACGACATCGAGTCGATCATCCAGACGCTGCAGAACGTCGGCAGCGCCAAGGCGCGCGGCGTGGACCTCGACGTGTCGTACCGGCTGCCGCTTGGCGGCAGCCGGCTGGACCTGGGCCTGTCGGGCACCTATTTCATCCAGTTCGACCAGACCAGCCCGGGTGGCGCCACGTCGCGCAAGGTCGGCACCATCGTCGAAGGCGCCAACGGCGACCCGGTGCTCAGCACCAATGCCAGCATCGTCGACGGCGTCGTGCTGCGCTGGAAGCACTACCTGAGCGCCACGTGGTCTACCGGCGCCTGGGCGGTGACGTTCGCGCAGAACTACTACCACGGCTACCGCGACGGCAACGACCTCAACGGCAACGAGCACCGCGTGCCCGCGCAGTCGATCTACGACGCGCAGGTGGCCTTCACCGGCATCAAGAACCTGAAGGTCGCGCTCGGGGCGCGCAACGTGTTCGACAAGGACCCGCCGCTGTTCATCCCGACCAGCAACCAGTTCCAGGCCGGCTACGACATCACCCAGTACGACCCGCGCGGGCGCGTGGTCTACCTGAGCGCGTCGCTGAAGTTCTGAACGGCTTCAGGCGGGCGGCACCTGCGGGTGCCGCCCTGTCAGGCGGCCTGTTCCATCGGGTGCGCCGGCATGACCAGCGCGTAGCCGCTGCCGCGCACGGCTTCCAGCCGAAGCGCTTCGGCTCCTTCCTCGCGCAGCCGCTGGCGCAGGCGGTGCACGTGGATGCGCAGGCTGCCGGGTCGGGCCTGGTCCTGCCCGGGCAGCACCGCAAGCAGGGTCTCGGCGGGCACGATCGCGCCGGCGGCCGACATCAGGCAGCTGAGCAGCGCGGTCTGCGCCGGCGTCAGGCGCAGCGCCGTGGCGCCGCGAGTCAGCCGCTGCTGCGGCACGTCCAGTGTCCAGCCGGCGGCGCACACGGTGCCCGGCGCCCCCGGGGCGAGCGAGGCCGCCGCGCGCCGGCGCAGCAGCGCGGCCAGGTGGGCGCGCAGGCGCCGCGGCGGCAGCGGGCGCGCCAGGTACAGGTCGGCGCCGAACTCCAGCGCCATGATCTCGTCGACCTCGTCGGGCTCGTCGGCCAGCACGATCACCGGGCAGCGATGCGTGGAAGCCAGCGTCTCAATGGCCCGTGCGCCGCGCCCGTCGACCAGCCGGGCGTCGATCAGCACGGCGTCGAAGCGGGCCAGCGACGCGGCGCGCAGCGCCTGTTCGGCCCCGGGCAGGCCCAGGCAACGCAGGCCCTCGCGCGCCAGCAGCGATGCCAGCGCGGCGTCGGGTCGGATGGCTTCACCCACAAACAGCAGCAGATGGGCCGGCTCGGGGCCGGCGGCCTTGCCGCCGGCTGCCGGCGCGTCGAATTCCGGTTCGGCACCGCCGGGCGATGGCGCGGTTCCCGCTGCAATGGCGGGTCCGCCGCCCTGCGCGAACTTCCAGGCCAGCGAAGGGCCGACGTGGCTGCTCAGTTCCATCGATGGCAATCTTCCGGTGCAGCCCGCACCGGCCACAAGGACCATTGATGGCCGCCCCCGCGTGCCAAGTTGTCTTGGCCCGGAGGCGGCGCGCAGAATGGCCCGCATGAGTGCCGACGCTGTGCCACGCCGCGCGACGCCCCGGCAGACCGCTGCCACCGGCGGCGACATCGATCCTCGGGCCAGGCCGGGTGACGATGTCAACGGCCACACGCGGCGCCGGGCGGCGCCGGGGAAGGCGCCGCAGTCGGGCAGGCGGGCCGGCGCCGGGAATGCGGCCGCCGGCGGCGGCGCCAGCGCAGGGGTGCCCGCGGCCTTCCTGCAGGCCCGCCCGCCGGGAGCCGCCGACGATGGTGACACCGCCGCGGACACCGACGCGCGCACCTGGGTCTACCGCCACGCCTCCGGCGCCATCGTCGAGGGTCTGCTGTGGCCGGGGCTGCGGCTGCCTTCGGCACGCGAGCTCAGCCGCTGCTGGGGCGTGGCCCGCGGCGCGGTCGACCAGGCGCTCAAGCGGCTGGCCCGCGAAGGGCTGCTCGAGCGGCGGGTCGGCCGGGGCAGCTTCGTGGCGCGGCGCCTGCCGCCGGGCATGGTGCGCGAAGTGAGCGGACGCGCGGCGCTGGCCCATCGCCCGGGCGTTGCGCTGCACGCACTGGCCCCGTTGCTGCGCCTGGGCCGGCAACCGGCCGTGGGTGGCCAGGATGGCGACGCGGCCCTGCCGCCTGGCGAAGGCGCCACCGCGCCCGCCGCCGGTGGCGCACCTGCGGCGCCGCGCATGCTGTGGCTCAACCCGCGGGTGCCCGACACGGCGCTCTTCCCGCTGGCCGCCTGGCGACGCTGCCTCGGCGCCGCGCATGCCGAGGCCGACCGCGCCAGCCTGTGCTACGGGCTGCCCGGCGGCTGGCCGGCGCTGCGCGAGGCGACTGCGCGGCACCTGGCGCTGACCCGCGCCATCGAGTGCCGGCCCGAGCAGGTGCTCATCCTGAACGGCCCGCTGCAGGCCCTGGACCTGGTGGTGCGCGTGCTGCTGGAGCCCGGCGACAGCGTGGTCGTCGAACGCCCCGGGTACATGAGCATTGCGCGCACGGTGGGCCTGCCGCCGCTGGACCTGCGCGGCGCGCCGGTCGACGACGACGGGCTCGACGTGGAAGCGGCGCGCCGCGAATGTGCGCGCCCGTCGTTGGTCTACCTGCACCCGCTGAACCAGTACCCCACCGGCGCAAGGCTGTCGGCGGCCCGCCGCACCGCGCTGCTGGCCTGGGTCGAGGCCTGCCGCGCCTGGGTGATCGAGGGCGACCACCTGGGAGAGGTGGTGCACGACGGCGCGGTGCCGCCGGCGCTCATGCGGGCCGGAACCCGCGACGATGGCCAGGTGCTCTTCCTGGGCACCTTCAACGGGCTGATGTTCCCGGGCCTGCGCCTGTCGTACCTGGTGGTGCCGCCGCGCCTGGTGCCGGCGTTCACCGCGGTGCGCGGGCTGTTCGGCGACCACCCGCCGCTGGCGCCGCAGCAGGCGCTGGCCGCCTTCATGGGTGGGGGGCACCTCGGCACGCATCTGCGGCGCATGCGCGAGGTGTACCGCACTCGCCGCAACGCGGTGCTCGCCGCGGCGCAGCGGCACCTGCCGGCCGAGGTGCGGCTGGGGCCGCTGCTGGGCGGCACCCACGGCTGCCTGCACCTGCCCGCTGGTTGCGACGACGAGCCGCTGGTGCAGGGGCTGGCGGCCGCCGGCTTCGGCGTGGAGATGCTGAGCCCTTACTTCTGGCCCCAGCGCGGCACCGGCGGCGTGGTGTTCGGCTATGGCGCCGACGACGAGCAGCGCATCGACGCCAGCCTGCGGCTGGCCGGTGCGCACATCCGCCAGGCGCTGCGCTTGCCCGGGGACGGTGGCCTCAAACGCGCGGGCGCGGCGGCGGGGGCGGGGGCGGGGGCGCCGGCCGCGGGCCGGCGACCCGGCCCACCCGTCGCGCCAGGCCGTGGCTGAGGAGGCCGTCCGGCCGCCCTGTCGCACGGCGAGCCGGCCGCCGTGCCGCAGGCTCACACTGTGCCGCGGCGCGCGCCTTGCGCGCCAGGCCGAACGGTGGAGGAGGTGACCGTGAGCAAGCCTGCCAGCGGCGTGTTCATCCAGCCCGTACAGGACGAGGCCGGCGCGCGCCCTCGCCCGCAGCGTGCGCGCGTCTATCGGGCCATCCGCCACGCCATCGACGGCGGCGCGCTTGCCGTCGGCGACCGCCTGCCTTCGGCCCGGCAGCTGGCGATGGACTGGGGGCTGGCGCGCGGCGCCGTCGACGAGGCGTTCGCGCAACTCCAGCTGGAAGGGCTGATCCGCCGCCGAGTCGGCGACGGCACCTACGTCGAGCCACGCCGCGCCGGCCCTTGGCGGTCGGCGCGTGCCGCCACGCCACCACCGCCCCGCGGGCCGAGCGACCTGGCGCACCACGTGCTCGCGCAGGCCGCCCGCATGGGGCTCGCGCCCGGCACCGCGCCGATGCGGCTGGAGTGCGCCTTCACCTCGCAGCGCCCGCCGCCGCTGCACCCGCGCGCCATCGACATCGACGGGTTTCCGCTCGCGCTGTGGCGGCGGCTTCTGGCGGCCGCGGCCTCGGAGCGCCAGCGCCCTCTGCTGGGCGGCGCACCGGCCACCGGCCTGCCGGCGCTGCGCGAGGCGGTGGCGCGCCACGTCGGCGTGATGCGCGGCGTGCCGTGCCGCGCCGAGCAGGTGCTGGTTGTGGCCAGCCCCGCCGAGGGCCTGAACCTGCTCGTGCGGCTGCTGATGCCGCCGGGCGGCTCGATGTGGGTGGAAGAGCCCACCCACCCGACGCTGCCCAGCCTGCTGGAGAGCCTGGGCGCGCGCGTCACCGCGGTGCCGCTGGACGCGCAGGGCTTCGATGTGGCCGAGGCACGCCGGCGCGACCCGGGCGCCACGCTGGCGTACCTGCATCCGCTGGGTCACTACCCGCTCGGGCGCCGCACCACGGCCGCGCGCGGCGACGAGCTGCTGGAATGGGCGCGGCGCGAAGGCCGCTGGATCGTCGAAGGCCACTTCAACGACGAGTTGTGGCCGCGCGAGGTGCAGCCGCCAGCGCTGGCGCGGCGCGACCGCGAGCGCGTGTTCCTGCTGGGCACCTTCGAAAGCGTGATGTTCCCGTCGCTGCGCCTGGGCTACCTGGTGGTGCCGCAGGCGCTGGTGGGGGCGTTCGCCGAAGCCATCACGCTGTGGGGGCCGCGCGCGCCCGCGGCCACGCAGTGGGCGCTGGCCGAGTTCATCGACCGGGGCCACCTGCTGGAGCGCATCCTGGCGCTGCGCGAGCGCTATGCCGGGAGCCGGCGACGCGTGCAGCAGCTGCTCATCGACCGGCTGCCCCCGGCCGTGCGTGCCGAGCCGCTGACCCCGGTGCCGACGGTGTGCCTGCACCTGGGCACGCTGGTCGGCGGCAGCGCGGCGGCTTCGGCCTCGGGCACGCCGGCAGACCACCGGCGGCCGGCCACTGACATCGATTGGCTGCGCCGGCTGCGTTCACACGGCCTGGTGCTCGAGCCGCTGTCGGGCATGCACTGGGTGCGCCGCGGTGCCGACGGCCTGGTGTTCGGCTACGGCGACTGGAGCGATGCCGCGCTCGAGGCTGCGCTCAGGCGGCTGTGCCGTGAACTGACCGCCGCCGCGGCGGCGGCACCAGCGGGGTTGGCCGCGGCGGCCGGCGGCCCCTACCACCCCGTGGGCGAGAACGCGTAGCCCTGGTGGCGCACGGTGCGGATGCGTGGCGCCGTGGCGTGGCTGTCACCGAGCTTGGCGCGGATGCGGTAGACGCGGCTGTCGATGCTGCGGTCCAGCGGCTGGTCGTCCAGCCCGCGCACGCGCTTGAGGATGTCACGCCGCGACAACGCCTGGCCGGCGTGGCTGGCCAGCAGCCACAGCACCTCGAACTCGCCTTCGGTCAGCGGCACCGGCTGGCCGCCCAGCCGCACCTGGCGCTCCAGCCGCAGCAGGTGCAGCGCGCCGAATCGCAGCTCGCGCGGCGGCTCTCGCTCGGCGGCCATGGCGGCCAGCGAGGTGAGCGCCGCTCCGGCGCGGCGCCATAGCGCGCGCAGCCGCGCGGCCACCACCGGCGCTGCCGTGGCGGCATCGATCACGTCATCGGCGCCCATCTCGAGCGCCAGCACCTGGTCGAGGTCGCGCAGGCCGCGCACCACGGCCACCAGCGGCGCGTGCGGCCAGCGCGCGCGCAACGCGCGCAGCTGCGCCAGGTGCGGGGCCAGTGCATCGGCCACGTGCAGCGCGATGGCTTGCGAGGAGGCTGCGGCCGGTGCGCCCGCCCACTCGCCCTCGGCCACGCCGGCGGGCACCGGCTCGCCCGCGGCCAGTGCCGTGCAACCCACGCGCAGCCCTTCGCCGGCTGCCGCGCGCGCCCAGGCCTGGGCCGCGGCGATGTCGCCCGCGGACAGCACCCACAGCCGCGGCTCGGTTTCGGTGGCGGCCGGCCACGCGGTGCCCGCCTCCGGCCGGCGCAGCACGATGGCGCCGGCCGCGGGCCAGCCACCGAGATCGGCGGCCGAATGGGCTCCAGGCTGGGCCCCGGCGTGGGCCGGTGCTGCCTGGGCGAAAGGCGCGTGCATGGCGGTGTCCCGGCGTCGAGTCGCAGTGCGGCGATGGTCCGGCCTGCCGGCCCGGCGGCGCAAGGGCCATTGCGCGCCGCCGCCGCGCGCCAAGTCGGCGCGCGCGGCGGCGTGCCCGCGGCGCGGGCTCACCCCCTCCAAGGGCCCGCGTGGGGCCGGGTGTGCCCAGGGGCGGCCGTGGCCTCAGCGCCCCTGCGCGGCCGCAGACTTCAGCCGGTAGAGCGCCTCCAGCGCCTCGCGCGGGCTAAGCCGGTCGGGGTCGAGCGCGGCGACCTCGCGCTCCAGCGCTGAAGGTTCGGGCGCGGCCGCGGTCGGTGGCGGCGCGAACAGGTCGACCTGCGCCTGGCCGGCGGCGGCCTTGGCCTGCAGCGCCTCCAGCGTGGCGCGGGCCTGGCGCACCAGCGGCGCGGGCATGCCGGCCAGCCGCGCCACCTGCACGCCGTAGCTGCGGCTGGCGGGGCCTGGCTCGATCTGGTGCAGGAAGACGATGTCGTGGCCGCTTTCCACGGCGCCTACATGCACGTTGATTGCCCGCTCGTGCGTGGCCGGGAACTCGGTGAGCTCGAAGTAGTGCGTGGCAAACAGCGTGAAGGCGCGGTTCCTGTCGTGCAGCTGCGCGGCGATCGCCGCCGCGAGCGCCAGGCCGTCGAAGGTGCTGGTGCCGCGACCGATCTCGTCCATCAGCACCAGGCTCTGCTCGGTGGCGCCGTGCACGATGGCGGCGGCCTCGGTCATCTCGAGCATGTAGGTCGACTGCGGGTTGGCCAGGTCGTCGGCGGCGCCGATGCGCGTGTGGATGGCGTCGATGGGGCCGAGCCGGCAGGCGCTGGCCGGCACGAACGACCCCATCGCCGCCAGCAGCACGGTGAGCGCCACCTGCCGCATGAAGGTGCTCTTGCCGCCCATGTTCGGGCCGGTGATGACGAGCATGCGCGTCTTGGCGTCCAGCCGGCAGTGGTTGGGGATGAACGGCGTCGAGCCGGTCTCGGCCAGGCGAGCTTCGACCACCGGGTGGCGGCCGGCGTCGATGTCGATGCAGGGGTGGCTCACGAACTCGGGGCGGCACCAGTTCAGCGTGCCGGCGCGTTCGGCCAGCGCGGCCAGCGCGTCCAGGCTCGCCAGCGCCCGCGCCAGCGCCGACAGCGCCACGAGGTGCGGCTGCAGCCGCTCGAGCAGCTGCTCGTAGAGCCACTTCTCGCGCGACAGTGCGCGCTCTTCCGCGGCCAGCGCCTTGTCCTCGAAGGCCTTCAGTTCGGGGGTGATGAAGCGCTCGGCGCTCTTCAGCGTCTGCCGGCGCTGGTAGTCGGCGGGCACCTTGTCAAGGTGCGAGCCGGTGACCTCGATGTAGAAGCCGTGCACCTTGTTGAACTGCACGCGCAGGTTGGGGATGCCGGTGCGCGAGCGCTCGCGCGCCTCCAGCTCGAGCAGGAAGGCATCGCCGTGGGCATTGATGCCGCGCAGCTCGTCGAGTTCGGCGTCGATGCCGGTGGCGATGACGCCGCCGTCGCGCAGCTGCACCGCGGGCTCGTCGGCGAGCGTGCGCAGCTCGGCGGCCAGCGCGGCGTCGGGCGCCATGGCCGCGTGCAGCCGCCCGAGCAGCGGCGACTCGCGCGGCGCGCGTGCAGCGATCTCGGGCAGCAGCGCCAGCGTCTGGCGCAGCCCCGCCAGCTCGCGCGGCCGCACCTGCCTGAGGGCCGTGCGCGCGGCGATGCGCTCGACATCGCTGACGCCCCGCAGCGCCTCGCGCAGCGGCTCGAAGCCTGCAGCGACGAAGGCGGCGATGGCGTCGTGCCGCTCGCGCGCCGCGCCGCGGTCGCGCGGCGGGTGGGTGAGCCAGTGGCGCAGCAGCCGGCTGCCCATGCCGGTGCGGCAGGTGTCGATCAGCGACAGCAGCGTCGGCGCGGCCTCGCCGCGCAGCGTCTGCGTCAGCTCCAGGTTGCGGTGCGTGTTGGGCGGCAGCTCGAGCAGCTCGCTGGCGCGCTGCACGACCAGCGAATGCACGTGCGCGAGCGCACGGCCCTGCGTGTGCTCGGCGAACGACAGCAGCGCGGCCGCCGCGCCATGGGCCACGGCAACATCCTCGGCGTTGAAGCCGGCCAGCGTGGCCACGCCCAGCTGCTCGCGCAGCTTGCGTTCACCCAGCGCGGCGTCGAACTGCCACGATGGGCGGGGCGTGCGTGCGCCGCGCGCCTGCACCAGCGCCTCGGGCAGCGCGAGGTCGCTCTCGTGCAGGATCTCCGCGGGTTCCAGGCGCGCCAGCCACGCCGGCAGCTCGCGTTCGCCGCACTCCGTCAGGCCAAGTTCGCCGCTGGACAGCGCCAGCCACGCCAGGCCATAGGTCACGCGTTGCTTGTGGATGGCCAGCAGCAGCGTGTCGGCGCGCTCGGCCAGCAGCTCGGTGTCGGTGACGGTGCCTGGCGTCACCACGCGCACGACCTTTCGCTCCACCGGCCCCTTGGCGGTGGCGACGTCACCCACCTGCTCGGCAACGGCCACCGCTTCGCCCAGCTTGATCAACCGGGCGAGATAACTCTCCACCGAGTGCACCGGCACGCCGGCCATGACCACCGGCTCGCCGGCGCTTTGCCCGCGCGTGGTCAGCGTGATGTCCAGCAGCCGGTTGGCCTTGCGGGCGTCGTCGTAGAACAGCTCGTAGAAGTCGCCCATGCGGTAGAAGACGAGCGTGTCGGGATGCTCGGCCTTGATGCGCAGGTACTGCGCCATCATCGGCGTGTGGGCGCTGAGGTCGCGCTGCCACGGCGGAACTGGCAGGGGCGGTTCGGGCATTGAACCGGCAATGGTAGGCGAGGGCGAGAGGGCGGCGGGCTGGGTGGCGCGCCGGATCCGGGGCGCTCCCGGCCGTGTGGCTCGCCGGGCCCGGACATGCAACGGTCGAAGTCAGGTATAAGCGCCGCCATGGGCGGCGGGGCCCATGCCGACGCATCCCTGTGAAGTCTCGGACGGAGGGCGCAATGACCACGGGTCTCGTGAGATGGGCGGCGCGGGCACTGCCCGTTGTGGCTGCCGCCGGTGCCCTCGGCGCTTCTGCCGCGGCCTACACGACCGAGGATCTCAAGCGCGATGCGCGCGCGCATCACGCCCGGATGATGCAAACCCTTCGAGGCGTGCGCATCACCCAGTCCACCACCTTCACGGCGCCCGGTGCGGGGCAGGCAGGCGGCTTGCAGGATCTGTGGCTCCAGGGCGACAGGTGGCGCATCGAGGGCGCCGCGGCGCTCGGGGGCGCCGGGCAGGGCACGATCCAGTCCACCACGCTGTTCGACGGCAAGGACCTGTGGATGCTGACGATGGGCATGAAGGTCAAGCTGCCCGGCGGGCAAGGGCCGGCGCCGTTCACTGCCCCCTGGGGCAGCCTGCCCGACGGCACGGAAGTTGTCGGCTCCGACAGGGTTTCCGGCCGCGACTGCTGGATGCTGCGGCACCCGGTGATGCCCAGGAATCGCGCGATCAGCGTCGGTCCCACTCAGGTGTGCATCGACAAGAAGCAGTTCATGCTCCTGATGACCGAATCGGTGCTGTCGGGGCGGACGGTGCGTACGACGATGTCCGACTTCCGCGCTGTGAAGGGCTACGAGTTCCCCCAACTGAGTACGACAACCTCGAACGGCACCACGACGATGACCTCCAAGGTCACGCGCCTGGAGGTTGGCGTCGACCTACCCGAGGACCTGTTCGACCCCGCCAAGCTCGGCGGCGCGCCCGCCGGCGGCGCGAGAAAGTGATGCCATGACCGCTCTCGCAGCAATCGTTCTCGCCGGCGCGATGACTTTGGTCGCGGTGGCCCCCGCCGGCGCGGCGACGGTGCAGGACCACCCCGCGGTCAGTGGCTACCCTGGCGCGACCCTGAGCCGCCGGGACAACGACGGCTTCAAGGCCACGCAACTCGTGGTGGGCGTCAACCCGGCCGGCAAGACCGACGAAGAGATCCTCAAGACCCTGGCCATCGAGGGCAAGCTGACGCGCCTGTCGTACGAGAACCCGCGCCAGCGCTCGTATGGCGAGATCTTCGCCAACTACCGCGAGGCGCTCGAGAAGGCCGGCTTCGCCATTTTGTTCGCGTGCCGCGACGGCCAGTGCGGCCCGGGCTGGGCCAGCAGCCGCTGGAACCGGGTGAGCGGCATGCGCTACGCCAACCCCGAGATGGGCTACCTGGCGGCGAAGTCCACGCGCGGCGACAACGAGCTGTACGTCTCCGTGCTCGTGGCCAAGGCGCGCCACGAGATCCACGTGCTCGAAAGGGGCGCCATGGAGACCGGCCTCGTCACTGCGCGCGCGATCGCCGACGGCCTGCTGCTCGATGGCCGCGTCGTGCTCGACGGCCTGTTCTTCGATACGGACAAGGCGGTGCTCAAGCCGCAGTCCAGGCCCGCGCTGGAGACTGTGGCGCAGTTCCTGAAGGACCACCCGAAGCTGGAGGTCTTCATCGTCGGCCACACCGACGCCACCGGAGCGCTGGAGCACAACCTGGCGCTTTCGCAAGGGCGCGCAGCCGCCGTGGTGGCCGCGCTGACGCGCGAACACGGCATTGCGGCCAGCCGCCTCGCCGCGCATGGCGTGGGGCCGCTCGCGCCGGCCAAGACAAACCAGAACGAGCCGGGCAAGACGCGCAACCGCCGCGTCGAGATGGTGCAGCGCTAGCGCGAGGTTCGTCGCAGGCCTGCCGGCGGCAGGACCGCCAAGACGATGGTCGAAGACCGGCGCAGACCGCGGAGATGCCAACGATGACTTCCCGATGGTGTGCGGTGGTCCTCTGCCTGTGGCTGGGGGCTTCGTGGCCCGGCGCGTCGAGCGCGCAGACCCTGCGCTGGGCCGGCCGCGGCGACATCGGCACGCTGGACCCGCATTCGTTCAACGAGGGCCTCACCGACAACATCCTCGGCCACGTCTACGAGCAACTCGCGCGGCGCAACCGCGAGCAGAAGATCGAGCCTGCGTTGGCCGAGCGCTGGGAGGTGGTCAACGACACCACCTGGCGCTTCACGATGCGTGCCGGCGTGAAGTTCTCCGACGGCACGCCGCTCACCGCCGCCGACGCGGTGTTCTCCATCGAACGTGCGCAGCAGGCCAGTTCGCAGCAGGCGTTCTTCGCACGGCAGCTGGGCAAGCCGGTGCTGCTGGACGAGCGCCGCTTCGAGCTGCGCCTGGACAAGCCCAACCCGCTGCTGCTGGAGCACCAGCAGAACGTGCGCATCATGAGCGCGGCCTGGTGCAAGGCCAACAAGTCCGAGCAGGTGCCCAACTTCACCAACAAGGAAGAGGCGCCATCGACGCGCCGCGCGATGGGCACCGGCCCCTTCGTCATCGAGCGCTTCGAGCCCGGCGTGCGCGTCACGATGGCGCGCAACCCGGGGTGGTGGGACCGCTTCGAGGGCAACGTCCAGCGCGTGGTCTACACGCCGATCGCCAACGACAGCACGCGCACCGCGGCGCTGCTGGCCGGCGACATCGACCTCACGCACGACACGCCGCCGCAGGACATTGCGCGCCTGTCGCGCGAGAGTGTGGCGCGGCTGCTGCAGGGGCCCGAGAACCGCGTGCTGTTCTTCGTCATGGACCAGGGCCGCGACGAGCTGCTGCACGGCAACGTGAAGGGCAGGAACCCGTTCAAGGATGCGCGCGTGCGCGAAGCCTTCGCGCTGGCCATCGACGCCGAGGCGATCAAGACGGCCACGATGCGCGGCCAGAGCGTGCCCACCGGTTGCGCGGCGACCTCGGCCGTGGGCTGCCTGGCGCCGGAGCTGGAGCAGCGGGCGCCGTCGGACCCGGCGCGCGCGAAGAGGCTGCTGGCCGAAGCCGGCTACCCCGAGGGCTTCGAGGTGGCGCTGGACTGCCCCAGCGACCGCTACGTCAACGACCAGGCCATCTGCGTGGCGGTGGCCGCAATGCTGGGCCGCGCGGGCGTGAAGGTGCGCGTGGAGGCGCGGACCAAGACGCTGTTCTTCCAGAAGATCGAGCGCTTCGACACCAGCTTCTACCTGCTCGGCTGGGGCGGCGGCACCACCGATGCGCAAGGCCTGCTCGACCCGATCGTGCACCGCCCCGAGCAGAAGACGCAGAAGGGCAGCTACAACTACGGCCGCATCGGCGACGAGGCGACCGACGCGTTGATCGACGCCGCCGGGGCGGAGATGAACGCCGCGCGTCGTGCCGAGTTGATCGCCCGCGCCCAGCGCCGCGTGCGCGAGCAGCACTTCCTGCTGCCGCTGCACCGGCAGATGATCTCCTGGGCGGCGCGGCGCAACGTCAGCGCGGTGGTCATGCCCGACGCCGCGGTGCGCTTGCAGTGGGTGCGCTTGGAGTGAAGGGCGGCGGCCGGTGGGCGGTGGCCCCGTCACGAGGCGGCGGAGACCCGCGTTGCCGACTGCGTGAGCGCCTGCCGTCCCTCGCTCAACGGGCAGCCGGGCAGGGGTTGGCGAAGCCCTTGGCCTGATCGACGCCGAGTGCGGGCAGGCCGACGAACGGCTGCCCCGCCCCCACCTGCACGAGCGCGGCCCGCCGGTTGACGTTGGCCTCGGGCACCGCGCCCATCCAGCGCAGTGTGACGCCGGCGCGCAACAACGCCAGCGCCACCAGCCGCAGGTCTTCGACATGGGCGCCGCAGCCCATCCACAGGGCATTGGTGGCCACGTCGGTGACGTTGGCCACCCGCACGACGGTGTCGAAACCCAGATCGACCACCGCGTTGCGCACGCGCGGGCCGTCGATCTCCTTGGCCCAGATCTCCAGGCGCGTGCGGGCGCGCCGCTGCGCGTCGCGCTCGGTCTGCGCGGCCAGCAAGTCGCGCAGCGCCTGGTCGGCTTCGCGCGACTTGGCGATCAGTTGCTCGGCCCGCAGGTTGCCGGTGACATTGAAGGCAAAGAAGTCCAGTTGCTGCTTGAGCTGCCCGGCCGCTTCCTCGGCCCGCTTCTGCGCCTGGGTGGCGCGCTGCTCCTGTTCCCTGGCTCTGAGCTGCGCGGCCAGCGCTGCCGACGCGGCTGCACGCGCGGCCGTGGCGTTGGCCTCGGCCCTTTCGCTGTTGCGCCAGGCCGTGCGCGCCACCAGCGCCACTGCCGCCAGCAGCACCGCCACGCCGGCCAGTGCGACGATGAGCCCGTTGCGGTTGCGCCGCAGTTGCACGGCCTGGGCCGCCAGCTGCTCGGTGGCCTGGCGCCGCTCGGCCTCGGTGGCGGCCTGCGCCGCCTGCAAGGCCGCATGGCGGTCGCGGGCCAGCCGCACGACATCCACCAGCCGGTCGTGAATGAGCTCGATGCGCGGCTCGCCGCCCTGGCTCTCGATGCGCAACAGGCGCCGCTCGCGCGTCAGGAGGTCCAGCTCGCTCTCGGTCAGCAAGCCAGCGGAAAGCGCCTCGGCGCGCGAATAGCTGCCACGGGAACGCTCCCCCTGGATGAGGTGGTCCTCGATGAATCGGTGCACGCGCTCGGGCATGCCGGCCAGCGCCTCGGCGTAGAAGTCATGCAGGATGTTGGGGCCGGCCACCTCCACCAGCTGCGGGTTGATGCGCTCGGCCCCGCGGCGCAGGTTCAGCCGCGTGCACGTCAGACTCAGCAGCACGGGCTCGATGTCGTCGCGGCCGCCGCGGCCGGCGCTGCCCAGGTTGCCGACGAAGCGCACGATGGCGCCGGCGGCGCCATCGTCCAGCACAGCCTTGCCCGCGGCCTGCACGGCGGCCTCGGCGCGCGCCGCACTCATCGGCTCCAGCCGCAGGTAATGGCGCAGCAATGCCGGCAGGCTGCGCTCCCAGACGCGGATCTCGGGCAGGTAGTCCTCGCGGAACGAGAACAGCATGCGGTAGTTGTGCCGCGCGACGTCGAGCCCGCGCGTGGCCTCCCGGTCCCCGGCCACCTCGTCACTGATGCGGTTGCCGGCCAGATCGGCCAGGGTCGCCAGCGTGGCCTGCATCCGCCCACCGCGCTCGGTGTGGGCGAATACCTCCTCGAACTGGTCGAGCACGAACACCGGCTGCAGCGGCCAGTTGTCGTGGGTGGCCAGCTCGAAGTCGCTGCGGTGCAGCCAGCGCCACAGCGACTCGCCTTCGCCGCGCGGCGTGATCTGCAGCGCGTACTGCGCGGCTTCCTCGGTCAGGCGGCGCGCGATCTGCTCCAGCACGTCGGGCGCGCCGGCGCCGTGGTCCACGCGCAGGTACACCGGCAGCATGCGGGCCTTGCGCAGCAGCGGAAACAGCCCCGCTTGCAGCAGCGAACTCTTGCCCAGGCCCGAGCGGCCGTACAGCACGACGAGGTTGGAAGCCTGCACCAGCCGGGCCAGCGCCTGGGCCTCGTCCTCGCGGCCCTTGAAGTAGTCGCTCGCCCGTTCGTCGTAGGCGGCCAGGCCGGGCCAGGGGTGCCGCGCGTCCACCTGGGCATGGGCGGCGGTGGCCGCGCCGCCCGGGGCGGCCGACGAGGTGGCGGGTGCGTGGCCGTTCATGGCCGGCGGCGGGCGTTGCGCAGCAGCCGTGCCAGGCGTTCGCGCGTGGTGGCGTCGGGCACGCCCTCGGGGGCGTGGCCGAAGTCGAGATCGCGCCACTTGCGCACCGGCTCGGCGCCGTGGCGTGCCGGTGCAAACTCGGCATCGACGACGACCGGGATGACGAACTCGCGGTTCATCTCCGGCAGGCGTTCGTTGGCCAGCTGCCACTCGCGGAACACGTAGGCCTGCTCGCGCTCGCCGGCCTCTTGCGACAGCAGCGGCACGAAGTACATGCACGCGCGGATGCCGTCGGCGATGCGGTGGTGGAAGTTCTGGCCCGGGTCGATGCTCTGGTCGTCGAACCACAGCTCCTCGTCGGTGGCGCCGAGTTCGCGCAGCACCTGCACGAGCCGGCGCGCGCGGGCGTGGTCGGTGGCGCGCGAGTAGCTGATGAAGAAGGTGGGCGCGGGCGTGGCCGGCGCCCCGGCGGCCCCGGTCGCACCGGCCGCACCGGCAGCGGGGGCACTGCCGCCTTCCGCCGCGGCGGGGCGGGCGGCCAGCCAGCGCCGGTGCAGTTCGGCAGCGAATTGCGCCGGTGGCATGTCGCTGAGCACCTCGGTCTCGCCGCTGAAGGCGCGCAGGAAGGTGACCAGGCCGCCGCCGGCCTCGGGCGGGTCGACCAGCCATTCGCGGCGCTTCTTCTCCGACAGGCGTTCCTCGTTCACCAGGCGCAGGAAGAAGCGGCCCAGCCAGTCGGGCAGGCTGCAGCCGATCAAGAGCAGGCTCACGCTGCGGTGCTGCAGCGCCTGCACGAAGGCGGTGGGGGCCTGCTTGTCGCGGGCGATGATGTTGTGGGTGTACTCGAGCACGTCTTCTTCGTGCAGCGCGAACATCGGGCCGGCGCGGGCCTTGCCGAACAGGTACAGCACGAACGCGGTGTCGCTCTGGCGCGCCCAGTCGGGCGGCAGGTCGCGCGCCTCGGCCGCCGGGGCGCTGGGGGCGTGCACGATCTCCTCCACGCGCCGGCGCGTGCGCAGCGCGCGCACCAGCAGGTCGTCGGGGGTGGTGGTGACGAGCAGCCGGAAGTCGGTGATGCCGGCGATGTTCAGCAGCGCCGGCGGCAGCGCGCCAGTCGCTTCGGCCACCACGCTGTCGATGGCGTCGCTGGCGTCGGCGTACAGGTCCTGGAACTTGACGTGGCACTCGGCATGCACGCGCGCGGCGGCCGCGCCCACGGGCAGGAACGCTGCCGCCGGGTCCTCGCGCGGTTGCAGGCCGTGCTGGGCCAGCAGCCGCGCGGCGGCCTCGGCCGGCA
>JAEUPD010000081.1 GCA_016788525.1 Rubrivivax sp.
GTGCGCGTGCCGCTGCGGCATCCGCGTGCACCTGCGCGACGGTGTCGTGCGCTACATCGACGGCAACCCCGACCACCCGCTGAACCAGGGCGTCATCTGCGCCAAGGGCAGCTCGGGGATCATGAAGCAGTACTCGCCGGCACGGCTGACCCAGCCGCTGAAGCGCCGCGAAGGCGCGGCGCGCGGCGACGGCGACTTCGTTCCGATCAGCTGGGAGGAGGCCTTCGCCACGCTGGCCGAGCGGCTGGCCAAGATCCGCGCCACCGACCCCAAGAAGTTCGCCCTCTTCACCGGCCGCGACCAGATGCAGGCGCTCACGGGCCTGTTCGCACGCCAGTTCGGCACGCCGAACTACGCCGCGCACGGCGGCTTCTGCTCGGTGAACATGGCCGCCGGGCTCATCTACACCATCGGCGGCAGCTTCTGGGAATTCGGCGGCCCGGACCTCGACCGCGCCAAGCTGTTCGTGATGATCGGCACCGCCGAAGACCACCACAGCAATCCGCTGAAGATCGCCATCAGCAAGTTCAAGCGCGACGGCGGCCGCTTCGTCTCCATCAACCCGGTGCGCACCGGCTACAGCGCGATTGCCGACGAGTGGGTGCCCATCCGCCCCGGCACCGACGGCGCGTTGCTGCTGGCGGTGATCCACGAAATCCTGCGCCTGGGCCTGTACGACCGCGAGTTCGTCGTGCAGTACACCAACGGCGGCGAACTCGTGAACCTGGACGCCGAGCACGACGAGTTCGGCATGTTCGTGCGCACCGAGGTGCCGCAGGAAGAGGCCTGCTACGACCCGCAGAACAAGCTGTGGTGGGACCGGCACACGAACAAGCCGGTGCTCAGCCACAAGCCGGGCGCCGACCCCTTCCTGCTGGGCGAGTTCAAGCTGCCCGACGGCACGCCGGTCAAGCCGGCCTTCCAGCTGCTGCAGGAACGCGTGGCCGACTACACGCCCGAGTGGGCGGCGCAGATCACCGGCATCCCGGCCGAGACCATCCGCCGCCTCGCCCACGAGATGGGCATCGTCGCGCGCGACCAGCGCATCGAGCTGCCCATCGCGTGGACCGACGCCTGGGGCAAGGAACACGACACCGTCAGCGGCAACCCGGTGGCGTTCCACGCCATGCGCGGGCTCGCGGCGCACAGCAACGGGTTCCAGACCATCCGTGCACTGGGCGTGCTGATGTCGCTGCTGGGCACCATCGACCGGCCCGGGGGCTTCCGCCACAAGGCGCCATTCCCGCGGCCGATTCCGCCTTGCCCGCGAACGCCCAACGACCCACGCGCGGTGCAGCCGAACCGGCCGCTCGATGGCCTCGTGCTCGGCTGGCCTTCCGACCCCGACGACCTCTTCGTCAACGACGACGGCTCGCCGGTGCGCATCGACAAGGCGTTTTCCTGGGAGTACCCGCTCTCGGTGCATGGCCTCATGCACAACGTCATCACCAACGCCTGGCGCGGTGACCCGTACCGCATCGACACGCTGCTCATCTTCATGGCCAACATGTCGTGGAACTCCACGATGAACACGGCCGAGGTGAGGAAGATGCTCGAGGACCGCGACGGGCAAAGCGGCGAGTACAAGATCCCGTTCCTTGTCGTCGCCGACGCCTTCCACTCCGAGATGACGGCGTTCGCCGACCTCATCCTGCCCGACACCACCTACCTCGAGCGGCACGACGTGATGTCGATGCTCGACCGCCCGATCAGCGAGTTCACGGGGCCGGTCGACGCGGTGCGCATCCCGGTGCTGCCGCCCACGGGCGACTGCAAACCGTTCCAGGAAGTGCTGATCGAGCTGGGCTCGCGGCTGAAGCTGCCCACCTTCGTCACCAAGGACGGGCAGCGCAAGTACCGCGACTACCCCGACTTCATCGTCAACTGGGAAACCGAGCCCGGCAGCGGCATCGGCTTTCTCTCCGGCTGGCGCGGCAAGGGCGGCGAGAAGTTCCTCGTCGGCGAGCCGAACCCCAGGCAGTGGGAGATGTACGCGCAGCACGACTGCGTGTACCACCACGAGCTGCCGCGCAGCTACCAGTACATGCGCAACTGGAACCAGGGCTATCTGGAGTGGAGCCGGGCCAACCGCATCACGCGCTATGCCGAGCCGATCCTCATTCACCTGTATTCCGAGGTGCTGCAGCACTTCCGCGCCGCCGCGCAGGGCCGCGGCCTCACGCGCAAGCCGCCGGCGCACCTGAAGAAGCGCATCGAGACCTACTTCGACCCGCTGCCGTTCTTCTACGAGCCGCTGGAAGCGCAGGTCACCGACCGCCACAAGTACCCGCTGGCCGCCGTCACCCAGCGGCCGATGGCGATGTACCACTCGTGGGACTCGCAGAACGCCTGGCTGCGCCAGATCCACACCTACAACGTGCTGCACATCAACACGCAGACGGCGCGCGCTGCCGGCATCGCGGATGGCGACTGGGTGTGGGTGGAATCGCAATGGGGCCGCGTGCGCTGCCGCGCCGCGCACTCGCAGGCGGTGGAGCCGGGCACGGTGTGGACCTGGAACGCCATCGGCAAGGCCAGCGGCGCCTGGAACCTCGAGCCGGGTGCCAACGAGGCGCGCGAAGGCTTCCTGCTGAACCACGTCATCAGCGAGGAGCTGCCGGTGCGCGGCAGCGAGCACGAGCGCGTCTCGAACTCCGACCCCATCACCGGCCAGGCCGCCTGGTACGACGTGCGCGTGCGCGTGGTGAAGGCCGAGCCCGGCGAGCCCGCGCTGAGCGCGCCGCAGTTCGCGCCGATGCGCGTGTATCCCGGCATGAAGGCACGCCCTCCCGAGCTGGCTGCCCGCCGCAATGGGGGTGGTGCGCGATGAGCCGGCGGCAGCTTGCCCTCGTCATCGACCTCAATGTGTGCGTCGGCTGCCACGCCTGCGTCACCAGCTGCAAGGAGTGGAACGGCAGCGGCGCCGCCGGCCCGATGACCGACCAGAACCCCTACGGCGCCGACCCCAGCGGCACCTTCTTCAACCGCGTGATGACCTTCGAGGTGGGCGAGTTCCCGAACACCGAGACGGTGCACTTCCCCAAGAGCTGCCTGCACTGCGAAGACCCGCCGTGCGTGCCGGTGTGCCCCACCGGTGCCAGCTACAAGCGAGAAGAAGACGGCATCGTGCTCGTCGACTACGACAAGTGCATCGGCTGCAAGTACTGCAGCTGGGCCTGCCCGTACGGCGCGCGCGAGCTCGACGAGAACCAGAAGGTGATGAAGAAGTGCACGCTGTGCGTGGACCGCATCTACGACACGAAGCTGCCCGAACGTGACCGCCTGCCCGCGTGCGTGAAGGCCTGCCCGACCTCGGCGCGCCTGTTCGGTGACATCCACGACCCCGACAGCGAAGCCTCGCGCGCCATCCGCGACCACGGCGGCTACGCGCTGATGCCCGAGTGGGGCACGCACCCGGCCAACCACTACCTGCCGCGGCGCAAGACGCGGCTGCGCATCCACGAGGACGAACTGGTGCGCGCCGACAACCCGTTGAAGGCCGAAGGCCACCTGCCGCGGCCGGCCGCCGACGCGGCCACGCTCGACGACGCCAGCTTCTAGCGATGAATCCGGCGTTCTCCGTCCTGCTGCTCACCACGCTCATCGGCGCGGGGCAGGGCCTGTTCATCGCCCTGCACGCGCTGGAGTGGTTCGGCTGGGCCGGCCGGGGCGGCACGGGGCTGGGCTTCTTCGCGCTGGGCGGCGCGGCCGTGCTGGTGCTGACCGGCGGCGGCCTCGTCGCCTCGTTCTTCCACCTCGGGCGCCCGGAACGCGCCTGGCGCACGGCCACGATGTGGCGCACCTCGTGGCTGTCGCGCGAAGTGATCGTGCTGCCGCTGTTCATGCTTGGCGCCTTCGTCTGGACGGTGCACCACTACGCGCTCGGGTCAGGCACGCTGTGGATCGGCGCCGTCACGGTGGCACTGGCGCTGGCGCTGTTCGTGTGCACGGCGATGATCTACGCCAGCCTGCGCTTCATCCAGGAGTGGGCCAGCGCGTACACGGTGGTCAACTACACGCTGCTGGGCCTGGCCAGCGGCGCCACGCTGGCCGCGGCCCTGGCCGGCGTGCGCGCGCCGGCCTTGGTGCCGCCGCTGGCGCAGGCGGCGCTGGCGCTCAGCTTCGTCGCCCTCGTGACGCGCGGCCTGTCGCTGCGGCGCAATGCGCGTCTCGTTCCACGCTCCACGCTGCAGACCGCCGTCGGCATTCGCCACCCGGCGCTGCGCCAGCGCAGCATGGGCTTCATGGGCGGCTCGTTCAACACGCGCGAGTTCTTCCATGGCCGTGGCGCGGGCACGCTGCGCTGGGTGCGGGCTGTGTTCATCGCGCTGGCCTTCCTGCTGCCGATGGCGGGCCTGGCCAGCGTGGCGTGGCGCGGCTTCGGCGACGTGGCCAACCAGGGGGTGCTGCTGGCCGCGGCGCTGGTGCAGATGGCGGGGCTGCTGGCCGAGCGCTGGTTCTTCTTCGCGCAGGCCAACCACCCGCAGAACCTTTACTACCAGGCGGTGTCGTGACGCGTTGGCGATGGGGCGTCGGCCTGGGCGCGCTGGCTTGCGGGCTGGGCTGCGCGCTCCCGGCACTCGCCGCCGGTGCGCCCGCGGGCGCCGGCGTGCCGTGGTGGGTGTGGCCGTTGGCGCTGTTCGCCTGCTGTTTCGTGATGGGCATCGTCGCCGTGCCCGCCGGCATCGGCGGCGGCACCCTCTTCGTGCCCATCGTCGGCAGCTTCTTCCCGTTCCATCTCGACTTCGTGCGCGGCGCCGGCCTGCTGGTGGCGCTGGCCAGCGCGCTGGCCGCTGGCCCCATGCTGCTGCGCGGCGGGCTGGCCAGCCTGCGCCTGGCGCTGCCGCTGGCGCTGGTGGCCTCGGCCTCGTCGATTGGCGGCGCGTTGCTCGGGCTGGCCATGCCGGCCCACATCGTGCAGATGATGCTGGGCATTCTCGTGCTCGGCATCGTGGGGCTGATGTTCGTGGCGAAGAAATCCGAGTTCCCGCAGGTGCGCGAGCCCGACGCGTTGTCGCAGGCGCTTGCGCTGCACGGTGTGTTCGTCGACGCTGCCTCCGGCCGCACCGTGCACTGGCAGGTGCACCGCACGCTGCCGGGTCTGGTGGTGTTCCTGGGCATCGGTGTGCTGGCCGGGTTGTTCGGCATCGGCGCAGGCTGGGCCAACGTGCCGGCGCTGAACCTGCTGATGGGCGCGCCGCTGAAGGTGGCAGCGGGCACCTCGGGCCTCGTGCTCTCGCTGGTCGACTCGTCGGCGGCCTGGGTCTACATCAATCAAGGCGCGGTGCTGCCGATGATCGCCGTGCCGTCGGTGGTGGGCATGATGCTCGGGGCACGCATCGGTGCGCAGCTGCTCAACGTGCTCAAGGGTGCGGTGGTGCGCAGGCTGGTGATCGGGGTGCTGCTGTTCGCCGGCGTGCGCGCGCTGCTGAAGGGAGCCGGGGTATGGATGTGAGCACCCCGTCAGCGGACCCGCCGCAGGCGGCGGCCCAAAGCGCCGAACAGCTGCGCTATGCAAGGTTGCTCGACTGGGGTGCGCGTGCGGGCATGGTGCTGCTGGTCGTCAGCTTCGCCGCCTACGTGCTCGGCTGGCTGCCGGCGCTGGTGCCGCCGGCCGAGCTGCCGCGGATGTGGTCGCAGCCGGTCGGCGCCTACCTGCAGGCTACCGGGGCCCCCACCGGCTGGGGCTGGGTGACGATGCTCGGCCGCGGCGACATGGCCGGGCTGGCCGGCATCGTGCTGCTCGCGTCGTGCTCGGTGCCGTGCCTGCTGGCCATGGTGCCGCTGGCGCGCGCGCGCGGCGATCGCCGCTTCGCCTGGCTGTGTGTGGCCGAGGTGGGGGTCATCGCGCTGGCCGCCACTGGCTGGTTCGGCGCGGGGCATTGACGCTCCCGCGCACGGCAGCACGACCCTCCGACGCGACGGTGCCACGATGAGCGACCCGGCCCGCCTCCACCCGGCTGCGGGGTCGCTGCGGCCCGGCCGGCTGTTGCTGGCTACCGAGCACACGGCGCAGGACCGCGGTGCCGAGCGACTGGCCTTTGCGCTGGCCCGCGAGCAGGCGCAGCCGCTGATGGCAGTGATGCCGCTGGCCAGCAACCCCGAGTACGAGACGGTCGCGCCACAGGTCGCCGCCCATGCCGAGGCCGATCTGGCGGCGCGCCGCGACGCGCTGCGCGCCGACGCCGCAGCGGCCGGCGCGGCCGTGCATCTGTGCGTGCGCCGCGGCAGCGACCCGGACGCCGAGATCGTGGCCGAGGCGCGCGACCGCGCGGCCGAGCTGCTCGTCATCCGCCGCCGCGGCAAGCGCGGGCTGCTGGCCAACCTGCTGGTTGGCGAAATGGTGAGCAAGGTGCTCGCGCATGCGCCGTGCAGCGTGCTGGTCGTGCCGGTGGAAGGCCAGCCCTGGCAGCGCGGAGTGCTGGCTTGCATCGACCATGAAGCGGTGGATGCCGAAGTCGTGCGCTGGGCAGTGCGCGCTGCCGCCCCGCGCAGCCTGCCGCTGCACCTGGTTTGCGTGGTGGCGCGCGACAGCGAGCGCGCAAGCGCCGAGGCGGCGCTGGCGGTGGCCTGCCGCACCGCCGAGGCGGCCTCGGCGGGCACCGGCGTGCGCATCGCGGCCGCGGTGCGCGTCGGCCCGGTCCACGGCCGCATCGGGCTGGCCACCTCGGAGCTCGACGCCGACCTCATCGTGATGGGGCGCCATGGTGGGCACCTGCTCGGCCGCGCCTGGATCGGCGGCGTGACGCAGAAGGTCATCGGGACGGCGCCCTGCCCGGTGCTGGTGGCCGTGCCCGCGCCGGACAGCGCCGCGATGTCTTCTTCATCTCCCGTGGCCGCGCCGGCGCAGGCCGCACCGGACCCCGCCCCCGCGCTTCCACCCTCGAACACACGCCGATGAGCGACGCCCTCACCTACCTCGCCCGGGCCCGGCCCGACGCCGTGGGCCACTACTTCGCGTTCCTGAAGAACTGCGGCAAGCACCTCGACCCGAAGACGCGCAACCTGATCAGCGTCATCACCAAGGTCGACACCCAGACCGAACGCGGCTTTCGCCAGTACCTCGGCCGGGCGCTGCGCGAAGGCTGTACGCCGGCCGAGGTGCTGGACGCGCTCTTGATGGCCTTCCCGACACTCGGGCTGGCGAAGATCGTCTGGGCGGTGGACATCATCCTGGCGATGGACTTGCCGGAGTTCCGGCCCGAGGCGCTGCAGGCTGCCGCCGAGGTGCGCTGGCACGACGTGCTGGCCGTCGACGGCTTCGCCCCCGGCGCGACCCAGCGCCTGGCCTGCGACGGCCGCGAGCTCTTCGTGCATCGCGCCGCCGGCGCGGCAGGCGCCGACGAGTGGCGCGTCTACGACAGCCGCTGCCCGCACCAGGTGACCAACATCCCACACCTGGCGCTTCAAGGACACACGCTGACCTGCCCGAAACATGAGTGGGTCTTCGACGTGCGCTCCGGCGAGTGCATCGACAAGGGCACGAGCCCGCTGAAGCGCTGGCCCAGCAAGGTGGACAACGGCCGCCTGCTGGCGCAGTGGTAGTGGCGCCGG
>JAEUPD010000046.1 GCA_016788525.1 Rubrivivax sp.
GAAGCTGCAGGACTTCTTCGAGGCCGAGAGCTGCATGCACCGCAGCCACGGCCACTGCATGACGATGGGCACGGCCAGCACGATGGCCTCGATGGTCGAGGCGCTGGGCATCGGCCTGCCCGGCAACGCGGCCTACCCGGCGGTGGACGGCCGGCGCAACGTCATCGCCCGCGAGGCGGGCCGGCGCATCGTCGAGATGGTGCACACGGACCAGAAGATCTCGCAGGTGCTCACGCGCGAGGCGTTCGAGAACGCCATCCGCACGCTGGCGGCGATCGGCGGCAGCACGAACGCGGTGATCCACCTCATCGCCATCGCCGGGCGGCTGGGCGTGAAGCTGTCGATCGACGACTTCGAGAAGCTCGGCAGCGAGATGCCCTGCCTGGTGAACCTGCAGCCCAGCGGCGAGTACCTGATGGAAGACTTCTGCTACGCCGGCGGCCTGCCGGCGGTGATGAAGGCCATCGAGAAGTTCCTGCATCTGGACATCGTGACCGCCAATGGCCAGACGGTGCGCGAGAACATCGGCAGCGCGCAGAACTACAACCCCAAGGTCATCAAGTCGGTCGAAGAACCGTTCAAGGACAAGGCCGGCATCGCCGTGCTGCGGGGCAACCTCGCGCCGCGCGGCGCCGTCATCAAGCCGAGCGCGGCCACACCGGCGCTGATGCAGCACACCGGCCGCGCCGTGGTGTTCGAGGACAGCGACGACTTCCACAAGCGCATCGACGACGAGAGCCTCGACGTCGACGAGGCCTGCATCCTGGTGCTGAAGAACTGCGGCCCCAAGGGCTACCCCGGCATGGCCGAGGTCGGCAACATGCCGCTGCCGCCCAAGGTGCTGCGCAAAGGCATCACCGACATGGTGCGCATCAGCGACGCGCGCATGAGTGGCACCGCCTACGGCACCGTGGTGCTGCACACCGCGCCCGAGGCCGCCGCCGGCGGGCCGCTGGCACTGGTGCAGAGCGGCGACCTCATCACGCTCGACGTGGCCAGGCGTTCACTGCACCTGCACGTGGACGATGCCGAGCTCGAGCGCCGCCGCGCCGCCTGGAAGCCGCCGGTGCCGCAGCTCACGAGTGGCTACTGGAAGCTGTACATCGACCACGTGCTGCAGGCCGACGAAGGCGCCGACCTCGACTTCCTGCGCGGCAAGCGCGGGGCCTTCGTGCCGAAGGACAACCACTGAAGGACACCAAGATGAAGTTCGCCGCCGTCACCGGCGCAGGCAGCGGCATCGGCCGTGCCTGCGCGCTGGGCCTGCTGAAGGAGGGCTGGGCCGTCGCGCTGCTCGGCCGGCGCACCGAAGCGCTGAGTGAAACGGCCGCGATGGCCCCGGCCGGCGCGCGAACGCTGGCGCTGCCGTGCGACGTGAGCGACGACAAGGCGGTGGCGGCCACCTTCGCGCGCATCGAAGGCGAGTTCGGGCGGCTGGACCTGCTGTTCAACAACGCGGGCACCGGCCTCGTTTCACAGACGCCCGACCTGATCGACCCCGCCGAATGGCGGCGCGTCGTCGATGCCAACCTGAACGGCAGCTTCTACTGTCTGTCGCAGGCCTTCCGCATCATGAAGGCGCAGGCGCCGATGGGCGGGCGCATCATCAACAACGGCAGCATCAGCGCCTACGCGCCGCGGCCGGGCAGCATCGCCTACACGGCCACCAAGCACGCCGTCAGCGGCCTCACGCGCACCGCGGCGCTGGACGGCCGGCCGTTCGACATCGCCGTGGGTCAGATCGACATCGGCAACGCCGCCAGCGAGATGACGGCGCGAATGGTGCAAGGTGTGCCGCAGGCCGACGGCAGCATGAAGCCCGAGCCCCGCATGGACCTGCAGGCGGTGGTCGACGCCTTCATGACGATGGCGCGGCTGCCGCTGTCGGCCAACATGCTGTTCGTCAACGTGATGGCCACCAAGATGCCGTTCGTCGGCCGCGGCTGAGTGCGGGGAGATTCTGCGATGACCCAAGTCGGCTTCATCGGCGCCAGCGGCCTCATGGGCCATGGCATGGCGAAGAACCTGCTGGCCAAGGGCCACGCCCTGACCCTCACCGTGCATCGCAACCGTGAGCGCGTGGCCGACCTGCTGGCCGGCGGCGCGAAGGAAGCCGCCACGCCGGCCGCACTGGCCGCGGCCAGCGAGGTGGTGTTCATCTGCGTCACCGGCTCGCCGCAGGTGGAAGCCGTGGTGCTCGGCGAGCAGGGCCTGCTGGCCGGCGCGGCGCGCGGCCTGATGATCGTGGACACCTCCACCGCCGAGCCGCACTCCACCACCGCGGTGCGCGAGGCGGCCGCGAAGCGCGGCGTGACGTTCGTCGATGCACCACTGTCGCGCACCCCGGTGGAGGCCGAAGCCGGGCGGCTGAACGTCATGGTGGGCGCCGAGAAGCCGGTGTTCGAACGCCTGGAGCCGCTGGCGCGCTGCTTCGCCGAGAACGTGTTCCACGTCGGCGGGCCGGGCGCCGGGCACGTGATCAAGCTGTTGAACAACTTCATCGCGCAGTCGATCTGCACCGCCACCGCCGAGGCCTTCGCGGTGGGCACCAAGGCCGGCGTCGACGTGGGCAAGCTCGTGGAGCTGATCAGCGCCGGCCCGGTGAACAACGGCCTCTTCCAGGCCATGGCCAAGACACTCACCGGCCAGATGGACGGACTGAAGTTCGAGCTCGACAACGCACGCAAGGACGTGCGCTACTACACCCACCTCGCCGAAGGGCTGGCGGTGCCTTCGGTGATGGGCGAGGCCGTGCACCAGAGCCTCACGCTGGCCAGCGCGCTGGGCCACGGCAGGAAGTTCGTGCCGTCGCTCGTGGAGGCGCAGGAAGTGTTGAGCGGCACGAAGCTCGTGCCGCGCTGAGACCCGCGAAACGCCCACGGAAGCCCACCCAAGCCGCGGCCTCGTTTGCCAACGATGAAGATCACCGGCGCCCGCGTCATCGTCTGCTGCCCCGGGCGCAATTTCGTCACCCTGAAGCTCGAGACCGACGAAGGTCTCACGGGCCTGGGCGACGCATCGCTCAACGGGCGCGAGCTGGCGGTGGCCGCCTACCTCACCGAGCACCTTGTGCCGCTGCTGGTCGGCCGCGACGCCCACCGCATCGAGGACACCTGGCAGTACCTCTACAAGGGTGCGTACTGGCGCCGCGGGCCGGTGACGATGAGCGCCATCGCCGCGGTGGACACGGCGCTGTGGGACCTCAAGGCCAAGGCCGCCGGCATGCCGCTCTATCAGCTGCTGGGCGGCGCCAGCCGCGAGCGGGTGCTGGTGTACGCGCATGCCAACGGCCGCGACATCGCCGAGACCGTGGACGAGGTGCACCGGCAGGCCGCGCTCGGCTACCGCGCCATTCGCGCGCAAAGCGGCGTGCCGGGCCTGGCCAAGGTGTATGGCGTGGCCGCCGACCGCGAGCACTCGTACGAGCCGGCCACGCCGGGCCTGCCGAAGGAGGAGGACTGGGACACCGCGCAGTACCTGCGCCACACGCCCAAGCTCTTCGAGGCTTTGCGCAACGCCATCGGCTGGGAACACGAGTTGCTGCACGACGTGCACCACCGCCTCACCCCCATCGAGGCCGCGCGCCTGGGCAAGGACCTGGAGCCCTTTCGCCTCTTCTGGATGGAAGACGCCACGCCGGCCGAGAACCCCGAGGCCTTTCGCCTGATCCGCCAGCACACCACCACGCCGCTGGCGGTGGGCGAAGTGTTCAACACCGTGTGGGACTGCAAGCCGCTCATCGAGCAGCAGCTGATCGACTTCATCCGCACCACGGTCGTTCACGCCGGCGGCATCACGCACCTCAGGCGCATCGCCGACCTCGCGGCGCTGTACCAGGTGCGCACCGGCAGCCACGGCGCCACCGACCTCTCGCCGGTGTGCATGGGCGCGGCGCTGCACTTCGACCTGTGGGTGCCCAACTTCGGCATCCAGGAGCACATGCCGCACAACGAGGCCACCGACGAGGTGTTCCCGCATGCCTACCGCTTCGACGGCGGCTTCATGCACCCGGGCGAGGCGCCGGGGCACGGCGTCGAGATCGACGAGCGGCTGGCCGCGAAGTACCCGTACCAGCGCGCCTACCTCCCGGTGAACCGGCTGCAGCGTGACGGCACGCTGTGGGACTGGTGACGCGCCGATGAGCGAGCGGCTGGCTGCCCAGGTGGGCCCACCGGCGATGGAACCCTTGACCCGCCTGCATCCCTCCTCGCTGGCCGCGCTGCCGGCTGAGGTGGCCCGCCCGCTGTACCGCCGCGCCGAGCTGCGCCCGGGCATCGTGCACCTGGGCATCGGTTCCTTCGCCCGCGCCTTCCTGTGCGTGGCCAACGAGGCGGCCATCCACGCCGGCGGCGACCCGCGCTTTGGTGTCGTCGGCGTGTCGCTGCGCAGCCCGGCGGTGCGCGATGCACTCGCGCCGCAGGAGGGCCTGTTCACGGTGGCGCGGCGCGACGCCGACGAGCAGGGCCGGCCGCGGCAGCGCCTGCAGGTCATCGGCAACCTGATGCAGGTGCTGGTGGCGCCGGAGGACCCCGCGGCGGTGGTCGAAGCCATCGCCTCGCGCGACACGCGCATCGTCAGCCTCACCATCACCGAGAAGGGCTACACGCTCGACCCGGCCAGCGGCCGCCTGCTGGAAGAGCACCCCGACGTCGCGCACGACCTGATGCAGGACCCGGAGGACCTGAGCCGCGCCCCGGCCCTGCGCACCGCGCTCGGGTTCCTCGCCCACGGCCTGGGCGTGCGCCGCGCGCGCGGCCTGCCGCCGGTGACGCTGCTCAGCCTGGACAACCTGCCGCACAACGGCCGCACGCTGCAGAACCTGCTGGTGGCCTTCGCGCGCCGCATCGGCCCACCGCTGGCCGACTGGATCGAAGCCCACTGCACCTTCCCCAACAGCGTCGTCGACCGCATCGTGCCCGCCACCACGCAGGCCGACCGCCGGCTCGTGGCCGAGCCGCTGCACCTGGCCGACGCCTGGCCGGTGCCCACCGAGCCCTACATCGACTGGGCCGTGGAGGACCACTTCGCCGCCGGGCGCCCCGACTGGCACCTGGCCGGCGTGCGTCTGGTCGACGACGCGACGCCCTGGGAACGCCTGAAGCTGCGGGTGGTCAACGGCAGCCACTCGGCCGTCGCCTACCTCGGCGCGATGGCCGGCTGGGCCACGGTGGACCAGGCCATTGCCCAGCCCGAACTGCGTGGGCTCGTGCGCACGATGCAGTTGGAGGAGGTGGCCCCCACGCTGCTGCCCCTGCCGAACCTGGACTTCACCGGTTATGTCGACGGGCTTGTTGCGCGCCTGGCCAACCCGGCCCTGGCACATCGCACGCAGCAGATCGCGATGGACGGCTCGCAGAAGCTGCCGCAGCGGCTGCTGGCGACCATCGGCGAACGGCTGGCCACCGGCGCGCCGATCGCGCGGCTGGCGCTGGCCATGGCAGCATGGATGCACTACCTGCGCGGCATCGACGAGTGGGGGCGCCCCTACGCCATCGAAGACCCGCTGGCCGACGCCCTGGCCACGGCGCGCGCGGTGGCCGAGCGCGAGCCCACGCTGCATGACCGCGTGGCCGCGTTCTCGCACTTCACGCCGGTGTTCGGCGAGCTCGCCGGCCACGCCACGCTGGTGGACGCCATGACCAAGGCGCTGGGCAGCCTGCAAAGCGTGGGCGTGCGCATGACGGCGGCACGATGGGCGCAGCCCCATTGATCGCACGCCCGGCAACGCCCCGGTTGCGCCGCACGCGATGGTTTGCGCGGCGCGGAGGCCACCGCCCTCGGCAACCCTGCGGGTTTGTGCGCTACGAGGCGCCGCGCCGCGCCCCGTAGCATCGTTTGACCCTCGCCGCCCACTCAACCCCAAGGAGACCGGACATGAAACGCCGCCTGATCCACACCGTGTTCACTGCCGCCGCCGCGCTCGCGCTGGCCGCTGCGGCCGCCCCCGCGCTGGCACAGACCAAGCTCAAGTGGGCGCATGTCTACGAGACCAGCGAGCCCTATCACACCGAAAGCGTGTGGGCCGCCGAGGAGATCAAGAAGCGCACCAACGGCAAGTTCGAGATCCAGGTCTTCCCGGCCAGTTCGCTCGGCAAGGAGACCGACATCAACCAGGGCATGACGCTCGGCACCGTGGACATGATCATCTCCGGCCCGAGCTTCGCGGCGCGCAGCTACCCGCGCATCGGCATCGCCTACTACCCGTTCATCTTCCGTGACGCCGACCACCTGCTGGCCTACAGCAAGAGCGACGTGTTCAAGGAGATGATCGAGGGCTACCGCGCCAAGACCGGCATCCAGATCCTCGCCTACACCTACTACGGCGCGCGTCACACCACCAGCCAGACGCAGTTCACCAACTGCGCCGGCATGAAGGGCCTGAAGATCCGCGTGCCCGACGTGCCCTCCTACCGCGCCACGCCCGAGAGCTGCGGCGCCAACCCCACGCCCATCGCCTTCGCCGAGGTGTACCTGGCGCTGCAGAACAAGACGGTGGACGCGCAGGAGAACCCGCTCACCACCATCGAGGCCAAGAAGTTCTACGAGG
>JAEUPD010000121.1 GCA_016788525.1 Rubrivivax sp.
CTGTCCTTGAACTTCAGCGCATCGACCGGGACCACCTCTTGGCCGATCTCCCAGCGGCCCTCCGGGTCGAGGAAGGCATCGAGCCGCGCGCGCGCGCCGATGCGGTGGTGGTGGTCGCACTTCGGGCAGACGTTGAGGTTCTTCTCGAGGTCGGTCTTGTAGAGCACCGTCTCGCAGCTGGGGCACTTGATCCACAACCCCTCGGGCACCGCGCGGCGCTGCTCGGGGTCGGTGTGCTGGATCTTGGGCGGCAGCAGCTTCTCCAGCCAGCTCATCGCGGGGCTCCTTGGGGCATCGGGGTCTCCTGGTCCAGCGCCGCGCGGATCTCGGCCATGAAGGCCCGCGCCGCGGCAGCCACATTGTCGCGCGACTGCGTTTCGAGAATCTGGATGAGGCGCGTGCCGATGACCACCGCGTCGGCCACGCGCGCCACGGCACAGGCGCTGGCCGCGTCGCGGATGCCGAAACCCACACCGACCGGGACGTGCAAGTGGCGCTTGATGCGCGGCACCATCTCGCTCACCGAGGCTGTATCCAGGTGCCCGGCGCCGGTGACGCCGCGCAGCGACACGTAGTAGACGTAGCCGGTGGCGACCCGGCCGACCTGTTGCATGCGCTCGTCGGTGGAAGTGGGCGCGAGCAGGAAGATGAGGTCCAGGCCCGCCGCCTTCAGCTGCGCCGCGAAGCTCTCGCACTCCTCGGGCGGGTAGTCGACGACCAGCACGCCGTCCACACCAGCGGCGGCTGCATCGCGCACGAAGGCGCCGGCGCCTTGGCGCTGGTCGTAACGCTCCAGCGGATTGGCATAGCCCATCAACACCACCGGCGTGGTGGCGCCGATGCGGCGGAACTCGCGCACCATCGCCAGCACCTGCGCCAGGCCGACGCCGCGCGCGAGCGCACGTTCGCCGGCCTTCTGGATGACCGGGCCATCGGCCATCGGGTCGGAAAACGGCACGCCGAGCTCGATGATGTCGGCGCCGCCCTCGGCCAGCGCCTGCATCACCGCGGGCGCAAGGTCGGCAAACGGGTCGCCGGCCATCACGTAGGGAATCAACGCCTTGCGGCCTCGCGCCTTCAGTCCTGCCAGCGTGGCGGCGATGCGGCTCATGGCAACCTCCGGCGGGCCGCCAGAGGGAAGGCCGCTGCCCCGCCGGGGGGCAGCGCGCGAATGCAAGCGCGCGGCCTCATTGCTTGACCCTCTCGCCGCGGCACGAAGGCCGGCAGAAGAACTCGGCACCCGAGAGGTCGGCCACGGTGCCGATGTCCTTGTCGCCGCGGCCGCTCAGGTTGACCAGCAGGTGTTGGTCGGGCCGCATCGTCGCCGCCAGCTTCATGGCGTAGGCCACGGCGTGGCTCGATTCGAGCGCGGGAATGATGCCCTCGGTGCGGCACAGGCGGTGGAAGGCCGCCAGCGCCTCGTCGTCGGTGATGCCCACGTATTCGGCGCGGCCGATGTCCTTCAGGTAGGCATGCTCGGGGCCGACGCCGGGGTAGTCCAGGCCGGCCGAGATGCTGTGCGTCTCGGTGATCTGGCCGTTGTCGTCTTGCAGCAGGTAGGTGCGGTTGCCGTGCAGCACCCCGGGGGAGCCGGCGCAAAGCGACGCGGCGTGCTTGCCGCTTTGCAGGCCCTGCCCGGCGGCTTCGACGCCGATCAGCCGAGTGCCCTCATGCGGGATGTAGGGGTGGAACAGGCCCATCGCGTTGCTGCCGCCGCCGACGCAGGCAATCACCGCATCGGGCTGGCGGCCGATCTGCTCGGGCATCTGCACCAGGCACTCCTCGCCGATGACGCTCTGGAAGTCGCGCACCATCGTCGGATACGGGTGCGGGCCGGCCACCGTGCCGATGACGTAGAAGGTGTCGTCGACGTGGGTCACCCAGTCGCGCAGCGCTTCGTTGAGCGCGTCCTTCAATGTGCGGCTGCCGCTTTCCACCGGCACCACCTTGGCGCCCAGCAGGTGCATGCGGTAGACGTTCGGGCTCTGGCGCTTGACGTCTTCGCTGCCCATGTACACCACACACTCCATGCCGTAGCGCGCGCACACGGTGGCCGTGGCCACGCCGTGCTGCCCGGCGCCGGTTTCTGCGATCACGCGGGGCTTGCCCATGCGGCGGGCCAGCAGCGCCTGGCCGATGGTGTTGTTGACCTTGTGCGCGCCGGTGTGGTTCAGGTCTTCGCGCTTGAGGTGGATCTGCGCGCCGCCGTTCTCCCGGCTCAGGCGTGCAGCGTGGTAGACGGGGCTCGGGCGGCCGACGAAATGCTTGAGCTCGTGGTGGAACTCGCGCTGGAACTCGGCATCGGTGCGATAGCGCTCGTACGCGGCCTGCAGTTCACGCAGCGCATGCACAAGCGTTTCGGCGACGAACGTGCCGCCATACGGACCGAAGTGCCCGCGGGCATCGGGTTGATGGTAGGAGAGCATGGAGGGCCAGGAAGGCGGTTGAAGGGCTGCGGGGGTCCCGGCCGCCCACCGCCCGGTGGCGAGGGTTCAGCCGGTGGCGGAGGCTTCGTCGGCCAGGCGCGCATCGGCCTCGCGCACCGCGTCGCAGAACCGGCGAATCAGGGCGGCATCCTTGATGCCCTTGCCCGCCTCGACTCCGGAACTCACGTCAACGGCGAAAGGCCGCACGCGCAGCACGCCATCGGTCACGTTGGCAGGATTCAACCCACCAGACAAAACGACCGGACAGGGTACGTTTGGAGGAATCCGTGACCAATCGAAGACCTTTCCCGCGCCGCCGTAGCCCGGGGCATGGGCATCCAGCAGCAGTGCCTGCATGAGCGCGCTCTCGGCGCGCCAGCGCGTGGCAAAGTCTAGCAAATCGAAGCCTTCGCCCATCCGCGCGGCGCGCAGGTAAGGTCGCCCCGCCGCCTCGCATTGGGTGGGCGTCTCATCGCCATGGAACTGCAGCAGCGCCTGCGGCAACTCGCTGAGCGCGGCCGCCACAGCGCCGGCGGTCGCGTTCACGAACAGCAGCACCGGGCTCACGAAAGGCGGCAGCCGAGCCGCCAGGGCGGCCGCGCGCGCCGCCTCGACATGGCGCGCACTGCCCGCCCACAGCACGAAGCCCACCGCATCGGCCCCGGCCTCGACGGCGGCGTCGACATCGGCCTCGCGGGTCAGTCCGCAGATCTTGATGCGGGTGCGGGTCATCGGCATGGTCTCGCGCGCCGGGTTCGGTCATGCGGCGCAGCGCTTCATCAGGCGCACCACGGCACTTCGGCCACGCCCGCTGGCAGGCCATGGCGTGCATCGTAGTACGGCCCGAGGAAGTACAGCCCGTCCGCCGCGAACGTGGGGGCGGCCAGCTCGCGCCGGCCTGAGGCCAGCACCTCGGCCAGCCATTCAGGCGGCTGGCGGCCCGTGCCAATGGCCACCAGGCAGCCCACGATGTTTCGCACCATGTGATGAAGGAAGGCGCTGGCATCGAAGTCGAAGCGCCAGTAGCCGGCCATCGGCGCGCCGCGAAACCCGATGTCGATGGCCCGCAACGTCTTGACCGGCGACCGGGCCTGGCATTCGGAGGAGCGGAACGCACTGAAGTCGTGCTCGCCGAGGAGGCAGGCTGCGCCGCGGCGCATCGCCTCCGCATCGAGGGCCCGGAAGGTCCAACCGCACAGGCCCGCCTCGAGCGCCGGCCGCACCGGCGACTCGCGCAGCACGTAGCGGTAGCGGCGCCCCAGTGCGCTGTTGCGGGCGTGGAAGCCGGGATCGGCCGGACGACAGCACCACTGCACCGCCACGTCGGCCGGCAGGAAGCGGTTCGTGCCGCGCACCCAGGAGAACGCTTCGCGTTCGACCTCGGCGTCGAGATGCACCACCTGGTTCAGCGCGTGCACGCCGGCATCCGTGCGCCCGGCGCACAGCGTCCTGACCGGCGCCCCTGTGAACTGGGCGAGCGCGCGCTCGAGGACGTCCTGCACCGTGCGCCCGCCCGGCTGCGACTGCCAGCCGTCGTAGGCCTGGCCGCGGTAGGCCAGCCCGAGCGCCAGCCGCGTGGCCAATCTCGCTCAGGCCAGGGCGTCGAGCATGGCCTTGGCCTTGGTGCGCAGTGCGCCGTCGGCCTTGGCCATCACTTCCTCGAGCAGGTCGCGCGCACCCTCGGTGTCGCCGATCTGGCGGAACTCCTCGGCCAGCTCGAGCTTGCGCGACAGCGGGTCGGCATCGCCGCCGTTGATCGGCGGCAGCGCGATGGTGGTGGCCCCCTGCGCCGCGGCAGGTGCGCTGGGCGCCGAGGCCGGCGGCACGTCGAGCGTGAAGCCGCTGACATCGAAGTCGAGGCTGCGGCTGTCGCTGGTGCTGTGCAGCTCGCCGGCACCGGTGTCAAGCGGGAAGTCGATGCCGGTGGGGCCCGAAAGACTCGCCGCAGTGGCCAGCGGGGCGGTGCGCTCGGCGGGCGAGGGCGGTGGCTCGGCGTGGGCGCCGCCCATGCCGAGATCGAGGTCGAGGTCGATCGAGCCGCTGTCCTGGGCGTCCAGCGTGGCGTCGTCGGCGGGCTTGAAGGCCGGCGGCGACACCGGCGCCGTGTACGGCATCGTCGAAGCCCCCAGCGGCTCCACGGGCTGGCCGCTGGCGCCCATCACGGCATCGGGCTCGCCGCCGGGCTGATACAGCGGGTTGTCGGGGTCGACGGTGACGCCGAGCGACTGCGCCTTGGCCCAGTCCTCGCCCTGGCCCTTGGTCAAGCTGTGCAGTTGCGTGGCCAGCAACTCGAAGCCCTTGGCGTCGCGCCGCTTGGCATAGACCTCGAGCAGCTTGGTGCGGATGGCCATGCGGTCGGGGTTGGCCCGCATCGCCTCCTTGAGGATCTCCTCGGCCTGCAGATCGCGGCCATAGGCAAGGTACACATCCGCCTCGGCCACCGGGTCGACATCGCCGATGGCATCGAGCTGGCTCAGCGAGTAACTCATCGACGACGAGCTGGTCGACGACTGGGCCTCGCGGGTGTCGATGCGCTGGCCTCCACTGGCGCCGAAGAACGAGTCGGGCTGGAGGCGGCTCTCCAGGAAGGAGGTCTCGTTCCCCGACTTGCGGCCGCCCTTGCGCAGGCGGTAGATGCCCAGGCCGGCCAGCAGTGCCACCAGCACGCCGGCGCCCGGGAGCACCATCGGGTTCTCGAGCAGCGTATCGATGAAGCTTGGCCCGGCGGCCGGTGCTGGCGCCGGAACAGGCGGCTTGACGGCCGGCGGCGTGGGGGCCGCCGCGGAGGCAGGCGCTGCGGCCACCACAGGCGCCGAGGCTTCGGCGGCAGGCGCCGATGCAGCCGCAGGTGGCGCTGCCGGCACGCTTGGCGTCGCCACGGGGGTGGTGATGGCCACCTGGGTAGGCGCCGAAGCTGCCGGCGCGGGCGCCGCAGCGGTTGCAGGTGCAGGTGCCGCCGCCGGAGCAGGCGCGGGGGCCGCAGCGGGCGAAGGTGCCGGCGCCGCCGCGGGAGCCGTCGCCGGCGGCTTGGCCGGGCTCGGCGCAGGTGCAGCGGCCACGACGGTCGGCGCAGAGGCGCCCCCGGTGACGCTCTGGCGCAAGCGGTTCAGGTCGGCCACGTTGCGCGCCAGCTCGGCCTCCCGGGCACTGGCGGCGCGCCGCTCGGCTTCAGCCGACACACGCGCCTCCGGAGCGCTCGCCCGCGCCGCGCTGCCTTGCGTCAGGCGCAGCCTGTCGGGCGCGGATGCCGCGGCCTGGCGGCGATCGTCCACGCGCGCCTGCACCTGGCCCGCAGCCTGCCGCGCCGGCGCCTCGTCGGCAGTCGCCGTCGTGCCGCCGGCCAGGCGCTGACGATAGCTGGCGAAGTCGGCGCTCTGGGCCTGGATCACCTCGCGCGCCTCCTGCGGGGTGACCTGCGACGTGGCCTCGGCGCTGGGCACCGACAGCACCACGCCCGAGCGCAGCCGGTTCATGTTCTGGCCCATGAATGCGTCGGGGTTGGCGCGGTACAGCGACACCAGCATCTGGTCGAGCGAGACCCCCGGTCGCTGCATGCGACTGGCGATGCGCGACAGCGAGTCACCCTGCCGCACGCGGTATTCGTCGCCAGACATCGGGGCTTCGGGTGCCGGTGCAGGCGCGCGTGAGGTCTGCCGAGGTGCCGGCGACACCGTGGCTGGCGGCATCGACGGCGCCGGTACCGTGGTGTCTGGGGCTGCGGGCGCCGGAGCCGCCGGCAGCGACGGCGCAGGTGCCGGCGTAATGACCGGGGCCACCGCCGGCGCGGGCGGCGGCGGCGGCACCTGGCGCGCGGCTGGCGGGTCGAGCAGCAGCGTGTACTCGCGCACCAGGCGGCCGGTGGACCACGTGGCCTCGATGATCACATCGACAAACGGCTCGGTGACGGCGCGGTCGCCGGTGATGCGCAGCACCGTGCGGCCGTCCGGCCGGCGCACCGCCTGCACCTGCGCCGAGGTCAGCGCGGCGTTGTACTCGACGCCCGCGGAGCGGTACGCCTCGGGAGGCGCCACACGCAGACGCAGCGTCGCCGCCTCTTCGGCAGTGATGCTGGAGACGTCGATCTCGGCGCGCAGCGTCTCGCCGAGCGCGGACTGCACGGTCAGCCGCCCGAGGCCAAGGGCCCAGGTCTGCGATGCCAGCAGGCACGCGCTGGCGGCCGCGATGCCGGTCAGTGCGAATCGCAAGGCGGTGGTCGGGCGGTGTTTCAAGGCGAGTCCCCCAAGCATCGTGCCCGCCAAGCCGGCGCGGTTACACAACCCGCGCCAGCCCGACAAGCCAGCCAAGGCCGAGACCGCCGCAGCAGCCTGCAGCGGGGCTCGACCCTGAATTTGCAACAGTATCAAGCATATAGGAGCCGAAGCTCATGCAAAAGCTAACGAATGTGTCTTAAATCGTTCCTTGCTACTGGCCCTGCACGCTGTTGCCGCCTGACAACGCGCCCTGCGCCGCCCAGCCTCACTGCTCCAGCAGGATGCGCAACATGCGGCGCAGCGGCTCCGCCGCGCCCCACAGCAGCTGGTCGCCGATGGTGAACGCGCCAAGGTAGCTCGGGCCCATCGCCAGCTTGCGCACCCGGCCCACCGGAATCTCCATGGTGCCGGTCACGGCCACGGGCGTGAGCTGACGGACGGTCGATTCGCGCTGATTCGGAACGAAGCGGACCCACTCGTTGTCGGCCGCGATCATCTGCTCGATCTCGGGCAGCGGCACATCCTTTCTCAGCTTGATCGTGACGCTTTGGCTGTGGCAGCGCATCGCACCCACGCGCACGCAGATCGAGTCGATCGGTATGGCCGCAGCGCCGAAGCCGGCGCCACGGCCGAGGATCTTGTTCGTCTCGGCGCCGCCCTTCCACTCTTCGAGGCTCGTGCCATCGCCGCGATCGACGTCGATCCACGGGATCAGGCTGCCGGCCAGCGGCACCATGAAGTGCTGCGTCTGCGCGGCCGACAGCCCACGCTGCGTGGCCGCCACCTGGCGGTCGATGTCGAGGATGGCACTGGCCGGGTCGTCGAGCATCGCCTTCACGCTGCCGTTCAGCGTGCCCATCTGTGTGAGCAGCTCACGCATGTGCTGCGCGCCACCGCCGCTGGCCGCTTGGTAGGTTGTGCAGGTCATCCACTCCACGAGATCGGCCTTGAACAGCGCGCCCAGCCCCATCAGCATGCAACTCACGGTGCAGTTGCCGCCGATGTAGTTCTTCAGGCCCTTGGCCAGCGCGTTCTTGATCACCGGCAGGTTCACCGGGTCGAGCACGATCACCGCGTCGTCGGCCATGCGCAGCGTCTTGGCCGCGTCGATCCAGTAGCCCTTCCAGCCCGCGGCGCGCAGCGGCGCATAGGCTTCCTTGGTGAAGTCGCTGCCCTGGCAGGTGATGATTGCGTCGCACGCCGCCAGTGCCTTCAGATCGCTGGCCGAGTGCAGCTGGCGCTCGTTCTTGGCAAAGCGCGCGATCGTCGCCGGCAGCTGGCCCCCAGCGTTGCTGGTGCTGAAGAACACCGGCTCGATGAGCGCGAAGTCGCCTTTGGCCTCCATGCGCTGCATGAGCACCGAGCCGACCATGCCTCGCCAGCCGACCATACCGACGCGGGGGTTGGAGTTCAAAGCCATTTCAGTCTTGCCTTTCCGTGGTGCGGACCCCTCGGGCTTCCCGGCTCGCATCGCCGGGGTCCAAGGGTGGGGGCGAGACGATCCGAGAGCCGCTAGCTCTTGGTTTTGGTGGCGATGGTCTTGCCCGCGACGGCGGCAACGACCGCATCACCCATCTCGCGCGTGCCGACCTTCGTGGTGCCTTCGCTCCAGATGTCCGCAGTGCGCAGGCCGGCGGCGAGCACGGCCTTCACGGCGTGCTCGATGCGGTCGGCCGCGGCGGGCTGGTCGAGCGAGAAGCGAAGCATCATGGCAGCGCTGAGGATTGTAGCCAGCGGGTTGGCCACGCCCTTGCCGGCGATGTCCGGGGCGCTGCCGTGGCTCGGCTCGTACAGGCCCTTGCCGGCCTTGTCGAGGCTGGCCGAGGGCAGCATGCCGATGCTGCCGGTGAGCATGGCGGCCTCGTCACTGAGGATGTCGCCGAACATGTTGCCGGTGACGACGACGTCGAAATTCTTGGGCGCGCGCACCAGCTGCATCGCCGCGTTGTCGACGTACATGTGTTCCAGCTCGACGTCGGGGTACTGCGCGTGCACCTCGCTGACCACATCCTTCCAGAACTGGAAGGTCTCCAGCACGTTGGCCTTGTCGACGCTGGTCACCTTCTTGCTTCGCTTGCGGGCGGCCTGGAAGGCGACGTGCGAGATGCGCTCGATCTCCGGCCTGCTGTAGCGCATCGTGTCGAACGCCTCTTCGGCGCCCGGGAAGTGCCCGTCCACCGCCCGGCGCCGGCCGCGGGGCTGGCCGAAGTAGATGTCGCCGGTGAGCTCGCGGATGATCAGGATGTCCAGCCCCGCCACCAGCTCGGGCTTGAGCGAACTGGCGTGCGTGAGCTGTTCGTAGCACAGCGCCGGGCGGAAATTGGCGAACAGCGCGAGGTGCTTGCGCAAGCCGAGGATGGCCTGCTCTGGCCGCAGCGCGCGCTCCAGCTTGTCGTACTTCCAGTCGCCCACGGCACCGAAGAGGATGGCGTCGGCAGCCTGGGCCAGCTTCAGCGTGCCGTCGGGCAGAGGGTGGCCGTGCGCCTCGTATGCGGCGCCACCGACGAGGGCTGTTTCGGTTTCGAATTTCAAGTCGAGCGCGCCGAGCACGCGCACCGCCTGCTCGACGATCTCGGGGCCGATGCCGTCACCGGGCAGGATGGCGATCTTCATGTGTCGATGTCTCCCCCGCCCTCAGCCCAGGCTCGTCTGCGCCAGCCACGGCATGCGGGCCAGCCGCTCGGCTTCGTACGCGCGGATCTTGTCGGCATGCCTGAGCGTCAGACCGATGTCGTCGAAGCCATTCACCAGGCAGTACTTGCGGAACAGCTGCACGTCGAACGGCAGCTCCGCACCGTCAGGCTTGACCACCACCTGTCGCGGCAGATCGACCGTGAGTGCATAGCCAGGAAACGCCGCCACCTCGTCGAACAGGCGCTGCACCTGGGCCTCGGCCAGCTGAATCGGCAGCAGGCCGTTCTTGAAGCAGTTGTTGAAGAAGATGTCGGCGTAGCTTGGCGCGATCAGCGCGCGGAAGCCGAACTGCTCCAGCGCCCACGGCGCGTGCTCGCGGCTGGATCCGCAGCCGAAGTTCTGCCGCGCCAGCAAGACGCTCGCGCCCTGGTAGCGCGGCAGGTTGAGCACGAACTCGGGGTTGGGCTTGCGCGCTCCCGGGTCCTGCCCGGGCTCGCCGCGGTCGAGGTAGCGCCACTCGTCGAACAGATTGGGGCCGAAGCCCGAGCGCTTGATCGACTTCAGGAACTGCTTGGGAATGATGGCGTCGGTATCGACGTTGGCCCGGTCCATCGGCGCGACCAGGCCCTTGTGCACGGTGAAGGCTTGCATGGCTTGGTTCCAATCAGGCAAAGCGCCGCACGTCGACGAAGTGCCCATGCACCGCAGCCGCCGCAGCCATCGCCGGGCTCACCAGGTGGGTGCGGCCGCCGGCGCCTTGCCGGCCTTCGAAGTTGCGGTTGCTGGTGCTGGCGCAGCGCTCACCGGGCTCCAGCCGGTCGGCGTTCATCGCCAGGCACATGCTGCAACCCGGCTCGCGCCACTCGAAGCCCGCGGCCTTGAACACCTCGTGCAGGCCCTCGCGCTCGGCCTGCGCCTTCACGAGCCCGGAGCCTGGCACCACCATTGCCAGCCTGACGTTGGGCGCGACGCGCCTCCCGACCCGCCTGACCAACGCGGCGGCCTCGCGCAGGTCTTCGATGCGGCTGTTGGTGCATGAGCCGATGAACACCTTGTCGACGGTGATGTCGGTGATGGCCTTGTTCGGCTGCAGGCCCATGTAGCCGAGCGCGCGCTCGATCGCGCCGCGCTTGACGGCGTCGCGCTCCTTGTCGGGGTCGGGCACGCGGCCATCCACCGACAGCACCATTTCCGGGCTCGTGCCCCAGGTCACCTGCGGCGCGACCTGGGCGGCGTCCAGCTCGACCATCGCGTCGAACTTCGCGCCGGCATCCGAGTGCAGCGTGCGCCACTGCGCCGCCGCCTGATCGAAGGCCACGCCTTGCGGCGCAAACGGACGGCCGCGCACGTAGTCGATGGTCTTGTCGTCCACGGCGACCAGGCCCGCGCGCGCGCCGGCCTCGATGGCCATGTTGCACACGGTCATGCGCCCTTCCATGCTGAGCGAGCGGATGGCGCTGCCGGCGAATTCGATCGTGTAGCCCGTGCCACCGGCTGTGCCGATCTTGCCGATGATGGCCAGCACCACATCCTTGGCGGTCACGCCGCGGCCGAGAGCACCTTCCACCTTGACCAGCAGGTTCTTCGCCTTCTTGGCCAGCAGCGTCTGCGTGGCCAGCACATGCTCCACCTCGCTCGTCCCGATGCCGTGCGCCAGCGCGCCGAAGGCGCCATGCGTGCTGGTGTGGCTGTCACCGCACACCACCGTCATGCCTGGCAACGTGGCGCCGTTCTCCGGGCCGATCACATGCACGATGCCCTGGCGCTTGTCGAGGAACGGAAAGTACGCCGCGGCGCCGAAGGCCCTGATGTTGGCGTCCAGCGCCACCACCTGCTGCTTGCTGGTGGGGTCTTCGATGCCGTCGTAGCCGCGCTCCCAGCCGGTGGTGGGCGTGTTGTGGTCCGCCGTGGCGACAACGCTGCTCGTGCGCCACACCTTGCGCCCGGCCAGGCGCAGGCCCTCGAATGCCTGAGGGCTCGTCACCTCATGCACGAGGTGGCGGTCGATGTACAGGACGGCGGTGCCGTCTTCCTCGGTGTGGACGACGTGGTCGTCCCAGAGCTTGTCGTAGAGCGTGCGGGCGGTCATGGCAGATCACGGCACGGGCAGCCCGCGCCCCGGGGTCGCGCGGGAGCGAGGCGCCCGAGATGGCCGAAGTCCATCGGGAAGAGGCGAATTGTCGGCGAACTCGCGCGCCCGGTCCGCGCAAGGTGCCGCCGCGCCGTGGCTGCGCCCGCGGCGGCCGATCGACGTGTCCCACAGAGCGGAGCGCTGGCCGGCTCACCCAGGCTTCGCTGCGTGCGGGCACCTGAAGCCTTTCAGGCCAATGAGCCTCTTCAGGCACCGCCCACGCGCCGCGCGCGCTGCTGAAGCTCGGCCTGCAGCCCCGGCGCCAGCTTGAGCTGACGGGCCAGCTCGTCGAGGTAGGCGCGCTCCATGACTGTCGTCTCGTCGGTCACCAGCAAAGAGGCCAGATAGGCCTCGGCAGCCATCTCGGGCGTGCGAGCTGCCGCAGCCACATCCGCGGGGTCGACCGGACGTTGCAGCTGCTGCTCCACCCAGCGCCGGGTCGTCTCGTCGGCCTCCATGCGCGCCAGCTCGGCGCGCAGCAGCGCATGCTCGCGCTCGTCCATGTGGCCGTCGCTCCTGGCCGCGGCGATCATCGCCCCGAGGATCAGCTGGCTGTGCTCCTCCAACTGCGGCGGCGGCAACGCCTCGAAGCCCGGTGGCGGCAGCGCCTGGGCGGGCCCCGCGCCGGCAGGCGGCCGGGCCTGCGGCCGTTGCCCTGCCGCTTGCGAAACCTGGTAGTCCTGATACGCCTTCCAGGCCAGTGCGCCGATGGCCGCCACGCTGCCGAGCTTGAGCGCCGAGCCGCCGATGTGCCGCCCTCGCCGCGTGCCCAGCAGCAAGCCGAGCACGCCGCCCACCGCCGCGCCGGCGGCGTACTTGCCCATGTCGCCCGAGGCGCCGGCCCGGTCGGCCCGCGCCTTGGCCTCGTCGAGCATGCCCGCACCGGTCTTCAACAGCTGGTCGAGAAACGCGTTCGCATCCACCGTTTCCGCTCCTGCCGCGTGCGCCGCGGCGCCAGATGCCCCCAGGCCCTGCGCGGGCCACCAGGCCGGCAATGTAGCGCCGCCGCGCTTGTCCGCAGCGGGCAGCGGGTGTTCATGCCAGCACGCCTGCCGCACAGGGCGCCCCTGGCTGCATCATCCGGATCTTCGCCGCTCCAAGTCGCTGCGTGGTTAGGAGGGGTACACTGCCGCCCCTCGAACCAGAACACAGGCGCAGCCAGGACGAGCAGGGAGCGCACGCACCCAAGGCCCCTCGAGATGAAGCAACGCAAGGTCACCATCTTCTCCGGCAAGACATTTACCGTACCGCAAGGTATCCAGCGCATCGATTCGCACTCCACGCACGGCTGGCAAGTGCGCTACCAGGGCACCAAGTTCTTCTCCGACGGAAGCTTCTCCGGGGTCAGTTCCGACGGCAGCGGTGCCGACGCCTCGTTGGCCGCCGCCACCAAGGAGCTGCTGCGCCGCATCGCCACGCTGCCCGCGCCCGTGGTCCTCAAGCGCGGACCCAGCGCGCACAAGCGATCGGGGTTGCCGCCGGGCATCTCCGGCCCGATCGTGGTGGCACGCGGCGACAAGAACGTGCGCTCGGCCGTGTTGTCGGTGCTGCTGCCGCGCTGGGGCAACACCCCGCAGCTGCGCAGCGTCTACATCGGCACCGAAAACACCTACACCCTCGCCAAGTACCGCGCCGCGCTGGCCGAGGCCAAGGCGCTTCGCGCCGCGGCGGTGGAACTCTACGAGTCCGACGCCACGCGCGCCCGCCGGCGCGACGCCCAGACGCTGCGCAAGGAGCTGGCCGCCAAGGCGGCGGGCACCGGGCGCCCGGCCGGGTAGAAAGGCTGCACAGCCGCCCGGCCCGGCCGCGAACGGGGCCCAGGGGGTCACGTCCAGCGGATCGACGGCCCCTTCGAGTAGATTGCGGCGCACACGCCGCGCAGCCAGCGGTTGGCGGCGTCATGGTGCATGCGCAGGTGCCAGTACTGCTTGACGGCGAGGCCGGGCACCTTGAACGGACACTTCAGCACCTTCAGGCCGCCGTTGCGTGCCAGGGTCTCGCCGATCTCCCGCGGCACCGTGGCCACCAGGTCGGTCTGCGCGACCACCGCGGCCAGGCCGAGGAAGCCAGGCACCTGCAGCCGCACGTCGCGCTCGATGCGCTGTGCCTTCAGCGCCTCGCCCAGCAAGGCGTGGGTCTTGCCGGAAAGCACCTCCACGTGCACCGCCTCACGGTATGCCCTGACCGTGAGCGGAGCCGAGGCCAGTGGGTGCCGGGGGCCGACCAGGGCGATGAAGTCCTGCGCGTAGAACGCCTGCTGGTAGAAGCCCGACTCCAGGCCCGGCACCAGCCCCAGCGCCAGGTCGGCGCGGCCGGCCTCGAGGTCGCGCGCCGTGTCGTCGCCGATCGGCGTAGCCACCAGCCGCATGCCAGGCGCCTCTTCACGCACATGCCTGAGCAGCGGTGGCAGCAGGGTGATGTGGCTGCCGTCGGTCATGCAGATGCGGAAGCTGCGCCTCGCCTGGCGAGGCTCGAACAGCGCCGCCGGCTCACTCACGCGGCGCAGGCTCGCCAGGGCTTGGCGCACCGGCTCCACCAGCGCCTCCGCGCGCGGTGTCGGCTCCATCCCGCGTGCCGTGCGCACGAAAAGCGGGTCGCCCTGCTGCCTGCGCAGCTTGTTCAGCCAGACGCTCACGTTGGGCTGGCTTTGCCCCAGCTCCTGCGCGGCCCGGGTGACGCTGCGCGTGTCGTACAGCAGCGCAAACAGCAGCAGCAGCCGGGCCTCGGGCATGGTCGCCAGCTCGGCGGCGCGTTCGACCATTATGGAAATCCTTGATGGGAGGTATGGGGCTCAGATGATGGACTCAATGCGCCGAGGTGCCTAAAGTCGCGCCCACGATCGAGCACCTGCTGGCGGGGTCGCCGCGGGCGATACGGCCCGCCGGCAGCAGACTCGAGCGGGCCGGCCGAGGCCGGATCGACCCGAGCGGAGACAAGCCCATGACCGACTGGATCGCCGGCTCGGCGATCGCCCATTCGCTGCTGCGCATGCCCACGCGCGAGCTGGTGCTGGTCGACGCCGATGCCGCGCGCGCAACCGAGGCCGTGGAACGCCTCAATGCACTGTACGAGGGCGGCCGCGCACGCAGCGCGCCAGACGCCGCCGCGGCCTTGCGCGGCGCCAGCGGACTCGTGCATGCCACGCCCACCGGCATGGACAAGCTGCCCGGCGTGTCGTTGCCGGCCGAGCTGCTGCGCCGCGAGCTGTGGGTCTCGGAGATCGTCTACTTCCCTCTCGAGACACCGCTGCTGAAGGCAGCGCGCGCCGCCGGCTGCGCCATCTGCGACGGCGGCACGATGGCGGTGGGCCAGGCTGTCGGCGCCTTCCGCCTGTTCACCGGTGCGACGCCCGACGCGCAGCGCATGGACGCGCACTTCAGGCGCCTGGTGGCGGCCCGCGCCCCATGAAGGCCGCGAGGCTGCGACGCCGCGGCGCCCCATGCCACCCACGCATCCACGCCCATCCCGCACCACGATGACCGACAACCCCCTCGCGCGCGAAGCGCTGCTGGACACCCCCAATCCGCTCGGCCTGGAGGGCATCGAGTTCGTCGAGTACACAACGCCGCGCCCGCAGGCGCTGGGCCAGCTGCTCGAGCAGGTGGGCTTCCGCCCGGTGGCGCGCCACCGGTCACGCGAGGTGCTGCTCTACCGCCAGGGCGGCATGAACATCGTCATCAATGCGCACGGCCTGCCGCCCGGCACCGATGACACGCCGCAGATCGCGGCCGTGGCGATGCGCGTGCGCGACGCCGCCGCGGCGCACCGCCGCGTGGTGGAGCTGGGCGCCTGGCCGGTGCGCGTGCAGGTGCAGCCGATGGAACTGCACATTCCCGGAGTGCATGGCGTGGGTGCGAGCAAGCTGTACTTCATTGACCGCTGGCGCGAGTTCTCGATCTACGATGTCGATTTCGTGCCCATTCCCACCGTCGCGCCGCAGGTGCCGCCGCTGGCCGGCCTGCGCTGGTTCGGCGTCGTGCAGTACGTGGGTCTGGCGCGCGCGGCCGACTGGTGCGAGTTCTACGCGTCACTGTTCGGCTTCACCGTGCTGCCGCCGGAGCAGGCCTTCGGCATCCTGCCCGCCGGGCACATCCTGCGCTCGCCTTGCGGCACGTTCTTCCTGCAGCTCGTCGAGCCGGCCACCGACAGCGAAGACCTGGTGAGCGCCGAGCACCTGCACCGCCTGGCCTTCGGCACGCCCGACGTGCCCTCCGCCGTGCGTGCGCTGCGCGAGCGCGGCGTCGAGTTCGTCGAAGCCTCGGCGCTGCACAGCACGGCCCGCGGCGCCCTCACGCGCGAGCAGCTGGGCGGGGTGATGTTCGAACTCGTCCATCACGGCTGACGGGCTGCGACACGCCGCATTGCCGCCGCCACAACCACACCCCGCACCCGGCCCGAAACCATGTTTCGCGACTTCGGCATGGACACCATCTCGCTGGCCGGGCCGCTGGCCGCCAAGCTGGCGGCCATGCGCGAGGCCGGCTTCACGCAGGTGATGCTGGCCGCGCGCGACCTCGTCGGCCACCCCGCGGGCTGGCAGGCCGCGGTGCGCGAGGTGCGCGAAAGCGGCCTGCGCGTCACCGGCTTCCAGGTGCTGCGCGACTTCGAAGGCCTGCCGCGTTCGCGAGCCCAGGCCCGGGCGTCGACCACGGGCAGCGGCGATGCCCGCGCCGGCAGCCCGCTGCACGACTACAAGGTGGACATCGCCCGCTCGATGATCGAGATGGCCGCGGCGCTGGGCAGCCCGGTGCTGCTGGCGTGCAGCAGCACCAGCGTGCATGCCAGCGCCGACCGCGACATCGTCGCCCGCGACCTGCGCAAGCTGGCGATGATGGCGCTGCCGTTTCGCATCAAGGTGGCCTTCGAGGGCCTGTCGTGGGGCCGCCACATCAACGACATCCCCGGTGCCTGGGACGTGGTGCGGCGCGCCGACTGCCCGAACCTGGGCATCGGCATCGACAGCTTCCACAGCTTCGCCACGCGCACGCCGCTGGCCGCGCTGGACGAGGTGGACCCGGAGAAGATCTTCCTCGTGCAGTTGTCGGACTTCATGTGGAGCGAGATCCACAGCGTGGCCGAGCGCATCGAGACAGCGCGCCACTTCCGCGTCTTCCCCGGTGAAGGGGTGCACAGCGACGAGGTGGCGCGGCTGGTGCTGGCGCTGGACCGCCTGGGCTACGCCGGCGACTACAGCTTCGAGGTCTTCAACGACGACTACCAGCAGCTTCCACTGGCCACCGTGGCCGAGCGCGCGAGCGCCAGCGCCCGGTGGCTGGCCGAAAGCGTGCTTCGGCGCGCCAAGCCGCTGCCCAGGCGGCCGGCGACCGGCGGCGCCGAGGCTGGCGGCGATGCGCCCGGCACCACCGGCCAGCGGCCCGCATACCATCGCGGCCCATGAAGACGCTGCTCATCAACGGCCCCAACCTCAACCTGCTGGGCACGCGCGAACCCGCCAAGTACGGCCGCACCACGCTGGCCGAGGTGGAGGCCATGCTGCGCGACGAGGCAGCGCGCCTGGGCGTGGAACTCGCCTGCTTCCAGAGCAACCACGAGGGGGCCATCGTCGATCGCATCCACGCTGCGCGCACCGAGGGCGTGGCCGGCATCGTGCTCAACGCCGGCGCCTACACGCACACCAGCGTCGCCATCCGCGATGCGCTGGCCGGCACCGGCATCCCGTTCGCCGAGATCCACATCTCCAACGTGCATGCGCGCGAGCCGTTCCGGCACGCCAGCCATCTGTCGGACATCGCCGCGGGCATCGTCGTCGGCTTCGGTGTCGAGGGCTACCGGCTGGCCCTGCAAGGGCTGGTGGCCAAGCTGCGCGCGGCGGGCTGAGGGCTCACCCTGGGCCTGGCCTTTGACCAGGAGAGGTCGAAACGGTCGGAAGCAAGCATCCATGCGGGTTTGCGGTCGACTCGACGAACTGCGGTGCGGGCAGGGGTTGCATCAACGCGCTGCGGCGTGCCACGCCTTCGAATGCCACGCTGGGTTGTTGCCTAGGTCCGGCCCGAAGCGCAGCGCCGCGCGGGATGCGATCGGCGCCCCGGAGCGTTAGCGCAGGGGTCCCGGCTTGCTTGCAAGCCGGGTAGGCCGACGGTGTATCCGTCGGCCGTCATCGACGTCGGGCCCGCAGGGCCCGGCGGCGACGCCGGGCCTCGCGTCCCGCGCGGCGCTGCGCTTCGGGCCGGACCTCTGCCCGCCGCAACCTCCATGCGCATGAGGCCGGCACCGCCGTCCCCCCGCGCCACTCGGCCCTCAAGGCATGCCGCGATCGCGCTTCTGCGCCTCGCTCAACCCCTCGAACACCGCGAAGTCCGCCTGCGACGCTGCCCAGCGCATCTCGCGCCAGGGCCGGTAGGGCGCCGAGTCGTACCAGGCGCGAAAGGCGGCCAGAGAGGGCCAGCGCTGCAGCACCACCCGGCCGGGCGCCCAGGTGCCTTCCAGCACCTGGAAGCGCCCCCCGGCGGCCAGGAACTCGCCGCCGGCAGCGCGCAGCCCGGCCTGGTGGCCCTGCGCATAGCGACCGAAGAGTTCGCGGTCGCGCAGATCGCGCAGGTCGATCAGCGCCAACGCCGGCGGCTGCGTGGCCGCAGGCGCCGCGGCCGCAATGCCCTGCACCAGCACCACGTCGCAGTCGGCCGCGCGCTGGCGGATCTGCTTCCAGGGCGCGTAGGGCGAGCCTTCGTACCACGCGAAGAACGCGGCAGCGTTCGGCCACTGGTGCACGATCACGCGGCGCAGCGGCCAGTCGCCCTCCACCGGCTGCGGCACGGCCCCGGCAGCCAGGAAGCGCCCGCCGGCCGCCACGATCGTGGCCAGGCTGCCGGTGAGGTAGTCGCCGAAGGCACGCCCGTCGCGCACCTGCACGCGAAAGATGCAGAACACCGGCTGGTCGGTCCACCCGGCCTGCGCTGCCACGGCGGTCGGAGGCGCGGGCGCCAGGGCTTGCGAAGGCGTCGCGGGCACCGGCATCGCCGTGGCCCCTCCGCTGCCGGGCACCGGTGAAGCCTGCGCCACCGGCGGCGGCACAGTGACGGCCGGTGGTGGCGGTGGCGGCGGTGGAGAGGGCAGCGGCGGCGGGGGCAGCGGCGCCGACGGTGCGGGGGCCGGCGCGCGCGCAGGCGGCGCGGGCACCGGCGCCGCACATCCCCACAGCCACACCGGCAAGGCCACCAGCAGGCCGCGCCGCAACTCAGAAGACCCGCCGTCTCGCTGCATCACCGTCTCTCGTCGTCCGGTGGCACGTATAGCACAGGCGTTGCGCCTCGCCGCCGGCCTTCGGTCCAGCCCGGCACGCCGCGGGCCGCCGCGGCGCCGCTCCAGCAGCACTCAGAAGGTGTGAATGAACCCCACGCCTCCGAGCGGCACGCCAGGCGCTGCCCGAACAAGGCGGAGCGAGGAGCCCTGTCGCGTGAAATGGCGACGCACGACAACGAGATGCGGGTGGTGCATGGCGTCACGAGCGGGCGTGTGGGGTTCGTTCGCACCTTCTGACCTCATAGGGCCACCACCACCACCGCGCCGGCCTCGCTGGCCCGCGAACAGCACAGCACGATGCGCTCGCGGCGCTGCGCACTGCCCAGCACGAAGTCGCGGTGTTCCACCTCGCCCGAGGCGGCGGCGTCGTAGCCCACGGCGCACACGCCGCACAGGCCATCGGTGCATTTGGTCTCGACATGGATCCCAGCCTCGGCCAGCACGTCGGTGGCGCGGCGCCCGGCGGGCACGTCGAGCCGCCGGCCGCTGGCGGCCAGCTGCAGCACGAAGGGCTTGTCCACCCAGGGCGGCTGCTCCGGCACGGCGAAGTACTCGCGGTGCAGGGCGGCTTCCGGCCAGCCCCGGGCCGCGGCGGCGGCAAACACCGCATCCATGTAGCGCGGCGAGCCGCAGGTGTACAGATGCCCGCCTTCGTGCCAGCGCGGCACCAGGGCCGCGAGGTCGGCACGCCCACCCTCTTCCTTCAGGTGCAGTTGCACGCAGCCCGCCCAGGGCGCCGCGGCCAGGTCGTCCAGGAAGCCGGCGCCGCGGCGGCTGGGCGCGCTGTAGTGCAGCTCGAAAGAACGGCCCAGCGCGTGCAGCCGGTGCGCCATCGCGATGAGTGGGGTGATGCCGATGCCGCCGGCGAACATCCACGTGTGCGTGGCCTCCTCGACGAGCGGAAAGTGGTTCACCGGCCGGCTGATGAACACCCGCCGCCCTTCCCGGAACGCGCGGTGCATCAGCGCGCTGCCGCCACGGCCGTGCCCACCTTCGGCCGGCGGCGGCTCGCGCAGCACCCCCAGCACGTAGCGCTTGTGGTCGGCCGGGTCGCCGGCCAGACTGAACGCGCGCTGGTACTCCGGCGCGATCACCACGTCCACGTGCGCGCCGGCCTCGAAAGGCGGCAGCGTGCGTCCGTCCGGTGCCGCGAACTCGAAGCGCGCCACGCCCTCGGCCATCTCGGTGCGGCGCTTCAGCACCACAGGGAAGACCGGTGGCTCGCCAGCCGGCGGCAGGGCCTGCGGCACCAGCCCCTCGGTCAGCCCCGCCGCCACGCGTGCCCGGTAAGCCGCAGGCGTGAGCAGGGCCTGATAGCGCGCGATACCCTGTTCGCGGTTCACCAGGTGCACCACCGGGTACGGCGGCGGCATCAGGTCGGCGGGGTACACGGCCAGCGTCTGGTCTTCGTGCTTGAGCTTCAGCGAGGTCTGCAGGCCGCGGCGGTGCGTCTGCGCCGCGCGCACGTAGCGACCGCTGGCCTTGTCGAGCTCGATGTCCCACCACCACTTCTTCACCGCGTTGATGCCGCCACGGCCAAGGTGGTCGTCGAGTGCCGCCAGCCACGGTGCCGCCGCGGGCACCTTCATCGCCACCTGGCGCCACAGGCTGTCGGCCAGCAGCCCTTCCAGGTTCCACGGGCAGGTCTTCATGCAGCGCCCGCACATGCCACCAGCGGCGTTGGTGATGCGGTAGCGCGCGCACTTCTCGGCATCGCTCTTCCAGATCTCGTAGCCGTTGTAGACCAGCTTCGGCCCGGCGGTGATGGCGCCCGAAGGACATTCGCGCGCGCACTTGTTGCATTGCTCGCAGAAGCGCTGCAGGCCGAAGTCGATGGGCTGGTCGGGCGCCATCGGCAGGTTGGTGGTGATGGTGCCGCTCTTCAGCCGCGGGCCGAGGAAGGGGTTGAGGATCACCTCGCCGATGCGGCTGACTTCTCCCAGGCCGGAAAGCAGCAGCAGCGGTGGTTGCAGCACATCGCCATCGAGCACCGAGTGCACACGCGCCGAGTAACCCAGCCGCCGGATCTGCTCGGCCACGATGCCGCCCAGCAGCGAGAAGCGCAGGTACGCGCGCATGCTCTGCGCCACGCTGATCCAGTCGTCGCCGCTGGCCCCTTCCATCGTCTCGTGGCCCTGGTCGATGAGCAGGTTCACGGCGTTGGCGTGGTACGCGGGCAGCGCATTGCCGCCGGCATCGTGCGAGTAGTACGCCCACTCGGGCACGGCGCACAGGCCCACGGCATCGGCACCCAGGTAGTAGCTGGCGGCCTTCAGGTTGCTGGCGTTGCGCAGCGGGTCGGACGTCGTCGGCGACACCGGGCCGCGCGCCTCGCCGAACTGCAGCAGCAGCAGCGCCCCGAGCGCGCGCCGCGCGCAGGCGCCGATGGGGCTCTTCATCACGTAGTGCGCGTTCTTCGCGCCTTCTTGCACCGCACGGCCGAGGTCGCCGAAGAGGGCCCGGGCGAAGAAGTCGGCGCGCTTGGGGAATCGCGGCACGCGCGCGTGGTCGATGAGGGTGGTGGGTTCGTCGCGGCGCTTCAGCGTCTCGAACGGGTGCGGGCCGGCGCGGAACTCGCGCTGCGCATAGGCCTCGCGGTTGAAGGCGTTCTTCAGCGCCGCGCGGCCGGGCAGCCCACCCAGCCACCACGCCGGGCCGCGGCTGCGCCAGCCGGCGCGCGCGCGCTGCTCGTGCAGTGGCGCATCGGCGGCCAGCGCCATCGTCGTCGTCACGGCGGCCAGGCCGAAGCGGTGGCCGAGGTACGGGTGGCTGCCATCGGCCAACGCCAGCCCCGCGGCCTGCGCCAGCCAGCCCAGGTGCACGTCGCTGCAGCTGGCGCTGTGCGCACGGGCTTCGAAGCCCAGCATGCGCAGGTAGCTGGCCAGCAGCACAGCCGTCTGCGTGGCCAGCACCGCGGCACGATGCGGCTGCGTGCCGGCGATCCAGTCGCAACCGGGCTCGCCGGGCCGGGGGTCGCGCGGGTACTCGACCGCGATCACCAGCGCGTGTGTGTGGTGCGCAACCGGCCCCAGCACCTTGCGCGCCGACTCCAGCACGTCGGCCAGGATCATGTCCATGCCGGCGGCAAAGCTCACCGGCTGGTTGGCCTCGAGCTCCGCGGCGAGCGCCGCCACCTGCGGGTTGCGGATGGGCTCGGCCAGCCGCGCTTCGGCCGGCAGCCGGCACGCGGCCATCAGCGAGGCATCGAAGTAGTAGCCGGCCGCCTTGAGGTGCTGCGCGCGCTCGGTCTCGTCGGCCGGCGCTTCGGCCTCACAGGGGTTCACGCCGCCGTCGCGCACCAGGTCGAACATCGCCTGGTAGCGGCCGATGGCCGGCACCAGCGTGTGCGCCAGTGCCGGGTCGTCAAAGCGCAGCGGCTGCATCGGCGGCAGGCCAGAGAGCGGCGGCACCTCGTCGTTGCGGCGGCGCGCCAGCCGCTCGGTGGGATAGGGCCCGAGGTGCACGGGCCGGTGCCGGTAGGAAAAGAGCCGCATGGCGCCGATTCTGGCGGCGGCCGCTGGGCTGCGCCGGCTGCCGCCTGCAACCGCTACAGCAGCGGCATCAGCGTCAGCGCCGTGTCGTGCAGCGCCGGCACCAGCCGCTCTTCGATTTCCTTGCGCCAAGATCGTCGAGACGCCCAAGGCCATCTTGCTGCCGCTGATCCTGGTGCTCTCGGCGGTGGGCGCCTACGCCATCAACAACAACCCGGTCGATGTGTACTGGATGCTCGGCTTCGGCGTCTTCGGCTACTTCCTGAAGATGTACGGCTTCCAGGTCGGGCCGGTGATCCTGGGCATCATCCTCGGGCCGCTGATGGACAAGAGCTACCGGCAGGCGATGATCTCGGCCGAAGAGAAGCCGCTGCAGTTCGCCTTGGAGTTCTTCACCTCGCCGCTGTCGGCCGTCATCCTGGCCGCGCTGGTGCTGACGCTGCTCAGTCAGACGGCGATGTGGCGGCGCTGGCGCGGCCGCGCCGCCCCGGCCGCGGCCTGAGCGCCGCTTCGGCCGGCGCCGGGCGGGCACCGCGCCGGCCGGTGCGCCGCAGCGCCATCGCCTGCTCGATGTCTTCGCGCGCGCTGTCGATGAGCGCGAGGCTGGCGCCTTCGGCGCGCGCCGGGTCGCGCGCACGCAGCGCCTCGAGGATGGCGCCATGCAGCGGCAGCGACTGCGCCGCGCGCCCCGGCTGCGCGGTGCTGACTTCGAAGCTCGTGCGCAACAGCGCCGAAAGCGCCTTGGCCATCTGCACCATCATGCGGTTGTGCGAGGCCGCCAGCAGCGCCTGGTGGAAGCGCAGGTCGTGGCTGACGTAGTCGCCGCCTTCGGCCACGGCATGGCCCATGCCGGCAAAGGCCTCGTCAAGCTCGGCCAGGTCGGCCGCGGTGGCGCGCTCGGCGGCCAGCCGCACGGCAGCGGGCTCGACCACCCGGCGCAGTTCCTGCACATCGCGCAGGAACTCGCGGGTCAGCCCGGCGCGGGTTTGCCAGGCCACCACATCGGGGTCGAACCAGTTCCACTGCTCGGCCGGGCGCACGCGCGTGCCGACCTTCGGGCCGGTGGAAACCAGCCCCTTGGCGGCCAGCGACTTCACCGCCTCGCGCACCACCGTGCGGCTGACGCCCAGCGCCTCGCACAGCTGCGGCTCCGGCGGCAGGCTGCTGCCCGGCGGGTGCAGGCCAGCGACGATGGCCTCGCCAAGCTGGTCGCGGATGTGGCCGTGAAAGGTCTGCAGCGACACGGCGGTTTGGCTGGCGAGTCGGCGAGGTGGTTCGATCGGCGAGCTTCGATCGGCGGCGTTGAACCAGCGGGCTTCAGGAAGCGAGGTTCAGGAAGCGAGGTTCAGGCAGCGAGGTTCAGGCGGCGAGGTTCAGGCACGCACGAACAGGGTGGCCAGCGGCTCGTCGCCCACCTGCCGGCTCCAGTGGCCGTGCACCCTGGCGTCGAAGGTGGCGCCGGCGGGCAGCACGTCGGCGCTGTAGAAGTGCTCGCCGGGCTTGAAGGTGCGTGAGCTGCCGTCCTGCAGGCCGATCTCCATTGCGCCGCCGAGGATGAACACCCACTGCGGGTTCTCGGTGCAGTGGAACTCGCTGCGAAAACCCACCGGGCTCATGCGCAGCTGGTAGCCGCCGCTTTGCATCAGCGCCGACAGCCGCGCCTGCGGCTTGCCTTCGGTGAGCGGCACGCCTTCTTCGCGGAAGCGGGCGCGGCCGTCACGGTCGGTGAAGAGGATGATCTTGGTGAACTGCATGTGGCGGTCCCCTTGCTCACAACGTGGCGCTGATGCCGCCATCCACGTACAGGATGTGGCCGTTGATGAAGCTGGCCGCGTCGCTGGCGAGAAACACCGCCACCGGTGCCAGCTCGGCCACCTGGCCCCAGCGGCGGCTGGGCGTGTGGCCCCTTAGCCAGTCGGCGAACTTCGCATCTCTGAGCAGGGGCTCGGTGAGCTCGGTCTCGAAGTAGCCCGGCCCGATGCCGTTGACCTGAATGCCCAGCGGCCCGAGGTCGATGGCCATCGCCTTGGTGAGCATCTTGGCCGCCCCCTTGCTGGCCGTGTAGGCACTGGTGCCGGGACGGCCCAGTTCGCTCATCACCGAGCAGATGTTGATGATCTTGCCGCGGCCGCGCGCCGCCATGCGCTGCGCCACCGCCTGCCCGGTGACGAACAGGCCATCGACGTTGGTGGCCTGCACCGCGCGCCAGTCTTCGTGCTTCAACTCGTGAAACGGCGCGCGGCGCGTGATGCCGGCGTTGTTGACGAGGATGTCGATGGGGCCCACATCGCGCTCGATGCGGCCGACCTCGGCCTGGACGGCGGCCGCGTCGCTGCTGTCGAAGCGCGCGGTGTGCACGCGGTGGCCCGCAGCGCGCAGGCTCTCGGCGGCCTGCGCCAGCCGCGCGGCGTCGCGGCCGTTCATCACCACGGCGGCGCCGGCTTCAGCCAGGCCGCGCGCAATGGCCTGGCCAATGCCGGCCGACGAACCGGTGACAAGCGCAAGCCTGCCGTCGAGGCGGAAGGTCTGGTGGTCGATCATCGTGCGGCGGTGAGTGGGTGGAGCGAAAGCAGCCACGCGAGCGCTGCAGAGGCCAGGCGCTCGGGGGGCTCGGTGATGGAAAGCTGTAGCGCGCCTTCGTCGGCCCCGGGCGGCTCCAGCGCATCGAGCTGGCTTTGCAGCAGCGATGCCGGCATGTAGTGGCCCTGGCGTGCGTCCAGCCGCTGGGCGAGCAGCGCGCGCGGCCCGTGCAGGTGCGCGAAGCGCAGGCCGGCATCGGCGCCGCGCAACTGGTCGCGGTAGCGGCGCCTGAGTGCCGAGCAGCCGACGACGAGGCCCTGGCCGGCCCGCGCCGCCGCGCCGATGCGGCCGGCTATCGCCTGCAGCCAGCCGTGCCGGTCGGCGTCGGTCAGCGGCGTGCCGGCGGCCATGCGGGCCACGTTGTCGGGCGGGTGCAGCTCGTCGCCTTCCAGGTAGCGCCAGCCGGTCAGGGCAGCCAGCGCGAGCCCGACGCTGCTCTTGCCGCAGCCGCTGACGCCCATGATGACCACGCGCTGCGGTGCCGCCAGCTGGGCGGCGGGCTGGGTCGGCGACATCAGGCCCGCCTCACGAATGCCTCACGCATGCCTCACGCATGCCTCGCGCATGCCTCACGCATGCCGCACTCCGGCCCACGCGCCCACCGACCCCCTGGCGTCTCACGCCAGCCCTGCCGTGCGCTGCACGAGCGAGGGCGCAACGCCCACGCTGGCCGCGGCATCGAGGATCTGCCGCCACGTCGTCGGGTCCACCGGCAGGCCGCTCGCCAGCCGCTCGGCGCGCGTGCGCCGTTCGGGGTCGCCGGCCAAGAGCACCTGCTCGTGCCCTTCTCGCGGGGCGATGCGCAACAGCGACGCGACGAAGTCCTCCGCCGCCGCCTCCCATGCTTCGCTGCCGTGCAGGGCGCGCGGATCGACCAGCACCGTGAGCATGCCGTTGAGCACCCGCTGCTTCGAGCCGTCTTCACCGTGCCCGGCGAGCCCGGCGGCCAGCGCGCCGCCCAGCAGCTCGCACAGCACCGCCAGCCCCGAGCCCTTGTGCTGCCCGAAGGTGAGCAGCGCGCCCCACGGCGGCACCACGGTCCACCGCGGGTCGGTGGTGGCACGCCCCTGCTCGTCGATGAGGCAGCCCTCGGGCACCGGCACGCCCTTGTTGTGCGCCACGCGCGTCTTGCCCTGCGCGATGACGCTGGTGGCGAAGTCCAGGATCATCGGCGGCCGCCCTTTCAGCGGCACGCCGGCGGTGAACGGGTTGGTGCCGAAGCCGGCCTTCGCGCCGCCAAAGGGCGCGACGATCGGCCGCGCGATCACGTTCACGAAGTGCAGCGAGATCAGGCCCGCGGCCACCGCCTGCTCGGCCCAGGCGCCGATGCGGCCGAGGTGGTGCGCGTGGCCCAGCGCCACGATGGTGCAGCCGAGCTGGCGCGCCCGCTCGATGCCCAGCGCCATCGCCTCGGCGCCCACCACCTGGCCGAAACCGGCGTTGCCGTCCAGGCGCAGAAGCGCACCGGCGTCGAGCACGGTGCGCACATGGGCGTTGACCTTCAGGCCGCCCTCGCGCACCGCGTTCACGTAGCGCGGCAGCATGCCGATGCCGTGCGAGTCGTGGCCCGTGAGGTTGGCCTCGACCAGGTTGTCGGCCACCGCGGCGGCTTCGGCATCGCTGCTGCCGCAGCCCTGGACGACCAGGCGCATCGCCGCGCGCAGCGGCTCGGCGGCGATGACATGCATCTCGGCCATCGGCACCCCGGCGCTCAGCGGCACTCCGGGACCGGGCTTGGCAGCGGCCGGCCGGCGAAGAAGGCCTCGAGGTTGGCCAGCGCCAGGTCGGCCATCGCCTGCCGCGTGCGGGTGGTGGCGCTGCCGATGTGCGGCACCAGCACCACCTGCGGCAGCGCCTTCAGCCGCTCGGGCACATGGGGTTCGTCGGCAAACACGTCCAGCGCCGCGCCGCCGATGACGCCTTGCTCCAGCGCTTCGATCAGCGCCGGCTCGTCGACCACCGAGCCACGCGCCACGTTGACGAGGATGCCCTTTCGGCCCAGCGCCTTCAGCACCGCGGCGTCGATCATGTGCTTCGTGCCGGCGCCGCCCGGCGTGATCACGACGAGGAAGTCCACCTCGGCGGCCAGCGCCTCGGCCGTGGGGAAGAAGCGGTACGGCAGCTCGCCCTTGGCGCTGCGCGCGGTGTACGCAATGCTCATGCCGAAGGCCAGCGCGCGCGTGGCGATGGCCTTGCCGATGCGGCCCATGCCGACGAGGCCCAGGCGCGCGCCGCTCATCTTGCGCGCCAGCGGCATCGGCCCCTTTGCCGCCCAGTCGCCGGCGCGCACGTAGCGGTCGGCGGCGGGCAGCTGGCGGGCCGCGCTCAGCATCAGGCCGATGGCGAGGTCGGCGACATCGTCGTTCAGCACTTCGGGCGTGTGCGTCACCACCGCGCCGCGGGCCTTGCAGGCCGCGACATCGATGCCGTCGTAGCCCACGCCGTTGACCGAGACGATCTTCAGCGCCGGCAGCCGCGCCACCAGTTCGGCCGGCAACTTCGACTCGCCGCTGGCCGCCACGGCCTGGATGTGCGGCGCCCGCGCGGCGAACGCGGCCGGGTCGGTGTCCTGCAGGCGGTCGAGCACTTCGTAGCGCTTGACCAGCCCTTCCATGTACAGCGCGGGAATGCGCGTCACCGCCAGCACCGGCGGCTTGGCGGCGGCGGCTCTCGGATCCTGGGACAAGGGTCGGCCTCCTGTTCGGCGAACCGCGCGTCCTAGGGTGAGCCCCGGGCGCCGGCCCAATCGTCATACCATAGTATTTCAAGCCTGCCGCAACGGTGCTGCGGGAAAGCGAGCAAGGGCCCTGTCGATGAGCGCATCCGATCCCAAGCCCCGGCGCAAGCCGGCCGGCGAACTGCGCAGCCAGCAGTGGTTTGGCCGGCAAGACCGCGACGGCTTCGCCTACCGCAGCTGGGTGAAGGGCAAGGGCGTGCCGCACGACCAGTTCGACGGCCGCCCGGTCATCGGCATCTGCAACACGTTCAGCGAGCTCACGCCCTGCAACAGCCATTTCCGCACGCTGGCCGAGCAGGTGAAGATCGGCGTGTATGAAGCCGGCGGCTTCCCGCTGGAATTTCCGGTGATGAGCCTGGGCGAAACGCTGCTGCGGCCCACCGCGATGCTGTACCGCAACCTCGCCAGCATGGATGTCGAGGAGAGCATCCGCGGCAATCCCATCGACGGCGTGGTGCTGCTGATGGGTTGCGACAAGACCACGCCCAGCCTGCTGATGGGCGCAAGCAGTGCCGACCTGCCGACCATCGGCGTGAGCGGCGGCCCCATGCTCAACGGCAAGTGGCGCGGCCAGGAACTGGGCAGCGGCACGGGCGTGTGGAGCATGAGCGAGCAGGTGCGGGCCGGCACGCTGAAATTGCAGGACTTCTTCGAGGCCGAGAGCTGCATGCACCGCAGCCACGGCCACTGCATGACGATGGGCACGGCCAGCACGATGGCCAGCATGGTCGAGGCGCTGGGCATCGGCCTGCCCGGCAACGCCGCCTACCCGGCGGTGGACGGCCGGCGCAACGTCATCGCGCGCGAGGCCGGCCGGCGCATCGTGGAGATGGTGCACACCGACCAGAAGATCTCGCAGGTGCTCACGCGCGAGGCGTTCGAGAACGCCATCCGCACGCTGGCGGCCATCGGCGGCAGCACGAACGCTGTCATCCACCTCATC
>JAEUPD010000129.1 GCA_016788525.1 Rubrivivax sp.
CGCCGGCTCTGCGCCCCAGGCCCTGGCCCACCCCCGCCTGAGCCGCCACCACCTGCGCAGGAAGCGCGGCACGGAATGCAGGAGGCCAACGAGTGGCAACTGACTCGACCCCCTTCGCCATCTGGGCCCGCCGACTCGACACCATCGCAAGCGCATCCGGCCACGCCGTCGCCTGGCTGATTGCCCCGATGGTGTTGTCGCTGTGCTGGGAGGTTGTCTCCCGCTACGTCTTCAACAAGCCGACGATCTGGGCCTACGACATGACGTTCATGTTGTACGGCAGCTTCTTCATGCTCGGCGCGGCGTACACGCTGCAGCGCAAAGGGCACGTGCGCACCGACTCCCTCTACGCCGCGTGGAAGCCGCGCCGCCAGGCCGCGGTGGACCTGGCCGGCTACCTGGTGATGTTCTTCCCGTTCGTCGCCGTGTTCGCCTTCGTCGGCTGGGGCTACTTCGTCAAGGCCTGGAGCACCCAGGAGACCTTCGTCAGCAGCGCCTGGCAGCCGATCACCTGGCCCTTCAAGCTGGCCATGCCCGTGGCCGGCCTGCTGCTGATGGTGCAGGGCGTGAGCGAGTGCCTGAAGTGCCTGCACACGCTGAAGACAGGCCAGTGGCCCGACCGCCCCACGACCGAGGCGGTGGAAGTGGGCGCGCAGCCATGAGCATCCTCAGCAACGAAGTGCTCGGCCTCGCAGCCCTGGCGGTGCTGTTCGGCGCCATCTTCATCGGTTTTCCGATCGCCTTCACGCTGGGCTTCATGGCGCTGGCCACCGGCTTCATCGCGCTGGGGCCGGTGGTGTTCGACCTCGCCGTGCTGCAGACCTACTCGGTGATGAAAGACACCGTGCTGGCCGCCATCCCGTTCTTCCTATTCATGGGCTTCCTGCTCGAACAGAGCGGCATCATGGAGCGGCTGTTCACCGGCATCCAGCAGCTGTTGTCGCGGCTGAACGGCTCGCTGTACCTCGCGGTACTGATCACCGCCACCATCTTCGCCGCCGCCACCGGCATCGTCGGCAGCTCGGTCACGCTGCTGGGGGTGATGGCCGGGCCCTCGATGATCAAGAGCGGCTACGACGTGAAGATGAGCGCCGGCGCCATCACCGCCGGCGGCACCCTGGGCATCCTCATCCCGCCCTCGGTGATGCTGATCGTGATGGGCCCGGTGGCTGGCGTGCCGGCCACCGACCTGTTCGCCGCCGCCGTGCTGCCGGGGTTGATGCTGTCGGCGATCTTCATCGCCTGGACGCTGGTGCGCTGCTGGCTGAACCCGGCGCTGGGCCCGGCCCTGCCACTTGAAATGCGGCCCAAATCCCTCGGCCCGGTGATCAAGGACCTGCTGCTCGGTGTGGTCCCGGTGGTGGTGGTGATCCTCGCCACGCTGGGGGTCATCCTGGCGGGCATCGCCACGCCCACCGACGCCGGCGCCATCGGCTGCGCGGCCACCTTCGCGCTCACCGTCGGCTCCGGCCGCATGAGCTGGGCCAAACTCAGGCGCGCGGGGCTCGCCACCCTCGAAGTCAGCAGCATGATCCTGCTGCTGGTCACCGCCTCCAACCTCTTCGGCGCCGTGTTCTCGCGCCTGGGCAGCGCCGACTTCCTGGCGCAAGGCCTCACCTCGCTGGCGCTGCCGCCGATGCTGATGCTGATCGTCATCCTGGCGGTCATCTTCGTGCTCGGCTGGCCGCTGGAGTGGGTGCCGATCGTTCTCATCGTGCTGCCGATCGTGCTGCCCATCGTCGCCGCGGCGAAGATCGACCTCATCTGGTTCTGCACGCTGGTGGCGCTGACGCTGCAGACCGCGTGGCTGAGCCCGCCGGTGGCGCTGTCGGCCTACTTCCTGAAGGGCGTGGTGCCGCAGTGGGAGCTGAAGGACATCTACGCGGGCATGGTGCAGTTCATGATCCTGCAACTGGCGGCGGTGGCGATCCTGCTGCTGTTCCCGAAGATCGCGACCTGGCTGCCGAGCGTGAACTGAGACGAGGGCGTCGGGGTCGCTGCAGAATGGCCGAGGGAGGGTGACCGATCCACCCAACAGGAGCCAAGGCATGTCCTACATCGACGGTTTCGTGATCGCGGTTCCATCCGCCAACAAGCACAAGTTCATCGAGCACGCGAGCCACTTCGACCCCCTGTTCATCGAGCTGGGCGCGATCCGCGTGGTCGAGGCGTGGGGCGACGATGTCCCCGACGGCAAGCTCACCGACTTCCGCCGCGCGGTCCAGGCCACGGCCGAGGAAACGGTGGCCTTTGCCTGGGTGGAGTGGCCCGACAAGGCCACGCGCGACGCGGCCATGAAGAAAATGGTGGAAGACCCGCGCATGGACCCGTCCACACCCGGCAACCCGCCCATGCCCTTCGACGGCAAGCGCATGATCTTCGGCGGCTTCGAACAGGTGGTGGAAGTGAAGGCCTGAACGGCGCTGCCCCGCAGCAACCAGGGAACGCTCGCGGAACGCCTGTGGTCGCACAGTGCGGCCCGAGGCGCGGCCGACCCGTATGCACCCGGCCCGCCACACGACCCCGACCGCCACCCACGCCGGAGTTCACCCCATGGCCTTCATCACCGCCCTGGCGCCCGCCGCCGCCCGCGACGACGTCGCCCGCATCTATCGCTCTGCCCAGGCACACTGGGGCTACGTGCCCGAACACACGCAGGTGTTCTGCCACCGGCCGGCCGTGCTCACGCAGTGGCATGCGCTGCTGGCCGAAGTGAAACGGCCGATGGACAAGCGGCGCTACGAACTCGTGACCTTCGTGGCCGCGCGGGCCTACGGCAATTCACCGTGCTCGCTGGTTCACGGCGGCATGCTGCGCGAGTTCTTCACCGACAGCGAGGTCGTCGCGCTGGCCGAAGGCCGTTTCGAAGACGCGCTCGATGACGCCGATGCACTGCTGGCGCACTTCGCGCGCCGCGTGGCCGTGTCGGCCGCGCAGATTACCGCGGCCGACATCGAAGCGCTGCGCGGGCATGGCTTTGCCGATGCCGAGTTGTTCGACGTGGCCGCGGCCGTCGGCGTGCGCGCCTTCTTCACCCGCGTGCTCGACGCCATGGGCGTGCTCCCCGATGCGCCGTGGGCGCAACTGCCGGCGCGGTTGCGTGAGGCGCTGACCGCCGGCCGCGAGATCGGCACGGGCCCATGCCTGGCGATGCCGGCCGAAGACGGGCGCACGCCAGGCGCAAGCGCCGGGCGTTGAAGGCTGCCCCTCGGTCGCACAGGACGACGCTTCACGACGCCTGGCGCCCGTTCGTCGCAGGGCCGATGCGCGGCGCGGCGGCCGAGCCCACACTGCGCCCCGGGCCTGATCGAACGGGGCCTGCAAGTCCTGAGGAAATCCATGAACCCGCTGTCCTTCATCGGCTCGCCGATCAAGACCCTTTGGCATGCGTTCGCCATGCCCTTCAAGGCCATCTTCGTCGTCGGGCTGTGCTTCTTCATCAACCAGTTCACCTCGCCCGCCCACGCGTGGTGGCACTGGGTGGCGCTGGGCATGGGCATCGCTGTGCTGGTGGCCTGGGCGCGGGCGCTGAAGACGATCGTGCTGCTGCTCGTGGTGTTCTACGTCGGCCGCTGGATCTACCGCCGCTACGGTGAAGCGGCCAAGGCCCGGTTCGACCAGTGGGTGGGCACGCGGGGGACGGCCCCCGCCGGCAGCGCCGGTGAGTCGGCCCCCGCCGGCAGCGCCGGCGCATCGGCGCCCCGGCCAGCGGGGGACGTCCTGCGGCTGGTGGGCAACGAGCCGGCCATGCGATCGGCCGGGATCGTGCACTGAGCGACGCCCGGGCGACTTCCCGGGTTGAGCCTGCTCAAGCCGCGATCGATTGAGAGGTGAAGATTCGGCCGGGCGTGAACTGCGTCCCGGCGGTGCGGCCGCGGCCCGCATAAGCTGCCCTCGGATTGATGCAGTACCGAGGCCAGCCGTGAGCGCCATGTCCGAATTGATCGAGCCCCGCATCGAAGTGCTGGTGGGCGGCGCTTGCGAACTGCACACCGACGACGGCCGCGTGCTGCGCGGCGAGTTGCAGCCGGCGCCGCATGGCGATGGCGACCTGCAGTTGCGCACGGCCGATGGCGAAGGGCAGCGCGTGCCCCGCAGCGCCGTGCGCTTGTTGCGCCTGACCACGCCGCGCCGCGCGCGCCCGGCCGGTGCCGACGAGCCGGGGGCCGAGCCCGGCCGCCCGCTGACCGTGCGGCTGCTCGCCCTCGAGGAACTGACCGTGCAGTGCCTCGCCACGCACAGCGCGCCACACGGCGGCCTGTGGCTGGACGTGCGCCTGCCCGACGGCGGCAACGAGACCTGGCACGTGCCGCCGCGCTCGCTGCCGCTGCTGCATTGGCCGGCCCACGAGCACGGCACGCGTGCGCCCGCGCCGCGCAACGTGGCCGAGCTGTGGGCGGCGCTCGACCGGCCGCCGCAGCGCCATGCCCGCCACCTCGGCATGGCGCTGGTCGAGACCGGCCGCGTCTCGCCCAAGGCGCTGGCCCATGCGTTGCAGGATCAGGCCGAGCGCCGCGAGCGCGGCGAGCCGCACATGCTGATCGGCCAGCTGCTGGTGAGCGCCGGCGCGTTGCGGCCCGAGCAGCTGGCCGCCGCCTTGACCGACTGGATGGGCGTGCCGGTGGTCGACCTGCGCGAGTTCACGCCCGAGCCGGCCGCGTTGCAGCGCCTGCCGCGGGCGCTGGCCGAGCGTGCCCAGGCGCTGCCGCTGGCCGAGCGCGCCGAGCAGCTGGTGGTGGCGATGGCCGACCCGTTCGACCGCGCGCTGCTCGAGGAGTTGCGCTTTGCCAGCGGCACACGCGTGCAGCCGGTGGCGGCCGCAGCGCCGTCGCTGGCCGCGGCGCTGCTGCGCGCCTATGGCGTGGTGATGCCGGCGCTGGGTGCCTCGGCCGCATCGGCTTCGGCCGCCGCGGCCGATGGCCCGGGCCTGTCGGCTTCACCTGCTCTCGAGGCGATGTCGTTCGCACCGCCGGCGCTGCGCACCGACCTGCGCGAGCTGGCCGCCGAGCTGGCCGCGGCCGGCAACGCCAGCGACGACGAGCAGCGCGCCGCCGAGAGCGACAACACCCTCGTGCGCATGGTCAATGCGCTGATCACCGAAGCGGTGCGGCTGCGCGCCTCCGACATCCACGTCGAGACCGCGGCGCCGCCCCGGCCCGTGCGCGTGCGGCTGCGCATCGATGGTGAACTGGTGCCCTGCCTCGAGCTGCCCGCGCGCCTGCGCTACGCGCTCGTGGCGCGGCTGAAGATCATGGCCGAGCTGGACATCTCCGAGCACCGCAAGCCGCAGGACGGCAAGATCCCGTTCGCGCGCTTCGGCGGCCCGAAGGTCGAGCTGCGCGTCGTCACGGTGCCCACGCACGGCGGGCTGGAAGACGTGGTGCTGCGCATCCTGTCGGGCTTGAAGCCCATGCCCATCGACGACATCGGCCTGGCGCCAGCCAACCTTGCCGCGCTGCGCGAGGTGGTCGCCAAGCCCTACGGCCTGGTGCTCATCTGCGGCCCCACCGGCTGCGGCAAGACGACCACGCTGCACTCGGTGCTTCGTGAACTGAACACCGACAAGCGCAAGATCTGGACCGCCGAAGACCCGGTGGAGATCGTGCAGGAGGGCCTGCGCCAGGTGCAGGTGAACGCGCGCATCGGCTGGACCTTCGCGCAGGCGATGCGCACCTTCCTGCGCGCCGACCCCGACGTGGTGATGATCGGCGAGATGCGCGACGAGGAGACGGCGCGCATCGCCGTGGAGGCCTCGCTCACCGGGCACCTGGTGCTCTCGACGCTGCACACCAACTCGGCGCCCGAGAGCATCACGCGGCTGCTGGAGATCGGGCTCGACCCGTTCATGTTCTCCGACTCGCTGCTGGCCATCCTGGCGCAGCGGCTGGTGCGTCGGCTGTGCCTGCACTGCCGGGTCGGCGAGCCGATGGGCGACGAGGCGCTGGAGGCGCTGGCCGCCGACTACCTGGCCAGCGCGGGTGGCCATGCGGTGGGTGGGTCGGTCGAGGGGCGCGCCGAACTGGTCGCCCGCTGGCGCGCCGAACACGGCGACGCGCATGGTCGCGTGCGCCAGTGGCGCCACGCCGGCTGCGTGCACTGCGAACACCACGGCTACCACGGGCGCCTGGGCCTGCACGAGTTGATGCGCGCCGACGACGCCGTGCGCGAGGGCATTCGCCACCACGCCGGTGCCGCCGAACTGCAGGCGCAGGCGCTGGCCGCAGGCATGCGCACGCTGCGCCAGGACGGCATCGAGAAGATGCTGCAAGGCCTGACCGACCTGCCCGAGGTGCTGGCGGCGAGCAACCAGTGACATGACCGGCTCCGCCACCACCATCAAGCCGAGCCTGCCCGCGCGCCGGGCCGTCGGCACATCAACTGCCACCCAACCCGTGCTGCGCACCGTGTACCTGACCGACCCGACGGAACCTGCGATCTCGATGCCGTTGGCCGCGAGGCTGCCGGTGGCGGCGGGCGCGCTGCCGGTGTCGTTGCTCGCGGCGCTGGGCGAACGGCTGGCCGCCGGCATCGCTGCGCTGCCGCGGGGAGAAAGCGCGCCGGGCCGCCCGGCCTTGCAAGGCGAGGTGGAACGGCTGGAACGCCTGGGCCTGCAGCTGCAGGAACTCGCGCACATTGTCGGCCGCGTGCAGCAGCTGCGCCGCGAGAGCGTGGACCTCGGCCTGGCGCTGCTGCAGACGGTGGCCGAATGGAGCGCCGAGGCCGGCCGCCTGGGCGTCGAACTGCACGGCCCGGCGGGCAGCGTGATGGTCACCGCCAACCCGGCGGCGCTGAAGCATCTGCTGGACCTGATGGTGGAACATGCGCTGCAGCAGGGCCGCACGGTGCGCCTGGCGATCGAGGCCGCCGGGCCATCCACCGTCCTTGCCGTGGCGTCGATGAGCAGCGAGCCTGCCTCGGCCCCCCCGGCACGCGACACGCTGGCCTGGCTGCTGCTGCAGTGGCTGGCGCGGGCGCTGGGCGTGGGGTTGGATCGCGCGGCAGTCGAGCGGGGCGAGCGGGTGGCGCTCAGGCTGACGTCCGCTTCCGCCTGAGCACCACCTGAGCCGCCACGACGGCGGCTGCGCTACATCTTGCCCTTCCAGGGCACCGCCCACTTCTCCACCTGCCGCATGAACAGGTCGAACAGGTAGGCGACGACGCCGATCACCACGATGCCCATCATCACGATGTCGGTGCGCAGGAAGTTGGCGGCGTTGAGCACCATCTGACCCAGGCCCACGTTGGCCGCCACCATCTCGGCGGCGACCAGCGTCGTCCAGCCGAAGCCGATGGCGATGCGCATGCCCACCAGGATCTCGGGCAGCGCCGCGGGCAGGATGACGTGGCGGATGACCTGGCCGTAGCTGGCGCCCATCGAGTACGCGGCGTTGATCTGCTCCTGGCTCGCGCTCTTCATGCCCGAGCGCGCCGCCAGCGCCAGCGGCGCGAAGCAGGCCAGGTAGATGAGCAGCACCTTGGGCAGCTCCTCGATGCCGAACCAGATGATGATCAGCGGCAGGTAAGAAAGCGGCGGCAGCGGCCGGTAGAACTCGATCGGTGCGTCGAACACGCCGCGCGCGACGCGGCTCATGCCCATCGCGATGCCCACCGGCACCGCCGTCAGCGCCGCTAGCCAGAAGGCCACGGCCACGCGCAGGATGCTGGCGACGAAGTGTTCCCACAGCGGCTTGTCGTTGGCCTGGCCGGTGAGGTATTCGACGAAGACCTTGAACACCGTCTGCGGCGTGGGCAGGAACAGCGGCTTGATCCAGCCCATGTTCGACACCAGCGCCCACAGCGCGATGATGACGACGATGGTGACGACGCTGATCGGCGCGCTGTTGCCTTCGCCGGGCACCTTGAAGCGGCTGGTCCTGGGTGCTTCGGCGCCGCGGGCGCCACCGGGGCGGGCCGGCTCAGCCATGCGAGGCTCCGGGTGCCGCGGTGGCCGAGTCGCCGGCCGGCTCGCGGTGGTGCACGCGTGCCAGCACCTCCTCGCGCAGGCGGATGAACTCGGGCTCGCTCTTCACGCGCCGTGCGTCGCCGTGATGCAGGAACTGGCGCGAGAACGGCAGGTTGTCGTAGGTGTGGGTGATGCGCCCGGGGCTGGGGCTCATCACCACCAGCCGCGTGCCGAGGAAGAGGGCTTCTTCCACCGAGTGCGTGATGAAGAACACCATCTTGTGGCTGGCGGCCCAGGCGCGCAGCAGGATCTCCTGCACCTGCTCGCGCGTGAAGGCGTCCAGCGCGCCCATCGGTTCGTCCATCAGCAGCACCGCGGGATCGCTGGCCAGCGCGCGCGCGATGCCCACGCGCTGCTGCATGCCGCCAGAGAGCTCGTACACGGCGCGTTCGGCGAATTCGGCCAGGCCCACCAGTGCCAGCTTCTCGCGTGCGATGCGCTCGCGCTCGGCCTTGTCCACGCCGCGCAGCCTGAGGCCGAGCGCGACGTTGTCCACCACGTTGAGCCACGGCATCAGCGCGTGCTTCTGGAACACCACGCCGCGGTCGGCGCCGGGGCCGGCCACCGGCTGCCCGTCGAGCAGGATCTCGCCGGTGGAAGCGCTCAGGAACCCGGCCAGGCAGTTCAGGAGCGTGGTCTTGCCGCAGCCCGAAGCCCCCAGCGCGACGACGAAGTCGCCCTCGCGCATGGTCAGGTTCACCGCGGAGAGGGCGGCGAGCGTGCCGCCCTTGACGGCGTAGTTCACCGTCAGCGCGCGGATGTCCAGCGTGGGCATGGGGCTCCGAGAAGGGCGGGAAGAAGGGGTAGGGAAGGCAGGAAGAAGGCGCCGATGCCCAAACGAAAAGGGGCTGCGCGCCGCCGCAGCCCCTGCTTGGCGGTGCCTGCCTCGTCAGGCACCGGCCGGCATCATTTGCCGGCCGCCTTCTTCAGGTAGGCATCGGTGACGAAGGCCTTGTAGTCGGGCTTGATCTCGGTGATGCGGCCCTGCTCCTTGAGGAACTGGGCCGTGCTGGCCATCGCCTTCACCGCGGCGCCGCCCAGCCAGTTGGCGCTGAGCTGCTCATCGATGGTCGGGAAGGTGTACAGCGCCATCGCCGCCGGCACGTCCTTGGCGTCGGCCTTGGTCCACTTGGCCACCGCCTTGACCTGCGCGCTGTCGACCGTCCACTTGGCCTTGTTGGCGCGGTAGTCGGCGTCGGCCTTGGCCAGCGCCTTGACGAGGGCGACCATGAAGCCTTCGTGCTCGGCGGCCCACTTCGAGTTGACGATCATGCCGTCGAAGGTCGGGAAGCCCTTGGCCCCGATGGTCTTGGAGGTGTGGATGACCTTGCCGTTGCCCTTGATCTTGCTGAGCACCGGGTCCCAGATGAAGGCCGCGTCGATGTCGCCGCGCTCCCAGGCGGCGGCGATTTCCGGCGGGCGCATGTTGAGCACGTTGACGCCCTTGGCGTCGACGCCCTCGACCTTCATGATGGCCATCAGCTGGTAGTGCGCGGTGCTGACGAACGGGGTGGCGACCTTCTTGCCCTTCAGGTCTTTCAGCGAATTGACGCCGCTGCCTTTGCGCGCGATCAGCGCCTCGGCATCGGCGATGTCGTCGAGGATCCAGAACAGTTTGATGTCCTGCCCCTGGCTGGCCGCGGTGGTGATGGGGCTGGAGCCGGCCTCGCCGATCTGCACGTCGCCGCTGGCCATGGCCTTGATCACGTCGCCGCCGCCGCCGAACATGCGCCAGTTGATCTTGTAGCCGGTGGCCTTCTCAAGCTCGCCGCTTTCCATCACCAGGCGGAACGGCACCAGCATGTCCTGGTGCGCGATGGTGACTTCCTTCTTCGGCTGGGCCAGCGCAGCAAAGCTGCCCAGGGCCAGTGCGGCGCCGGCCAGCCACAGTGGCAGGCGGGACAGGCGGGGGGTCGGGGACATGCGCTCTCTCCTGTGTGGGCTCGACCGTCGGGTCGCTGGGGCCGGCGACGCAGCCAGCGGCTGCGCCGGTTGGCGGCGCGCCGTCGGGCCGCTGCCGCCAAGGGTGCCGATCGTCGTCCAGCCGCACCAGGGGCAGCCGCTGGGACTTTCCCGGATGCCCGGGCACGAACCGGGCCGCGGGGCCCGCCCCTTGGTGCCTCATCGTCGCCGCAGCCCCAGCCACACCACGCACGCCACCACCAGCAAACCGCCGGCCACCTGCAACGCGGCGACGCGCTGCCCGAGCAGTGCCCAGGCCAGCACCAGCGCGAAGATCGGCTCGACGTTCATGATCGCCGAGTTGCCGACCACGCCCAGCCTCGGCAGCACAGTGAACATGATCGTGAAGGCGGTGCCATACAGCACCGTCAGCGCCGCCAGGCCCCACCAGCCCGCCGCGGCGTGGGGCAGGTGGAAGCCGCCTTGCAGCACGCCTGCGGCGGCGGCCAGCACGCCCACCAGGCCCATCGTCGTGGCTGTGCGCAGCCTGCCGTCGAGCGTGCCGGCCTCGTGCTGCGTGAGCACCAGCGCGAGGCCGAAGATCACCGAGGCGGCGACCGCGAAGGCCACGCCGGCCCCGATGCGCGCCCACTGCGCGCCCGCGCCCAGGCCGGAAGCGGCGCCGGCCACGTCCAGCGCCAGCGCCAGGCCGGCCAGGATGACCGGCATCGCCACCCACACACGGCGTTCGGCACGGTGGCCGTACAGCGCCCAGGCCCACAGCGCGGTGGTCAGCGGGTACAGGTTGAAGGCCAGCAGCGCCAACGCCACCGGAAGCCGCGCCACCGACGAGTACAGACAGTAGCTCTGCAGCGCGATCAGCGCGCCGATGGCCGGTAGCGACCAGCGATGCCGTGCCTCCAGCCGCAGCGGCACGCGCTGCCGCCAGACGATCAATGCCACCACCACGGCTGTCAGGCCGCTGCGTACGGCCACCGCAGTGACCACGTCGACGCCATGGTCGAACGCCAGGCGTGCCGCGACGTGGTTGGCGCCGAACAACAGCGCGATGAACAGCAGCGTCGCGAAGGCCGTGGGGTTCAGCGGGTGGCGGCCTGCGGCGCCGGCGGCACTCATCGGGCCATTGTCACGGCCCGGTGTCGGGCCGGATCACCCGCGCTTCCATCAGGCGGGCCAGCTCGTGCTCGTCATATCCGAGGCCGGCGAGCAATTCGCGCGTGTGCTCGCCCAGCGCCGGCGGCCCCCTGCGCAGCGGCAGCCGGCGGCCCCCCAGCGCCAGCGGAAGGAGCGCGGCGCGGGTGTGCACCTCGTGGCCGGCGCCGCTGGCGCTGGCCGGCAGCGTCACCGGGGCCAGGCCGCCGGTGGAGGCCAGGTGCGGGTCGTCGAAGAGGTCTTCGGGGCGCGTGATCGGCGCGTAGGGCAGCCCGCGCTTTTCGAAGCGTGCGGCCAGTTCGGCGCTGCCGAAGGCGGCGAAGCGCTCGCGCAGGATCGGCATCATCCATTCACGTGCGCGCACGCGATGGTTGTTGCTGGCCAGCCGCGCATCGGCCTGAAGATCGGCGAAGCCGAACTCGCTGCACAGCAGCGCCCACTGCGTGTCGCTGACGGCGGCGAGGAAGATCTGCTCGCCGCCCTTGACCGTGAACACGTCGTACACCGCCCAGGCGCTGATGCGGCTGGGCATCGGCGCGGCCGGCTGGCCGGTGACGGCGAACTGCATCATGTGCTGCGCCACCAGCAGCACGGTGTTCTCGAACAGGGCGCTTTGCACCTCCTGGCCGCGGCCGGTGCGCTGGCGCTCGGCCAGCGCGGCCAGCACGCCGATGGCGCCGAACATGCCGCCCATGATGTCGTTGACGCTCGAGCCGGCGCGCAGCGGCCGGCCCTCGGGGCCGGTCATGTAGGCCAGGCCGCCCATCATCTGCACCACTTCATCGAGCGCCGTGCGGTGCTCGTAAGGACCGGGCAGGAAGCCCTTGTGCGAGACATAGATCAGACGCGGGTTGAGTGACCCGAGCGCCGGGTAGCCGAAGCCCAGCCTGGCCATCGTGCCGCCCTTGAAATTCTCGCTGAACACGTCGGCGTGCGCGATGAGCTTGAGCACGATCTCGCGGCCGGCGGGTTGCTTCACGTCGACCGCCAGGCTCTTCTTGTTGCGGTTGAACAGGCCGAAGAACCCGGCGCCGGCGCCCAGCAGGTTGCGCGTGCTGTCGCCGGCCAGCGGCTCGACCTTGACCACCTCGGCGCCAAGATCGCCGAGGATCATGCCGCAGGTCGGCCCCATCACCATGTGCGTGAACTCGACGACGCGCAGGCCGGCCAGCGGCAGGGCCGGGCCGGCGGCGGCGTCCGAAGAGGTCGGTGCGCCGTTCATGCTTCGTTTCCTGTCGCGGAGGCCGTGCCCTCGCCGCCGCGGGGCTGGCGGCCGTCTGCATACACGAAGCCTTTGCCGAGCCCGGCCTCGGCCGTCATGCCGTAGATCGGCTCGCCGGGCAATCCCGCCTGCAGCACTCGGCGCGCGTGGAGCAACCGCTCGAGGTCGATGCCGGTGGCCACGCCCATCGACTCGAACATGAAGACGAGGTCCTCGGTGACCACGTTGCCAGATGCGCCCGGTGCGTAGGGGCATCCGCCGAGGCCACCTTGCGAGCTGTCGAAGGTGCGCACGCCCACGTCGTAGGCCGCCAGGCAGTTCGCCAGGCCCAGCCCGCGCGTGTTGTGCAGGTGTGCAGCGCCGGTGCGCCCACCGATCTCGGCGCGTACGCGACCGAACAGGCGCCGCACCTGCGCCGGGTTGGCCATGCCGGTGGTGTCGGAGAGCCCCACCTCGTCGGCGCCGGCCTCGGCGAGCGCGGCCGCCAGCCGCGCGACATCGTCTTCGGACACCTTGCCCTGGATCGTGCAGCCGAACGCGGTGGACACGCCCGCCTCGACCCTGACCTGCGGCGCGCGCTCGTCGCGCAGCGCGACGATGCTGCGCACCTCGTCGACCATCTGCGCGCGCGTCCTGCGCACGTTGGCCAGCGAATGCGCCTCGCTGGCCGACACCGGCAGCGTCAGCTTGTTCACGCCGGCGGCCAGCGCCGCCTCGGCGCCGCGCCGGTTGGGCACCAGGGCCATCACCGCGAGCCCGGGCAGGGCGGTGGAGTGGCGCACCACCTCAGCCACGTCGGCCATCTGCGGCAGCAGCCTGGCCGGCACGAACGAGCCGACCTCGATCTCGCGCAGGCCGGCGGCGTGCAGCGCATCGATCCACGCCAGCTTGTACGCCGTGGGCATCGTGGCCTGCACGCTTTGCAGGCCGTCGCGCGGGCCGACCTCGCTGATCAGCACCTGCGGTTCGGTGGGCATGGGGGCCTTCGCGTTGCGGTCCGCATGGGGCGGTTGATCCCGAGAGTTCTGTCAGACAGAATATATATCTGTCCATAGGAACATGCTATCGGCGGAGACTTCGGCCGTCAAACGCGCCCCGACACAACATGCCCCGACGCGCCGCCCAGGCTTCCGTGGCCGACGAGCACGCCGCCCCCGGCGGTGCCGCCGCGGTCGACCGCGCGGTGTGCCTGCTGGCGGCCTTCCGCGTGGGCGACCGCGCGCTCGGCGTGGCGGAACTCGCCGGCCGCACGCGCCTTTACAAGAGCACGGTGCTGCGGCTGATGGCCTCTCTCGAGCACGGCCGCCTCGTGCACCGCCAGGCCGACGGGCGCTGGGCGCTGGGCCCGGAGGTGGCCCGGCTGGCCGCCATCCATGCCGCGACGTTCTCGCTCGAGGAGGTCGTGCTGCCGGTGATGCGAGAGCTCGTGCGCCGCACGCAGGAAAGCGCCGCGTTGCACGTGCGGCAGGGCGAGCAGCGGCTGTGCCTGCTGCGTGTGGACTCGCCGCAGCTGCTGCGCGACCACATCCGCGCCGGCGACCTGCTGCCGCTGAACCGCGGTGCCGGCGGGCGCGTGCTGATGGCCTACGCGGGTGCGCGCGGCCGTCTGTACGACCAGGTGCGGCGCGACGGCTTCATCTCCCTGGCCGGCGACCGCGTGCCCGGCCTGGCGGGCGTCTCGGCGCCGGTGTGGAACGGCGCCGGCGAACTGGTGGGCGCGCTGACGTTGACCGCGCCCGCGCCGCGCCTGCAGCCGTCGCATGTCGGCGCGTTGCGCCAGGCCGCGGGCGAGATGACGCGCCGGCTCGGCGGCCCGGCTACCCGTTGAGCACGAGCGCGATCTTCGCCGTGCCCGGCTCGGGCGGCTCGCCGTCGGGCTGGAAGCCCAACTCCCTGGCCAGCGCCAGCATGCGCGTGTTCTCGCGCAGCACGGTGGCCACGATGCGCTGCGTGCCGCGGGCCTTCTGGTAGCCGATGATCTTCGTGAGCAGCCGGCGGCCGAGCCGCGCGCCCTGCAGGTCGCTTCTCACGAGGATGCCGAACTCCGCCTCGCGGTTGTCGGGGTCGGTGATGGTGCGCACCACGCCCAGCGTCTCCAGCTCGCCCGTGTCGCTGCCGGGCACCGGCGCCACGGCCACGAAGGCCATCTCGCGTTCGTAGTCGATCTGCGTCAGCCGAGCGAGTTCGGTGCGCTCGATGCTGCGGCGCGAGTAGAAGATGCGCATGCGGATGTCCTCCGGGCTCACCTTCTCCAGCAGTTGCAGGTGGCGCGCCTCGTCCTCGGGGCGGATGGGCCGCAGCGTCACCGTGCGCGGGCCGCCGGCCGACTCCGGCGCTTCCCAGACATAGCTCTCGGTCAGCTCCGCCGGGTAGGGCCGGATGGCGAACCGGGCCGCGCCGCCGGGCGCCGCCGCGCTGACGCGCACGCGGGCGTCCAGCGCGATCACGCCGTCGCCGTCGGCCAGCAGCGGGTTGATGTCCAGCTCGGCGATGCGCGGTTCGTCGGCGAGCAGGCGCGACAGCGCGATCAGCACGCCGTGCAACGCGGGCGCGTCGGCCGGCGGCACATCGCGCCAGCCCGCCAGCAGCCGGGCCACCTGCGTGCGAGCGACCAGCGCGCGGGCCAGCGGCTCGTTCAGCGGCGGCAGGCCGATGGCGCGATCGGCCACCACCTCCACGCGCGTGCCGCCGGCGCCGAACAGGATGACCGGCCCGAACAGCGCGTCGACATGCGTGCCGGCGATCAGCTCCAGCGCCTTGGGCCGGCGCACCATCGGCTGCAGCGTGAAGCCTTCCACCGTGGCGTCGGGCCGGCGCCCGGCCACGCGCTCGAGCATGCGCGTGGCGGCCTCCACCACCTCGGCCGGCGAGCCGAGATCAAGCACCACGCCGCCGACATCGCTCTTGTGCGAGATCTGCGGGCTCAGGATCTTCAGCACCACCGGGAAGCCCAGCGCCGTGGCCGCCGCCGCGGCGGCGATCGGCGTGGCGATCACGGTGCGCGTGGGCACCACGGGAATGCCGGCAGCTTTCAGCAGCGCCTTGGCCTCGGGTTCGGTGAGCATCTCGCGGCCAGCGGCCAGCGCCGCGTCGACGAGGTCGCGCACCGAGCGGGCGTCTTCCTCGGCGCTGGCGGTCTCGGTGCCCGGCGGGGGCGGGGGCGGGTCGGCTGGCGCCTCGAGCAGCTGCTCCTGGTTGCGGCGGTAGTTGGCGAGCATGGCCAGCGCGTTCACGGCCTGCTCGGGCGTGTCGTACACCGGAATGCCGGCGACGTTGAACAGGCCGCGCGCCTCGGCCACGGCACCGTGGCCGAGCCACACGCTGGCCAGCCGCCCGGGCGACTCGGCCAGCACCGGCACCAGCGCCGCGGCAATCTCGCGCGCCGGCACGATGGCCGTGGGCGCGTGCATGAACAGCACCGTGCCGGCTTCGGGCGCCGCCAGCAGCGTCTTCAGCGTGTGCACATAACGTTCCACCGGTGCATCACCGATGATGTCCACCGGGTTGGCGCGCGACCAGTTGGCCGGCAGGCCGGTGTCCAGCGCCGCCAGCGTTTCGGGCGACAGCGCCGCAAGTTCCAGGCCGAGCTGGGCGGCGGCATCGGCGCCCAGCACGCCGGCGCCGCCGCCATTGGTGACCAGGGTGACGCGGGCGATCGACTCGGCGCTGCCGGCGCGCAGCGAGGGCTTGAAGCGCGCCAGCGTCTCGGCGGCGACGAACAGGTCCTGCAGCGATTCGACGCGCAGCATGCCGGCTCGTCGGATGGCGGCGTCGAACACGAGGTCGCTGCCGGCCAGCGCGCCGGTGTGCGACGCGGCGGCCTTCTGCCCGGCCAGGCTGCGGCCGGCCTTCACCACCAGCACCGGCTTGTTGCGCGCCGCCGCGCGCGCCGCGCTCATGAACTTGCGCGCGGCGGTCAGCGACTCGGCGTACAGCAGCACCGCGCGCGTGGCCGCGTCGCTGGCCAGCCAGTCGATCATGTCGCCGAAGTCGACGTCGCTGCCTTCGCCCAGCGACACCACGCGCGAGAAGCCGATGCCGCGCGCGCGCGCCCAGTCGAGCATCGCGGTGGCCAGGGCCCCGCTTTGCGACACGAAGGCCAGCGGCCCGGCAGCGATGTGGTCTGGCGCGAAGCTGGCGTTGAGCTTGACCGGTGGCGACAGCAGCCCCAGGCAGTTGGGCCCGAGGATGCGCAGCACGTAGCGGCGCGCGGTGTCGAGCATCGCCTGGCGCTGCTCGGCGGTGAGGCCGGCGGTGGTGACGATGGCGGCGCGCGTGCCGCGCTCGCCGAGTTCGGCGATCAGCCCCGGCACGGTGGCCGGCGGCGTGCAGATGACGGCCAGTGCCGGCGTGGCGGGCAGGTCGGCCACGCGCGCATAGGCCTTGTCGCCCTGCACCGAGGCATGGCCGCTGTTCACCGGCCACAGCGGCCCGGCAAAGCCGCCGGCCTTGAGGTTGCGCCACACCGTGTGGCCCACGCTGCCGGCGCGTGTGGACGCGCCGATCACGGCCACCGAGGCCGGGTCGAAGAGGTCGTCGAGATGGCGGATGCTCATGGCGGGCCCGGTGGACCCTGCGGTGCGGTGCGGCGGCAGCGGGGCGGGTCGCGCCGATGATGCCGTACCAGGATGCAGGAAACGGGCCAGTCTAGGGCCAGGCGATGGCCGCCGCATGACAAGGCGCAATCGGCTCCGTCCCCAGCGCGGCGGCAGGCTTGCGTCCCCCTGCCCCACCCCACGCCGCGCGCGACCTCCGCAAGCCCGGGCGCGCGGTGTGCCGCGCCCTGGAGCTGATCTCATGGCGATGCCTGGCGGTCTCCTTCGACATCTCCAGCCTGCCCGCCTTCCGCGCCCGGCTGGCCGCCGGCTTCGACGAGGTGGGCCAGCGCGAATGGGCCCCAGGCACCGTCCTGGCCACGCAGCCCTGCCGAGGGCACCGGCCGCCGCGTCACGATCGGGTGGTCGCCAGGCTGCGGCGAACAGCGGCCCGCGCGCGGCCGCATCAGCGGCGGGTGGGGCCCGCCACGCGCCACGCCATCGCAAACAGCACCGCTTTCCCCCTGTTGTTGCGGCGGGCCGCGGCAGATGGGCTGCCTAGCATGCCTGGCGAAACCATGCCCCAAGCCGCGGGCCGTATCGCCATGGCTGCATCTGTGGAACCCGAACTCGCCGAACCTGAACTGGACGCCGTCGCCGCAGCGGCTCGCGGCGTGCAGTCTCCGGCCACGGCACCCGTGCCTGTCGAGCCGGCGGTGCCCGCTGCGGCGCGGCTGCCGCTGGGCGAGCTGATGCAACGCGTGCAGGTGCTCGCGGCAGCTGGCCGGCTGGCCGACGCGGCGGCAGCCTATGGCGCCTGGGTGGCGCACCATGCCGATTCGCCGCTGTGGCTGGTGGCCTGCTTCAACTGGGGCACCAGCCTGTCGGCGGCCGGCGACGAAGCCGGCGCAGAGCAGGCCTACCGCCTGGCGCTGCAACGCGCGCCGGGCTTCGCGCCGGCGTTGCTGAACCTGGGCCACCTGCACGAGCGCCGCGGCGAGGCCGACGATGCGCTGGCCTGCTGGCGGCGCGTGCATGCCGGCGCTGCCGACGAAGTGGCCCTCGAGCACCGCCTGCATGCGCTGAACAACGGCGCGCGGCTGCTGGAGAACCTCAAGCGCCTGCCCGAAGCCGAGGCGCTGATGCGCGCCAGCCTGGAGCTGGACGCCGCACAGCCCGACGTCGTGCAGCACTACGTGCATGTGCGGCAGAAGCAGTGCGCATGGCCGGCCGAGCAGCCGGTGGGCGAGCTGACGGCCTACCAGCTGCTCACCGGCACGTCGCTGCTGGCCTCCATGGGGCTGACCGACGACCCGGCACTGCAGCTGCTGGCCGCGCAGCGCTTCGTGCACGAGAAGGTGCCCAGGCCACCGTCGAAGGTGCCGCTGTGGCGGCAGCTGGCGGTGCGGCGCGAGGGGCGCATCAAGGTCGCGTATGTCTCGGGCGACCTGCACATGCACGCGGTGGGGCTGCTGACCGCCGAGCTGTACGAGCTGCACGACCGCGCTCGCTTCGAGGTCTTCGCGTTCGACTGGACCCCGCCGTCGCAGCAGCCGCTGCGCCAGCGGCTGGTGCGGGCCTTCGATCACCATGTGCCGCTCATCGGCGTGGACGACGCCACCGCGGCGCGGCGCATCGCCGAGGCGGGCATCGACGTGCTGGTGGACCTGCAGGCGCTGACCAGCGGCGCGCGGCCGGCCATCCTCGGCATGAGGCCGGCGCCGGTGCAGGTGAGCTACCTCGGGCTGCCGGGAACCTCGGCGCTGCCGGGGGTGGACTGGATGCTTGCCGACCGCTACGTCGTGCCGCCGGAGCTCGCGCGCTACTGCAGCGAGCGGCCGATCTACCTGCCGCATGTCTACCAGGTGAGCGACCGCCGGCGAGAGGTGGCTGCGGCACCGAGCCGGGCGCGCTATGGGCTGCCCGAAGACGCCTTCGTCTACTGCTCGTTCAACAACAACCACAAGTTCACGCCGCAGATGTTCGGGGCGTGGATGCGCATCCTCGGTGCGGTGCCCGGCAGCGTGCTGTGGCTGCTGGCCGACAACGACACCGCGCGCGCCAACATGGTCCACGCCGCGCTCGCCGCCGGCATCGCCCCCGAGCGGCTGGTCTTCGCGCCGCGCGTCTCGCCGGCCGAGTACCTGTCGCGCTTCACGCTGGCCGACCTGGTGCTGGACACCTTCCCGTTCAACGCCGGCACCACGGCCAGCGACGCGCTGTGGATGGGCGTGCCGATCCTCACGCTGAGCGGGCGCACCTACATCTCGCGCATGGCCGGCTCGCTGCTCACCGCGGTGGGGCTGCCCGACCTCATC
>JAEUPD010000150.1 GCA_016788525.1 Rubrivivax sp.
GAACCAGGACCCGCTCAACCCGCTGGACAACGCGCAGATCACCAGCCAGATGGCGCAGATCAACACCGTGTCGGGCGTCGAGAAGCTCAACGACACGGTGGCCGGGCTGAACCGCCAGTTCCTGCAGATGCAGGCGCTGCAAGGCGCAGCGCTGGTCGGCCGCGACGTGACACTGCAGGGCGACCGCCTGCACATCGAGGGCGGCGGCGGCGCCGCCGGCGGTTTCGAGCTGACCGCGCCGGCCGACCGTGTGCGCGTGGAAGTGCTCAACGGGGCCGGGCGCGTCGTCGACACGCTCGACCTGGGCGCGCAGAGCGTGGGCCGCCACGGCTTCGAGTGGAAGGCGCCGGCCGGCACGGCCGAGGGCGCCGAGTTCCGCTTCCGCGTGGCAGCGCATGCCGGCGCGGCCGCCGTGCCCGCCACCACGCTGATGCGCGACGAGGTGCTGGCCGTCAGCCTGGCCGGCGACGCGCTGCGCCTGGATACGCGCTGGTCCGGCACGCTCGACTACGCCGCGGTGCGTGCCTTCAACTGACCTTGCGCAACCGCCCACCCCGCCACTCGCCGATCCCGCATTTCGACTCTTCCGCCCCGTTCACCTGCGACGACCCACCAAGGACCTCCATGAGCTTCCAGCAAGGCCTTTCCGGATTGAATGCCACCAGCAAGAACCTGCAGGTGATCGGCAACAACATCGCCAACGCCAACACCTTCGGTGCCAAGGCGGCGCGCGCCGAGTTCGCCGACGTGTATGCGCTGGCGCTCAACGGCGCGGGCAGCAACGGCATCGGCATCGGTGTCAACCTCGCCTCGGTGTCGCAGCAGTTCACCCAGGGCAACATCCGCACCACCGAGAATCCGATGGACCTGGCCATCAACGGCGCGGGCTTCTTCCAGCTCACCGATGGCCGCAGCCCGGTCAGCTACTCGCGCAACGGCCAGTTCAAGGTCGACCGTGACGGCTTCATCGTCAACAATGCCGGCCTGCGCCTGATGGGCTACGCCGCCGATGCGCTGGGCACCATCCAGCCCGGCGCCGCCGTGCAGCTGCAGCTGCCCACCGCCGGCGTGGCCCCGCAGGCCACCACCGAGATCGACCTCGAGATGAACCTCGATGCGCGCCAGGGCGTCACGCGCCCCGGCGGCGCGCCGTTCATCGACTTCAGCGACCCCGACACCTACAACAGCGCCACCTCGCAGGCCCTGTACGACGTGCTGGGCAATCCGGTGTCGCTGACCTACTTCTTCCAGAAGACCGCTGACGGCGCCTGGGACGTGTATGCCACCGCCAACGGCACCACCGTGGCCGGCATTCCGAGCGATCCGCAGCCGATCACCAGCATCACCTTCCCGGCCGACGGCAGCGCGCCCACGGCGCCGACCGCGCCCATCGCCTTCGACGTGCCCAGCACCACCACCACGGCCGGCGCCGTGACGCAGCCCTTGACCGGCGTGCTGCTGGACGTGACGCAGTCGACCCAGTTCGCCACCGCCTTCACCGTGACCGACCTGTCGCAGGACGGCTACTCCGCCGGCCAGCTCACCGCCATCGCGGTGGAGGGCAACGGCATCGTGATGGCCCGCTACTCCAACGGCCAGTCGCGCCCGGCCGGGCAGGTGGAGCTGGCCAACTTCCGCAACCCGCAGGGCCTGCAGCCGATCGGCGACAACAGCTGGGCGCGCACCTACGCCTCGGGCGACCCGGTGGGCGGCGTGCCGGGCGACGGCAACATCGGCGTGCTGCAGTCCGGCGCGCTGGAAGAGCCGAACATCGACCTCACCGCCGAGCTGGTGAACATGATCACCGCGCAGCGCATCTACCAGGCCAACGCGCAGACCATCAAGACGCAGGACCAGGTCCTGCAGACGCTGGTGAACATCCGCTGAACGAGCGTCGCCCGCACGCCGGTTGATGTGCCATGGACCGCCTCATCTATCTCGCGATGGCCGGCGCCAAGGCGACCATGCAGCGCCAGGACGTGCTCGCCCACAACCTGGCCAACGCGTCGACCAACGGCTTCCGTGCCGAGATGCAGGCCTTCCGCGCCGTGCCGGTGCTCGGCGACGGCGCCAGCACGCGCGTCTATGCGCTGGAGTCCACCGTCGGCCACGACGAACGCGCCGGCCCCGTGCACACCACCGGTCGCCCGCTGGACGTGGCGGTGCATGGCAAGGCGTGGCTCGCGGTGCAGGGCCTGGACGGCGCCGAGGCCTACACCCGCGCCGGTGCGCTGCAGGTCAGCGCCGAGGGACAGCTGACGACGCCTGCCGGCCTGCCCGTGCTGGGCGACGGGGGCCCGATCGCCGTGCCGGCCGGCGCCACGCTGGAGGTGGCCGCCGACGGCACCATCACCGCCAGCACCGGCCGCGGGCGACCGCAGCCGGTGGGGCGGTTGAAGCTCGTCACGCCGGAAGCGCCCCTTACGCGCGGCGAGGACGGCCTGTTCCGGGCCGCCGATGGCGAGCTGCCCGCCGACCCCACGGCGCGGCTGCAAAGCGGCGCGCTCGAGGGCAGCAACGTCAGCCCGGTGGAGACGATGGTGGCCATGATCGCCGCGGCGCGCCAGTTCGAACAGCAGATGAAGGTGTTGCAAGGCGCCGACCAGCGCGAGCAAGGCGCGGCCAAGCTGCTGGGCTCGCAGTAGCGGCACCGGCCGCGGCCCGCGGCCTGGCGGCTGGCTCCCGCCATCGGGGCTCGGCGCAGTCCGCGGTGGCTGAGAAGCCTGATGGGGTCTATTGGGCCGCCGGGGTGGCGCTTTTCGAGGGCTCGCCCGGCGACCGGGGCGCCAAGATGACTGCCGCAGTCATCACCCCAAGTCACCAAGAGAGGCCCTTGCGATGCTCCGCTCGCTGTGGATTGCCAAGACCGGCATGGAAGGCCAGCAGACCAAGCTGGACGCCGTGGCGCACAACCTGGCCAACGTCGGCACCAACGGCTTCAAGCGCGGTGGCGTGGTCTTCGAGGACCTGATGTACCAGAACCTGCGCCCCGCGGGTTCGGCCACCAGCGAACAGAGCCAGCTGCCCACCGGGCTGCAGGTCGGCCTCGGGGTGCGTGCCGCGGCCAGCACGCGCAATTTCAGCCAGGGCGCGCTCACCGGCACGGGCAACAACCTGGACCTCGCGGTCAAGGGGCAGGGCTTCTTCCAGATCCAGTTGCCCGACGGCACCACCGGCTACACGCGCGACGGCGCGTTCCAGGTCGATTCGGCCGGGCAGATCGTGACCGCCGCCGGATACCCGCTGCAGCCGGGGCTCACCGTTCCGGCCACGGCGACCGCCATCACCATCAACGCCGACGGCACGGTGGCCGCCACCGTGCCGGGTCAGGTGCAGCCGCAGACGCTGGGTCAGGTCCAGCTGGCGAACTTCATCAACCCGGCCGGCCTGGAACCACGCGGCGGCAACCTCTTCGTCGAGACCGCCGCCTCGGGCACGGCCACCGCGGGCGCGCCCAACAGCAACGGGCTGGGCGCTGTGCAGCAGGGCTTTCTAGAAGGCAGCAACGTCAACGTCGTCGAGGAGCTGGTGACGATGATCGCCACGCAGCGTGCCTACGAGCTGAACTCCAAAGCCATCCAGACCAGCGACCAGATGCTGCAGCGCCTGAGCCAGGTATGAGCATCGCCCCCCCCCGATGCGCCTTCGGCGCCTCCCCCCGTGGGCCCGAAGGGGCCACTTCGTGGCCTTGGGGGCGCCGCCAGCGGACCGGCCAAGCCGGATCCGCGGCGGCCGCTGGGCTGTGCGCACTGGTGGCGCGCGCCGCGTTTCTTGCCTGTGCAGCCTCTTTTCTCGCGGGCTGCGCGTTCATCGGCCCGCATGTGCAGGTGGCCGACACCACGCCGCCGCTGCCCGAGCCCGTGCCTGCGGCACAGCCGGCCGGCGGCTCGATCTTCAAGGCCGTGAACTACCGGCCCCTGTTCGAGGACCACCGCGCGCGGCTGGTGGGCGACACGCTCACCGTGCAGATCGTCGAGAAGGTGACCGCGGTGCAAAAGAGCACCAGCAGCGTGGACAAGAGCGGCAGCGTCTCGGCCGGCATCAGCGCGCTGCCGGGCATCGCCCCCAACTCCTTCGGCCGCGCCGGGGCCGAAGCCAACTCGGCCAACAGCTTCGCCGGCAAGGGCGCGGTGGAGAACAGCAACGACTTCAGCGGCACCATCACGGTGGTGGTGCGCCAGGTGCTGCCCAACGGCCACCTGCTGATCGCCGGCGAGAAGCAGATCGGCGTGAACCAGAACGTGGACGTCCTGCGTTTCTCCGGCCAGGTGGACCCGCGTGCCATCCAGCCCGGCAACAGCGTGCCCAGCGCGCACATCGCCAACGTGCGGCTGGAGCAGCGTGGCCGCGGTGCGCAGGCCGAGGCCCAGGCGATGGGGTGGCTCGGCCGCGTGTTCCTGTCGGTGCTGCCGTTCTGAGGGCGCGGCTGCGATGTCTCATCCCCTGTCATCGCCGGCCCGCGAAGCGGCGCTTGCCGAATCCGCACGGCGGACGCTTGCGCCCGTGGATGACGCGAGCGCCGAGTGGTGGCTCAGGCTCACGCTGCTGCTGGCCTTCCTGGCGGCCAGCGCTGCACTGTGGTGGCCGGTGCCGGCCGATGCCGCCGCCCTGCGGCGCATCAAGGAAGTGGCCGCGGTGCAAGGCGTGCGCAGCAACCAGCTGGTGGGCTACGGCCTGGTCGTCGGTCTGGACGGCACAGGCGACCAGACCACGCAGACCCCGTTCACCACGCAGAGCCTGCAGGCCATGCTGCAGCAGCTGGGCATCACCGTGCCGCCGGGCACCAGCATGCAGCTGCGCAACGTGGCAGCGGTGCTGGTGACTGCGCAACTGCCACCGTTTGCGCAGCCGGGGCAGACGCTGGACATCAACGTCTCTTCGGTGGGCAACGCCAAGAGCCTGCGCGGCGGCACGCTGGTGGCCACGCCGCTGAAGGGCGCCGACGGGCAGATCTACGCGCTGGCGCAGGGCAACCTCATCGTCGGCGGTGCGGGCGCGTCGGCCGGCGGCAGCAAGGTGCAGATCAACCACCTGTCGGCCGGCCGCATTCCCGAAGGCGCCACGGTCGAGCGCGCCGTGCCCACGCCGCTGATGGACGGCGAGCACGTGAACCTGGGGCTGAACGCCGCCGACTTCGCCACCGCCCGCGCGGTGGCCGAAGCCATCAACGCCGCCAAGGGCGAGGGCACCGCCAGCGCACTGGATGGCCGCACCGTGCGCGTGAAGGCGCCGCCGCGCGAGCTGCGCGTGGCCTTCCTCGCCGACATCGAGAACCTGCCGCTGTCGCTGGAGAAGCCGGCCGCGCGCATCGTGCTCAACGCGCGCACCGGCTCCATCGTGATGAACGAGTCGGTCACGCTCGGCGCCTGCGCGGTGGCGCACGGCAACCTGTCGGTGACCATCACCAGCACGCCGGTGGTCAGCCAGCCGGCGCCGCTGTCGGGCGGGCAGACGGTCAGCCGCGAGCGCACCGACATCTCGGTGGTGCAGCACCCCGGCTCGCTCATCCAGATGGCCGCCGGCACGAAGCTCAACGATGTGGTCAAGGCGCTGTCGGCGCTGGGCGCCACGCCGCTGGATCTGCTGGCCATCCTGCAGGCCATGAAGACGGCCGGCGCGCTGAATGCCGAGATCGAAGTGATATGAGCGCCCCCCCCCGAAGCGACCTTCGGTCGCCTCCCCCAGCGGCACCGCAGGTGCCGCTTCGCGGCACCGGGGGCGCCGCCAGCGGCCCGGCCGAGCCGGTTCCGCGGCGGCCGCTTGGCTGCGTCAGTGGAGCTTCGATCGCGCTTGGCTGTGCCAGTGCTGCTACGAGCATGTCGCTGCAAGGGGCGTGCTGAGATGCCGACGCACGTTTCGGGTGCCGCGCTGCCCTCCACGCTGGCCGTCGATGTGCGCGGCCTCGACGGGCTGCGCGGCCAGGCGGCCAGCGACCCGAAGGCCGCGGTGCGGCAGGCGGCGCGTCAGCTCGAGGGCCTGTTCATGAACGAGCTGATGAAGAGCATGCGCGCCACCACGATGGAGAGCGCCGAGTCGCTGGGCGGCAGCGGCTCGCTCGGCCGCGAGATGCTCGACCAGCAGTACGCGCAGCAGCTCGCCGGCCTGCCCGGCGGCTTGCATGAGGCCATCACGCGCCACCTCGAGCGGCAGATGGGGCTGGCGCCCGGGCCGATCCCGGCCACGGGCAGCGCCAACAACACCGCGGCGCCGCTGGACGGCCGCGGCGCCACGCGCCTGCCGCAGAAGGGTGCGGCCGGCTTCGTGGAGCAGCATCAGGACGCCGCGCGCCGCGCCGAGGCGGCCACGGGCATCCCGGCCACCTTCATGATCGCCCAGGCCGCACACGAGACCGGCTGGGGCCGCAAGGAGATCCGGCATGCCGACGGAAGCCCCGCGCACAACCTGTTCGGCATCAAGGCCGGCGCCGGCTGGAAGGGCCCGGTGGCCGAAATCGCCACCACCGAGTACGTCGGCGGCAAGCCGCAGAAGGTGGTGGCGCGCTTCCGCGCCTACGCGAGTTATGCCGAGTCGTTTGCCGACTACGCCAGGCTGATGCAGGACAGCCCACGCTACGCGGGCATCGCCACCCGCGCGGCCAAGGGCCAGCTGCAGGGGCAGGGTGGCGCGGTGGCCTTCGCGCAGGGCCTGCAACGCGCCGGCTACGCCACCGACCCGGCCTACGCCGACAAGCTCACGCGCGTCATCAACACCACGCTCAGGCTGCAGCGCAGCCTCGTGGCGTGAGCCGCGGCGGCTCCGCGTGCCCACGGCCCGGCTGAACTGCACGGAGTGACACCATGAGCGCCGGCGCCCTCTTTTCGCTTGGCATGCGCGCGATGACCGCGAGCTACGCGGCGCTGCAGGCCACCGGCCACAACATCGCCAACGCCAACGTGCAGGGCTACTCGCGCCAGTCGGTGGTGCTCGAGACGGCCCAGGGCCAGTTCAGCGGCGCGGGCTTCTTCGGCCGCGGCGTCGACGTGGAGAGCGTCGTGCGCGCGCACGATGCCTTCCTCACCCGCGAGGCCGCCAGTGCACGCTCGCTGGCCGCGTTCGACCAGGCGCGGCTCGATCAGCTGCAGCGGTTGGAGAACATCTTTCCGCCTGGCGAGCAGGGGCTCGGTTCGGCCACTTCGAACTTCCTCAACAGCATGCTCGACCTGTCCAACCGGCCCTACGACGCGAGCACGCGCCAGGTGGCGCTGGCGCGGGCAGGCGATCTCGCATCGCGGTTTGCTGCGGCGGGCACGGCGCTGGACGAGCGCCAGGCCGGCGTCACGGCCGACCTGCGCGCCGCGGTCACCGAGGTGAACTCGCTGGCCCGCGCCATCGCCGAGGCGAATGCCCGGGTGGCGGCGATGAAGGGCCTGGGCCAGCCCGCCAACGACCTGCTCGACGAGCGGGACCGCCTGGTCACGCGGCTGGCCGACAAGCTGGCCATCACGCGCATCGAAGCCGAAGACGGATCGATGTCGATCTTCATCGGCGGCGGCCAGCGCCTCGTGCTGGGCGCCGAGGCCGGGGAACTGGCGTTGATGGCCGATGCCTCCGACCCCATGCGCTCGGCGGTCGGCCTGCGCAACGGCGGGCCCGGCATGCTCGAACTGGGCAGCGAGCTGCTCGGTGGAGGCGGCATCTCCGGCATGCTGCGCTTCCAGAACGACGACCTCGTGGAGGCGCGCAACCTGGTCGGGCAGATGGCGCTGGCCATCGGCGATGCAGTGAACCGCCAGCAGGCCCTGGGCCTGTCGCTGCAGCCGCCGCTGGGCACCGTGGCGGGGGCGGCGCTGTTCGCCATCGGCGCGCCGATGGCCACGGCGCACGCGGCGAACGCGCGCGACGGGCTGGGCGTGCCGCTGACCAACGTGGTGCTCACGGTCACCGACGCCGCTGCCGTGCAGGCCAGCGACTACGACCTGCAGCCTGACGCAGCCAACCCGGGCAACTACACGCTGACGCGGCTGGCCGACGGGCTGGTGCGCAGCATCGCCACCGGCGACGTCGTCGACGGTCTGCGCATCGATATCGGGCCGCCGGCGGCGCAGCCGGGCGACCGCTTCCTGCTGCAGCCGGTGGCGCGTGCGGCCAACGGATTCACCAAGCTGCTGGACGACGCACGCGACCTGGCTGCCGCCGCGTCGTTGATCGCGCTGGCCGAACCGGCCAACACCGGCACCGCCACGGTGGCCGCGCTGCGCGTCACGGCCGCGCCGCTGCCCACCGCCGGTGGCACGGCCCGCATCACCTTCACCGACAACGCCGGCAGCTACCAGTGGGACCTGTACGACAGCAGCAACACGCTGGTGGGCAGTGGCACCGGAAGCTGGAGCGCCGGCGGCACGGTGCCGGCGCCGCCGGCCGACATCAACGGCTTCTCGCTCACGTTGGCCGGTGTGCCGCGCAGCGGCGACGTGCTGACCGTGCAGCCCACACCGGCAGCGGCGGTCAGCACCAACAACGGCAACGCGCTGGCGCTGCTGGCGCTGCGCGACTCGCCGCTGGTGGGCGGGCTGGCGCCGGTGGACGCCTACGCCAACGCGATGTCGCGTGTGGGCGTGCGCGTGCAAGGCACGCGCTCGGCGGTGGAGATCAGCTCGGCGGTGTCCGCGCAGAGCGAACAGGCGCTGGCCGCCAAGACCGGCGTCAACCTGGACGAGGAAGCCGCGCGGCTGATCGCCTTCCAGCAAAGCTACCAGGCAGCGGCCAAGATGCTGCAGGTGGCGCAATCGGTGTTCGAGACGCTGCTGCAGACGGCCGCGGCGCGCTGATCATCACGCACCTCAGGAACGGCATGAGCCTGCGCTTCACCACCGCCTACGCCTTCGACACCAGCATCCGCAACCTGCAGCTGCGACAGCAGGAGATGAGCGATGCCCAGGAGCGCCTGACCAGCGGCAAGCGCGTGCTGCGCGCCAGCGACGACCCGGCGGCGGCAGCGCATGCCGAGCGGGCGCTGGCGGCCATCCAGCGCGCCGAGGCCGACCAGCGCGCGCTGGCAACCAGCCGCAGCGCCATGCAGTTCGCCGAGAGCGCGCTCGGCGATGCCGGCGAGCTGCTGCAACAGGTGCGCGCGCGCGTCGTGGAGGCCGGCAACGGCGCCTTCAGCGACAGCGAGCGCGCGGTGCTGGCCGAGGCCATCCGCGGGCTGCGCAACGACCTGCTGTCGGTGGCCAACCGAACCGACGGCGCGGGCCGCTACCTGTTCGGCGGTCAGGGGTCCGACAGTCCGCCGCTGGTGGACGGTGTCGGCGGCGTGACCTACGTGGCGGCGGCCGGCGAGCTGTACACCGCCTCGGGCGAGGCCACGCCGCTCACGGTGGACGGGCGCGCGGCGTGGCTGCAGGCCCCCGACCCGGCCAACCCCGGCGGCACGCTGTCGGTGTTCGACGTGCTCGACCGCATCGCCACCGAGCTGGCCACGCCCGGGCGTGACGGGCCGGTCATCGCGCAGGGCGTGCGCGAGGGTCTGGGCGACATCGACGCGGCGGCCGAGAACCTCTCGCGCCTGCGCTCGCGCTCGGGCGAGTCGCTGCGCCGCGCCGACGACATCGAGGAGCGGCTGGCCCAGGGCAAGCTCGATGCGCAGCGCGAGAAGTCGCGCAGTGAGGATTTGGACATGGTCGAGGCGATCTCCGACTTCCAGGCCAGGCAGAGCGGCTACGATGCCGCGCTCAAGTCCTACTCCATCGTGCAGCGCATGTCGCTGTTCGACTACCTCAAGTAGATCCAGTAGAGACGACAACGATGCGAGAGCATTCCGTACTCGGGCAGCTGGCCATCGGCTACAGCCCGATGGTCGATCGCCAGCACGACGTGGTGGCCACGCGGCTGACGCTGTTCCCCACGCGTGCCGACGCGGTCATCGACCCGGCCGCGCTGCTTGCTGCGCTGGAGGCGGTGTGGCCACGCCCGGCCACCACGCCGGCAGGCAAGCCGGTGCGGCCGCTGGATCCGGTGGCTGCGGGCGCCAAGACGCCCGGCAGCGAGCGCCCGGTGGCGCTCAACGTCGCCAGCGAGCCGCTGCTGCAGGGTCTGCTCGCGGCGCGCCCGCCCGGGCAGTTCCTGATCGAGGTGCCGGCGTTCATGGCCGGCGACCCGGTTCATGCGGCGGCGCTGGCAGGCCTGCATGGCAGCGGCAGCGTGCTGCTCATCAAGGGGCGGCCGGTCAAGCCGCTGGCGCCCGAGGTGGTGCAGTGCTTCAGCCACTCGCTGGTGGACGCCGGCGAAGACCGCCGCAGCGATGCCGGCGCCGCAGCAACCACCAGCCCGCGCAAGGTGACCACGGTGCAGACCGGGGTGCACTCGCCGGCCGCCGCCGAGCAGGCCTTCCAGCGCGGCGCGGTGGCCGTGCTCGGCTGGCCGCTGGACGAACCCGTGGCCAAGGGCGACCCGCGCCGGCCCGTGCCCACCGACGTGACCGTGGTGCTCGAGCTGATCAAGGGGGTCGACCGGGAGGAGCCGGTGGCGCGGCTGGAAGCCATGCTCAAGCGCGAGCCGACCATCGCCTTCCGGCTGATGCGCTACCTGAATTCGCCGGCCTTCGGCTTGTCGGTCGAGATCAACTCGTTCGGCCATGCCGTGATGCTGCTGGGCCACCAGCGGCTCAAGCGCTGGCTGGCGCTGCTGCTGGCCAGTTCGTCCAACCATGCGGGGGCCAAGGTGGCCATGCACGCTGCGGTGCGCCGTGGCCTGTTCATGGAAGAGCTGGCGCGCCCGCATGGCGATGCGGAGATGTCCGGCGAGATGTTCATCTGCGGTGTGTTCTCGCTGCTCGACCGCCTGCTGCGCCAGCCGGTCGTGCAGCTGCTCGAGGGCGTGCCGGTGCCCGAGCGCGTGCGACTGGCCTTGCTGGGGCAGGGCGGCCCGTACCAGCCCTACCTGCAACTCGTGCAGGCGGTGGAACAGGAGGCGCTGTTCGAGATCCGTGAGGCCACCGAGCGGCTGATGCTCCAGCCGCTGGAGGTCAATGCTGCGTTGCTGACGGCGCTGAAGGGCGCGCGCCAGCTGGACTGACACGGCGATGCCCGAGCCGGCGGCCGCCCGCCACGACAGTGCCGCGGCGGCGGCGCTGAACCAGCCGCGGCCGGCCCCGGAGCGCCCTGACGCGGCCACACGCGCAATGCCCGCGGTGCCTGCCGCATTGGCCCCGCTGTGGCGCATGCCGTACCCGGCTGCGCTGCTGGATGCCGGGTTCGGCGTGCTGGCGACTAACCTGAGCCTGCAGCAGTTGCTGGGTGAGCCGGTGGCGGCCGGTCTGGTCGGCCAGCCGCTGGCCTCGTTGCTGCCGGCGCACGAGCGCGAGGGCCACGCAGCGGAACGCGATGCGCTGCTGGAGGCGCTGCGGGCGCCCGGTGGCGACGAGCCCGTGCCGGCGCTGTCGCTGCGGCTGAGCGACGCCGCCGGGCGCGACCGCTGGGTGTCGATGGCGCTGCAGGCGCTCGATGCAACGCCCGCCGCAGGCTGCGGCGGGCCGGCGGGCGCGTGTTGGCTGGCGCTGATGCAGGACCTGAGCCTGGACAGCCAGGCGCGCGAACTCGTGCGGCGCGGGCAGGACGAGCTCGACCAGTGGTTCGAGCTGGCCGGCGCGGGCATGCTGGTGTACGACGACGACGGCCTCATCGTGCGCTGCAATTCGGCGCTCGAGGCGCTGGTCGAACAGGTGCCCGAGGTGCTGGCCGATGCGCCGCCCGAACTGCAGCACCTGCTGGGTTGGGAAGGCGGCGTGCTCCCGGCGCTGGCCGCCGGCGCCCCGGTCATCGAGCGCGAGGTGGTGCTGCCGCTGGGCCATGGGCGCCGCCGGCGCCTGGCGGCGCGGCTGGCCCGCCTGACCGGGCCGGGGCTGCCAGCGGGGCGCGTGATGGCCGTGGTCGAAGACCGTAGCGCCGAGGACGAACGCGACCTCGCGCGGCTCGAGATGGGCATGCTGATGAGCACGGCGAGCATCGGCGTGGCCACCTACGACCCGGGCCGCGGCTGGCTGGATTCCCGTGCCCGGCGCGTCGAACCCCCGCGCGTGCCCGAGCAGGCCGACGACCACCCCGAGGCGGCCGCGCCCCTGCCGGCCACCGCCGGGCGCAGCGCCTTGCACCACATCAGCCGCGAGCTGGTGGTGCAGGAGTCGCTGCCGGACTACGAACGCCTGCAACGTGCCTTGCGGCTGGGTCAGCGCGCCGAGGTCCGGTATGCCGTGCGCCACGCCGAGCTCGGCGTGCGCTGGCTGCTCACGCGCGTGGAGCCGGGGGTGCTGGCGGCCGGGCGCCGCACGACCTCGGTGGTGACGCTGGACGTCACCGAGCAGGAGATGGCCGAGCGGCGCAACGCCCAGCTGCTGCGCGAGCTGACGACCATCCTCGACAGCTCCACGGCCGGCATGGCCTACTTCCGTGGGCCGGCGCTGGTGCGCTGCAATCGCCGCTTCGAGCGCATGCTCGGGCTCGAACCCGGGCTGGCCGCCGGCGCTTCGCTGGCCGAGATCCTGCAAGGCCAGGGCGTCGCGCCCGAGGTCATCACCGAGGCGCAAGCCACGCTGCTGGCGGCGCGCCGCTACGACGTCGAGCTGCGGCTGGGCGGCGCGGAGCCGCACACGGGCGTGATGGCGCAGTCGGCCGGCTCCGAGCCGACGCGCTGGGTGGCCTTTTCGGTCCGCCGCGCCGACGTCAGCGGCGAAGTGGTCGAGGCGGTGGCCGTGCTTACCGACATCACGCGCCTGAAGGCGCAGCAGGTGGAGCTGGAGCGCGCCCTGGCCGACCGCGAGTTGGTGTTCAACCTTTCCGAAGTCGGCATGGTCGTGCAACGCGGGGCGCGCATCGTGCAGGCCAACCAGGCGATGGCGCAGATCACCGGCTACGCGGTGCCCGAGCTGACCACGCTCGACCCGGCCGAGCTGTACGAGGACGCGCGCACCTGCGTCGAGTTCGAGGCCAGGATCGCCACGGCGCTGCGCCAGTCGGGGCGCTTCATCGGCGAGCGCCTGTTGCGCCAGCGAGGCGGGGGCTTGCGCTGGGTGCAGGTGGCGGTGCGCACGATCGACCAGCCGGGCGACCCGCTCATCGACCGCAGCGATGACACGATCTGCTCGTTCGTCGATGTCGACGAGCGCCACCGGGCCCGCGAGGCGCTGGCCGCCCAGGCCGAGCGTACGCGATCGGTGCTCAACTCGGTGCTGGTAGGCATCGTCACCGTCGGCGAGCGCGGCATCGAGTGGATGAACCGCTCGGCGCGGCGCATGTTCGGCGGCGAGCTGGCCGATTTCGTCGGCGAGCCGATCAGCACCGTGGCCACGCCCGAGCCGAGCCACCCGTTGCGCCGCGAGGACTGGTGGCAGCGTGCCGAGCAGGGAGCCATCGAGACCTTCGAGTGCCGGCTGCGCGGCCGCGACGGGCGCGAGTTCTGGGTGGTGGGCAACGCAGTGGCCAGCACGCTGGAGAACGGGCCGCCACAGATCACCTTCGCGCTGCTGGACATCGACCGCCGCCGGCAGGCCGAGATGAGCGTGGCGCGCGCGCAGGCGTCGCTGCAGCGCCTGATCGAGACGGCGCCGATGGCCATTGCGCTGTTCGATGCGGCGCGCGGCCGCCTGCTGCAGGTCAACCGCACCGCGGCGGCACTGTTCGGCATCGACGATCGCGGCGCCGGCCACGAGCGCGCGCTCCTGGCCCTGCCCAACCTCCCCAATCGCACGCTGGGCGAGGCGCTGGGAGGCTGGATCGCCGCGATGACTCCAGGGGAGGCCAACCAACACGAGTGGCGCGGCGAGATGCCCGGCGAAACGGGCGTGTCGCCCGCGCTGCCGCGCGACTGGGTGGCGGGGCACGCTTCGCCGTTGCACGTGTGGGATTGCCGGCTCGCCGCAGTCGGGCAGGCGCTGGGCCCCGATGACCCGGGCGATGGCGCACAGCGCGTCGCCCAGGTGCTGCTGCTGGCCAGCGACGTGACCGAGCAGCGCGCGGCCAATGAGGCGCGGCTGCGTGAGGCGATCGCGCAACGCGAGGTGCTGGTGCGCGAGGTGCACCACCGCATCAAGAACAATCTGCAGGGCGTGGCCGGGCTGCTGCGTCAGAACGCCGACCGGCGGCCGGAGGTGGCCGGCGTGCTGATCGAAGCCGTGAGCCAGGTGCAGGCGATTGCGCAGGTCTATGGCCTGCAGGTCGATGCGGCCCGCGCCGGCCCGGGCGGCGTGGCGGCGGCCGGGCCGCTGCGAGTGGCACGCCTGGTGGCGTCGATCGCCCAGTCCGTGCAGCGCACCTTCGGCCACAGCATCGAGGTGGCCACTGCGAGCACCGACCACCTGCTGCCCGAGGCCGAGGCCATTCCACTGGCGCTCATCCTGAATGAGCTGCTGGCCAATGCCGTGCGCCACGGCGGTGGGGCGCCGGTGCGCTGCGAAGTGCGCGCCGATGGCGAGGCGGTGGAGGTCGGCATTGCACAACAAGGCCGGCTCCCCGATGGCTTCGACCTGCTGGCAGTGCCGGCGGGTGTGTCGGGGCTCGGTTTGGTGCGCGCGCTGCTGCCCCGGCGCGGCGCGCGCCTGACGCTGGCCGCCGAAGGTGCGGAGGTCGTGGCCCGGCTGCGGATGCAGCCTCCCAGCGTGAAGTTGCCGGCGGCGCCAACCCCGGGAACCTCGGTGACCGACGCCGCCGTGGCTGGGTAAGAATCGACGCCCATGACGTCGCCGACTGCTGTTTCCGGCCTCGCCCCGGGCGCCGCCGCCGGCAAGGGCCGCATCCTGGTGGTGGACGACGACCGCCTGGTGCTCGCCACCGTGGCGCACGGGCTGGCGCAGGCCGGCTACGAGGTCATCGATGCCGACAACGGCGACGACGCCATCCTGCTGGCGCGAGAACACCGCCCGCAGCTGGCGCTGCTGGACATCCGCATGGAAGGCAAGAGCGGGTTCGATGTTGCGGCCACGCTGCGCGACGCGTACCGCATTCCGTTCGTGTTCCTGTCGGCGTTTTCAGACGCCGCCACGGTGGCCGAGGTGCAGCGCCTGGGGGCGCTGGCCTATCTGGTCAAGCCGCTTGACGTCGGACAGATCGTGCCCGCGGTGGAGGCGGCGTTCGCGCGCCTGCGCACCGAGAAGCCCGTGGCCGGCGTCCCGGCCGCCGGGCCGCGCGACAGCCTCGGCGACCCCGTGGCGCTGGCCGTGGGGGTGCTGATGCACCGGCATTCGCTGACGCGCACCCAGGCGTTCACCCGCCTGCAGCGCATGGCGGCTGACCTCGGCATTGGTGCACCGGCGCAGGCCGAGAGGCTGCTGGCGGCGGTGGAAGAACTGGCGCGAAGCGGGGGGTGACGGGCGCCCGCCTCGGGTCTGCGGCCTCTGGGAGCGTGCCGGAGACCGCGATCCGGCCCTTGCCGCGGAGGTCAGGGTTGCAGCACGCGGATGCTGATTTCGGCGGGTGCTTCGTGCCGGGGGGGCTGGGTCGGCCGCCGCAACGCGCGAGCCGAGGCGGAGCCGAGCTCACCCTGCATCTCCACCTCTGCGTCGGTCGGCGGCTGAGCGGTGGCGGGCTGGGCCAGCACGGCATAGGCCGCGGCCAGCGCTTCCTCATCGCTGCGAACCGGGATCGTCGGCGGCGCGTCGAGTTCTTCGCGTGACGCGGCGTCCAGGACGGCCGCGGTGCGGTAGGCATCGGCCTCGGCTTCCGGGTCCATGTGTTCACGGTCGATGATGGCCACCGCCATCTTCGAGCGCAGGCTGGCCAGGCCGGCCGGTGACCAGTTGATGACCAGGTTCTCCAGCTGCTCGTGGGCGCGGCGCAGGACGTCCAGCGGCACCTTGTGCAGCACCTTCAGCCCCTTCTTCTCGAGCGCCTGCTCCACGAACACCAGGTGCCGCATGGTCGAGCGGGTCTCGGGCAGTTCATTGAGAAGTGCTGCAAGCTCGGTGCGGATGAGCATCAGCTCTTCGTGTCGCCGGCGGCGACCGGCCTCGTCGCGCTGGCGGGCGGGCGGGAGCACTGCAGGCGCCTGGCGCTCGGACAGCGCGACATGGACCTGGCCGCGTTCGCGGTGCAGCGTGAGGTCGCTGCGGAAGAACGCGGTGGCAAGCCGACGCACGGGCGACAACCAGCGGTCGATGGAGGGCATCACGGGTGGCAAGGTGCGGGCCGGTCCACGCGCCGGCCCTGGCCGGAGACTTCGGCGCCAGCTTGTCCGCACTTGAGGGTGAGGTGCGCCGAGGTTGTTTCCGGGTGCAGGGAACCGGGGCTGCGCGTTACCCGCACTTACCGGTGGCCGGTGTGCCGGGCGTGCTTGGGACGCCTGGGGCGCCCAGGGTCACGGCTCAGGCCGTGCAGGTCTGGTTCTTGCCGTTGCGCTTGGCCCGGTACAGCCCGCCATCGGCCCGCTCGACGGTGGCTTCCATTGGCTCACCCTCGCGCCACAACGTGACCCCGGCGGAGAAAGTGACGAAGACCTCCTCGCCGTCGTGCAGGAACAGGCTGGCCGAGAGGCTGCGCTGAAGCCGCGTCAGCGCCTGACAGGATTCCTCCAGGCCCAGGCCGCTCATCAGCACGACGAATTCCTCGCCGCCGAAACGCGCCACGTGGTCGCCGGGCCGCAGGCGCTCGCGCACCGCGCCGGCCAGCGACTTGAGGGCCGTATCACCCGCGGCGTGCCCGAGGCGGTCGTTGAGCTTCTTGAAGTTGTCGATGTCCAGCAGACCCAGTGCAAGCGGCAAGCCCGTGCGGGCGACGCGCTCGCACTCCTGCGCGAACAGCCGTTCCAGGCCGCGCCGGTTGGCCACCTGCGTGAGCGCATCGGTGTGCGCCTGATCGGAGATGCGGCGCAGCTCGCCCTCGAGGTCGCGCACGCGTGCTTCCAGCGCCGCGGCGCGCGCCGCGCCTTGCTGCAGGCGCTGGTGGCTGCCGGAGACGGCAGTGCGGATGCGCCGGCTGTCGGCGAGCATGGCCTGCACCACCGCGGCCAGCGCCGGCAGGTTCTCGGCCCCCTCGACCGCGGCGGCATGCCGCTCGAAGGCCGACTCGAAGCCGCCGGTCTCCTGCTGCAGGGCACCGACCTCGCCGACCATGCCGGCCAGCAGTTCCTTGAGGGCTGCGCGTGCCTCTTCGCGTTCGCGCTGCACTGATGCCTGGCGGGCCCGCGTGTCAGCCAGCACCGCCCCGGCCTGCCGCAGGCCACGCAGATCCAGCGGTTGCTGCAGTTGCGCGCGCAGCGCCTCGCATTGGCCACGCGAGTAGCTGGCGTCTTCGGTCAGTTCGGTCAGGCCCTGCGCCAGTTCGGCGCACAGCGACCCGAGCTGCCGGACCACCTCGTGACGTTGGTCAAACCAGCGCTGCGCCTCGGTGGCCACGTTGGCCACCTGATGAGCGGCGCCAGGTCCACGCTGCTCGTCGAGCGTGCGGGCAGCGAGCCGCAGGCGACGGGCCAGGGCGGCGGCGCGCTCATCGGCGTCGCCCAGGCCGCTGTCCACTGCAGCGTGAAGCGCGGCGACGGCCTCGGCCATCGGGGCGGCGGTCTCAGGCAGCCCCAGGGTGCCTGCGCCCGCGTCGGACGCGGTGGCTGCACCGGCAGGCTCTGGCAACGTCTCCACCGCGGCCTGTGCGCGGTCTGCTTCCCAGGCCTGGAGCAGCGCCTGCAGGCGTGGCGCGAGGCGTTGCTCGTCGTGGCTTGCGCCTTCCAGCACGCGCTGCAGACTCTGCTTGCGCCTGGCCGCGGTCCATTGCTTTCCACCGCGTTCGAGCCCGCGGACCACGCGCTCGATGAGCCCGGCCCACGGCACCGGCACGTTGGCCAGCGCAGGCGGGGCCGGCGCTGCGGCGGCAGGCGGTTCCGCGCCCGCTTCTTCGGCGTAAGCCCGGGCGAAGTTCTCCGGCGTGGGCTCCAGGCGGGCCTGCGCCAGACGCACCAGTGCGGCCTTGGCCAGCTGAGCCGCCGGGGCGGCGGCCTCGGGTGACAAGGCCGCCACGGCCATTCAGCGATAGCGCCGCGCGGCGGCGATGTCGGTGACCACCGGACTTTCGACCTCGGCAGCGGCCGCGCCGATCCACGGTGCCTTGCGGGCCACGACCGTCTGCTCCAGCCAGCGGGCCAATTCGTCGGGAAGCACAGCGCGGCTGAACAGGAAGCCCTGCATCACGCCGCAGCCCAGCCGGTGCAGCACCTCCATCTGGCGCATCGTCTCCACGCCCTCGGCCACCACGCGCAGGCCGAGCGAACGCGCCAAGGCGATGATCGCCGACACCACCGCCGAGCTCTGCGGCGTGATGCCCAGGTCGCGAACGAAGCCACGGTCGACCTTCAGCTCGGAGATCGGCAGCATCGTCAGGTAGGCCAGCGAGGAGTACCCGGTGCCGAAGTCGTCGATCGCGATCTCGACGCCGATCTCGTTCAGGCGATGCAGCGCGGGGATGACGCTCTGCAATTCCTTCATCAGGTTGTCTTCGGTGATCTCCAGGCGGATCGAACGGTGCGGCACGTTGAACGAGGTGGCGCACTGGTGGATGTGCTCCACGAGGTCGCTGCGTTCGAACATGTGGGTAGGCAGGTTGACGGCGATGGAATCGCCGAAGCCGAACTGCTGCTGCCACACGCGGGCCTGGCGCGCCGCCTCGCGCAGCGCCCACTCGGACAGCGGCACGATGAGGCCGGTGTCCTCGGCCAGCGGGATGAAGTCACCCGGGGGCACCAGCTTGCCGCCACGCTGCCAGCGCATCAGTGCCTCGGCGCCGACCATCTTCGAGGCACGCACGTCGATCTTGGGCTGGTAGTGAAGCACCATCTCGTTGCGTTCGATGGCACGGAACAGGGCCGACTCCAGCTCCAGCTTCTCGCGCCCGCGCCCGGCCAGGTGAGGGCTGTAGATGGCGGTGGCGTTCTTGCCCTGCGCCTTTACGGAGTACATGGCGACGTCGGCATTGCGAAGCAGGTCGACCACCGTCTGACCGTCGCGCGGGTAGATGGCGACGCCCACGCTGGCCGTGACGAAGCACTCCTGCCCGCCCAGGAAGATGGGATCGCGCAGCGATTCCAGCATGCGCCGTGCCACACGCTCGGCGTCCTGGTCTTCGGTGACCTCGGGCAGCAGTGCGACGAACTCGTCGCCGCCCAGGCGACCCACGGCCTCCAGCGCGCGGTGCGTGCGGCTGCCGCCGGCATCGACGGCGCCTTCCAGCAGCTGGTCGCTGTGCCGCACGCAGGCGCGCAGGCGGCGCGCCACCTCGACGAGCAGGTCGTCGCCCGCACCGTGGCCGAGCGTGTCGTTGATGTTCTTGAAGCGGTCCAGGTCGATCAGCAGCAAGGCGCTCTGGTGCTCCAGCCGCCGCGCCGCTTCCAGCGCGCGCTCGGCACGCCAGATCAGCTGGCGGCGGTTCGGCAGACCGGTGAGCGAGTCGAAGTTGGCCAGGTGGCGGATCTTGTCCTCCGCCTGGCGTCGATCGGTCACGTCCTGCATGATGCCGGTGAAGCCGGTGCCCAGGCCATGCTCGTTGAATTCGGGCTCGGCTTCGACGCGCACCACGCGCTGGCGACCGTCGCGCAGCACGAACGGGACGTCCAGCGCCACGACCGTGGTCTGGCGAAGGCAGGCGTGCAGCGCGCGCATCAGCGCGCGGCGCTCCTCGGCGGGCACCATGCGCAGCAGCCGGCGCAGGCTGACCGCCTCATGGGCGCCGAAGCCGCAGACCCGCAGCGCTTCCACCGACAGCGCCAGGCCGCGCCGGTCGTTGCGGTGCCACTCAAAGCTGCCCATGCGCGCAAGGTCCTGCGCCCGCGCGAGTTCGGACTTGCGGCGCTCGAGTTCGCGCCGCGTGCGTGCGCTGCGCAGCAGGTAGCGCAGGCGGCCGGCCAGCAGACTCCACTGCGTGGCCTTGACGAAGAAATCGGTGGCCCCGGCCTCGTAGGCACGGTCGATCGAGGCGTCGTCGTCCAGCCCGGTCAGCATCAGCACCGGGGCATGTTCCAGGCCGGGCAGCCGGCGCAGGGCACGGCAAGTGTCGAAACCGTCCAGGCCGGGCATGATGGCATCGAGCACGATCAGGTCCGGGGCCCGTTCGCCCAGCAGCTCGAGCGCCCGCTCGCCGCTGGAGGCCTCGACAATGTCGAAGCCGCGCTCGCGCAGCGCGATGGCGGTGAGCAGAAGGTTGACCTCGTCGTCATCGACCAGCAGCACCGCAGGGCGCTCGGGCAGGTCGTCGGGGGCGTTCGAGGTCGGCAGCGTCATCGCAGCGAGGCGGTCACTGGCGCAGCATAGTGCGCACGGCCACAAGGGCCGCTTCGGCGAGATCGATCAAGTGGGCGACATCGTGGGTTTGTGCCACCGCCCCATGGCGCAGGCGTTGTTCCAGCGCTGCACAGGCGTCTGCCAGCGCCAGGGCGCCGACGCTGGCGGACGACGACTTCAGGGTGTGGGCCAGGTTGGCCAGCACCGCGGTGGGGACGTCTCGCTCGGCACGCAACTGGTCCAGCTGCCTGGCGAGAGCCCCCTCGTAGGTGGCCAGCACGCGTCGGACGACGCCATGGCGGCCTTCCGGGTCGAGCGCCTGCAGCCGCGCGAGCGCGGCGGCATCGAGCTGCGCAGGCGTCGGCACGGCGGGTTCGGAGGCGCGGGTCATGGCGCGTGGTCAGGTATCAGACAGTGCCGCGAAGCGCCGTGCCGGTCCGGCACCGCCCGCGCGCGAAACGAGGAATTGTCGTGGCAGAGGAGTTGGGTGGTGGTCGGCGGTGCGGTGTGCACCCTGCTTTCGGCTTGGGTGGTGCGAACTTGATGGCACTGCCGCCCGCTGTGCGGGCAGGTGCGTTCGTACAATTTCGCACCATGCCGCGCACCAACAGGCCCGAGCGGGCCGCTGTCTTGGCGTCGGGCCGCGCGGTGGGCGCTCCCGCCTGCGGCCGGGTGCGCGCCGAGTCGCTGTTGGCGGGCGGCGCGGGTCTGCTGGCCACTGTGCGAGCCGGGGCCTCCCCGCTGTCGCCGGCCACGGCCGGAGGCGATCTGTTCTGGTTGTTCCTCGCCGTGGCGTTTGCCGGGTCGGCGCTGGCGTTCTTCGCCTGGGGAAGGCTGTCAGCGGGAACGGCGGCGCGCCCGCTGCCCCTGCCTGGGCAGCCGGCCCCGGGCGACGTGCGCCCAGAGGAGGAACTGGCAGCCACCGCGCGTACCGATGGCGAAGCCCGAGTCGCCCCGGCGCCCGCGGGGCCATTGCCGCGCCAGGCGCAGGCAGCCCGCACGCCCGAACCACCCGGCGTGCAGGCCTGGCTGGCCGCTTTCCCCGGCGTGGCGCTGGTCGCGTCCCGGGCCGCGGCGACCTGCACGGTCCGCGCACTCACCCCGGCGGCCCGTGCGCTGTGGCCCCATGCCGACGAGGGTACGCCGATCGAGGCCCTGGCCGGGCTGCCCGCGGCGTGCCGCGTGACGATCGGGGCACTGAACCCGGGCGAGTCGGCCAGCCTGGATGGCTGGCGCCTGGTGGCGCTCGCCGGCGCGCCGGGCTCGGCGGGAACCTTGGCCTGGGTGCTGGTCTGGCAACTGCCGGCGGTCGGCGATGGCGATGTCTTCGGGTCCACGCTGTCGCATGATCTGCGGGCGCCGGTGCGCGTGGTGGAGGGCTTCACGCGCATCGTGAAGGAGGACTACGGGGCGCTGCTGGACCGCGTGGGCAACGATCACCTCGACCGCGTGCTGGGTGCCGCCGCGCGCATGAACCTGATGATCGATGCGCTGCTGACGATGGCTCGGCTGTCGGCGCAACCGCTGGCGCGCCAGCCGGTCGATCTGACGCAGCTGGCGCAGTACGTCATCGAGGATCTTCGCCGCGGCGATCCGGCGCGCGAGGTCGATGTGGAGCTCGAGCCCGGCCTGCTGGTCAGCGGCGACCCCACGCTTCTCAGGCTGGTGCTCGAAAACCTCATTGGCAACGCCTGGAAGTACACCGCTCGCGCGGAGAACCCGCGTATCACCGTGCGTGCCGTGCAGCACGAGGACCGGCGGGCCTTCGAGGTGGGCGACAACGGGGCGGGCTTCGACATGCGCTCGGCCGATCGGCTCTTCGGCCTGTTCCAGCGGCTGCACAGCGCCAGCGATTTCCCGGGCCACGGCGTGGGCCTGGCCTCGGTGCGGCGCATCGTCCAGCGACACGGCGGCGACATCTGGGCGGAGGGGCGGCCCGGGCAGGGGGCGACGTTCACGTTCACGCTGGGGTGAACGGGCGGGCCAAGCCTGGCGGAAGCAGTGAGATTGCCTGCGTCACGTCGCTGCGCGACATGAACTGCGGCGCTGAACGAACTCGGTTCGGCGGAAGCGGTGAGATTCGAACTCACGGAGGGGGTGAACCCTCGCCGGTTTTCAAGACCGGTGCCTTCAACCGCTCGGCCACGCTTCCTGGGTTTGCCGATTTTGCCTGCGCTCACATCGCTTCGCGATATGAGCTTTGGCGCAGCGCTTCGCGCTGAACAAGACCGGTGCCTTCAACTGCTCGGCCACGCTACCAGCAGGGAGCGATTCTGCGCTATGCACCCAGCTGTTGTTGCGGTGCGCAGGGCACCTGGATGATCTCGCGCCGCCCGCCATCCACGCGCACCGCCGTAAGGGCGCCACCCCACACGCAGCCGGTGTCGATGGCCAGCAGATCGGGTCGGTCCACCAGGCCGAGCGTGCTCCAGTGCCCGCAGGCCACGCGCTCGCCGGCGCTGCGACGTGCAGGGACGTCGAACCACGGCATGAACCCGGCCGGGGCGGCGCCGGCTCCTTCCTTGGTCTTCAGGTCCAGCACACCATCGGCCGTGCAGAAGCGGATGCGCGTGAGCACATTGACGACGAAACGCCAGCGCGCGAGACCCGCCAGCGCCGGGTCCCAACGCGCCGGCGAGTCCCCGTACATCGCGTGGACGAACTCGCCGAGTCCTTCGCCTTGGAGCATCGCCGACACCTCGGCGGCGAGCGCCAGCGCGTCGGCGGCGCTCCACTGCGGCACCAGCCCGGCGTGAACGCACAGCCAGCCGCCGGCAGTGCAGGCGAGGGGTCGGGCCCGCAGCCACTCGAGGTGTGCCTGGGCCTGCGGGTCGTCCAGCACATCGCCGAAGGTGTCGCCGCGGTGCCGCTGGCGGGCGCCCTTCGCCACGGCCAGCAGGTGCAGGTCATGGTTGCCCAGCAGGCAGGTGGCGGCGTCGCCAAACCCGTGCAACCGGCGCAGCACCGCCAGCGAGCCCGGTCCGCGGTTGACCAGGTCCCCCAGCACGACCAGCCGGTCGCGCGAGGGCGAAAAGCCGATCAGCGCCAGCAGCCGCTCGAGGGCGTCGCTGCAGCCCTGCAGGTCGCCCACGAGGTAGAGCATGCGCCGATTCTGCTACGCTGCCGCCCCCGCTCAATCCCACCGCGCAGCTTGCCCGGGCCGGGCCACCGGCGGCGCCTGGCGGCCCGCCGATGCCGGCCGGCCCTGCGCCCTGCATTCAAGCTGCCGCGGCGCGCATGGAAACCACGCTCCTTGTCCTGCTGATCCTGCTGAACGGCCTCTTCGCGATGTCGGAGATGGCCTTGTCGGCCAGCCGCAAGGCGCGGCTGCAGGTGATGGTCGAAGCCGACGAGCATGGCGCGCAGGCGGCGATGGATCTGCACGAGAACCCGACCCGGTTCCTCTCCACGGTGCAGATCGGCATCACCTCGATCGGCGTGCTCAACGGCATCGTCGGCGAGGCCGCGTTCGCCCAGCCGCTGGCCGGCTGGCTGACGCACGAGTTCGGCGTCGGCACGCAGATGGCCGGTTGGGTGGCCACCGGCCTCGTGGTGCTGCTGATCACGGTGCTCACCATCATCTTTGGCGAGCTGGTGCCCAAGCGGCTGGGGCAGTTGTACCCCGAAAGGGTGGCGAGGCTGGTGGCGCCGCCGATGATGGCGCTGTCGGCGGCCACGCGGCCCCTGGTCAGCTTCCTGAGCCTGGCCACCGAAGCAGTCCTGCGCCTGTTCGGCATCCGCTCCGACGCGGGTCGCGCAGTGACCCAGGAGGAGATCGCCGCCAGCCTGGAGGAAGGCGTCGATGCCGGCGTCATCGAGGCGCAGGAGCACCAGATGGTGCGCAACGTCTTCCGTCTCGATGACCGCCAGATCGGCTCGATGATGATCCCGCGCGCCGAGATCCAGTGGCTGGAGCTCGACGACCCGCTGCCCGTGCTGCTGGCGCGTGCCACCGACAGCGGCCACACGCGCCTGCCGGTGTGCCGCGGCTCGCTGGACGACGTGGTCGGCGTGCTCGGCGTGCACCGGCTGCTCGGGCCGCTGGCGCGCGGCGAGTCGCCCGCCATCAGCGCGCTCGTCGACGCGCCGGTGTTCGTGCCCGAGACGCTGTCGGGCATGGAGCTGCTCGATCACTTCCGCCGCAGCAGCGCCGAGCTCGTGTTCGTGGTCGACGAGTACGGCGCGGTGCAAGGTGTGATCACCGAGCGCGACCTGCTGGAGGCCATCACCGGCGAGTTCGCCACCGAGGCCGCCGAGGACGCCTGGGCGGTCAAGCGTGACCAGGACAGCTGGCTGATGGACGGCCTGATCCCGGTGCCCGAATTGAAGGACCGCCTGGACCTGAAGGACCTGCCCGAGGAAGACCGCGGCCGCTACAACACGCTGGCCGGCATGATCATGCTGCTGCTGGGCCGCCTGCCGCGCACCACCGACACCGTGCACTGGGGCGGCTGGCGCTTCGAGGTTGTCGATCTCGACGGCAAGCGCGTCGACAAGGTGCTGGTCCAGCGCGAGGCGCCGGCCTCTTCGCCGGGCGAACTCGCCGCGGCCATCACGCCGGCCTCGCCACACGCGTGTGCTGCCCCTGCTTCGCCCACTTCCGGAGAACGCCCTTGATCAACCAGAACCTGCACAAGCAACCGGTCGCGCTGGACAACCGGCAACACCGCCATCACAAGGTGAGCTTCCCGGTCACCGACTGGTCAGTGGCCTCGCGGCTGAACGCCATCTTCGTGGCCGCCACCGAGTTCTCCGACGTCTGCAAGGAGTTCCCGATCGTCTTCGTGCGCGCCGGTCGCGAGGCCGACGGCCGCGACCAGATCGCGCCGATCGCGGTGCTGGGGGTGGTGGGCGAGGACAACCTCTACCTCGAGGGCCCGGGCGGGAGCCAGTGGCGTGCCGCCTACAAGCCAGCCGTGCTGCAGGCCTACCCGTTCTGCATCGGCCGCGTCGACGATCAGCGCTTCGCCGTGTGTGTGGACATGGCCTGGCCGGGCGTGGGCACCGAGGCGGGGCAGCCGCTGTTCGACGACCAGGGCGAACCCGCCGAGCTGCTCAAGGCGATGCGCCAGCACATGGAGGTGCTGGAAGGCGAGATCCAGGCCACGCGCCAGTTCGGCGCCAGGTTGCTGGAACTGGACCTGCTGCGCGACATGCGCTTTGACGCCACGATGCCCGACGGCCGCAAGCACTCGGTGGATGGCTTTCTCACCGTCGATGCCGACAAGGCCCAGAACCTGCCCGACAACGTGGTGGGTGAATTGCACCGCAACGGCATGCTGGGCCTCATCCAGCTGCACTGGGCCTCGCTGGGGCTGATGCGGCGGCTGATGGACTGGCATCTTGCGCGGCACCCCGCGGGTGGGGCCGCCGCCGGTGGCGCGCCGGTCGCCGGGGCTGCGCCGGCTTCGGCATAGGGGCCGGCCCCGGGGCCTCAGCCGCGGCACGCCACGGGCAAGCTGATCGGGTCGACTGCGCCCGCGCCGCTGCCGCATACCGGGCAGGCGGGCTGGCGGGCGATGCGCACTTCGTCCCAGCGCATCGCGCGCGCGTCGAGCATCAGCAGCCGCCCGGCCAGCGAGGTGCCCACACCGGCCAGCAGCTTCAGCGCCTCGGCCGCCTGCATCGTGCCGATGATGCCTACCAGCGGCGCAAACACGCCCATCGTCGCGCAGGCTGCCTCCTCGAAAGCCACGCCCGGCGGGAACAGGCAGCCATAGCACGGGGCCTCGGGCGAGCGCGTGTCGTAGACCGAGATCTGGCCGTCGAACCCGATGGCCGCGCCGCTGACCAGCGGCTTCCTCGCGCGCACGCACGCTGCGTTCACCGCATGCCGGGTGGCGAAGTTGTCACTGCAATCGAGCACCACGTCGGCTTCTGCCACCCAGTTCGCGAGGTTGGCGGCGTCGGCGCGCTGGCGCAGCGCACGCACCTGAACATCCGGGTTGATGGCGGCGATGCTGGCGCGTGCCGAGTCGGCCTTGGGCTGGCCGACGCGCGACAGGTTGTGCGCGATCTGCCGCTGCAGGTTGGTGACGTCCACGGTGTCGTGGTCGACCAGGGTCAGCCGACCGACCCCAGCCGTACCCAGGTACAGCGCCACCGGCGAGCCCAGCCCCCCGGCACCGATGACCAACGCGTGGGATGCCAGCAGCCGTTGCTGCCCCTCGATGCCGATGTCGTCCAGCAGCACGTGCCGCGAGTAGCGCAGCAACTGGTCGTCGTTCATGGGCATATTGTGGTGGGCCACCCGGTGCCCGGCATTGCCCGTAGCGGGTTGCTCCAGCTTGGCGCAGCGGGGCCTGGGTTGCTCCACGCCGAGCAGGTTTGCCCCAGGTTGTCGCAGCGCGCGCCCTGCACGAGAGTGCCGACATGGGTCAAATCCGTGGTGGCTGCATTGCCCTTCCCGCGCGCGGGCGCCACCGCCCGCGGCCCGGGCTCGGGCTCGGGCGCCGGGCGGTGGCGCTCGCCGCGGTTGCGCTGCTCGGCGGCGGTGAGGTGGCGCTTGCGCAGGCTGTGGGCGAGGGGCCGGCTCGCGTCGTGGTCACCGGCTCGGTCGCCGAGCGCGCGCTGGCCGATGCGCCCTACGCCGTGAGCGCGGTCGACCGCGATGAGCTGCGTGCAGCCGGGCCACAAATCCACCTGTCGGAGTCGATGGCGCGCGTGCCCGGCCTGACGGTGGCCAACCGCTGGAACTACGCGCAAGACCTGCAGATCGGCTCGCGCGGTTTCGGCGCGCGCGCCACCTTCGGCGTGCGCGGCCTGCGCCTATACAGCGATGGCATCCCGGCCAGCGGCCCCGACGGCCAGGGCCAGGTCTCGCACTTCGACCTGGCCGGGGCCGAGCGAGTGGAGGTCTTGCGCGGGCCCTTCTCGGTCTTGTATGGCAACAGCTCGGGCGGCGTGATCTCGCTCATCAGCGCGCCGGTGAGGAGCCCGCGGCTGGAAGCGGCCGTCGATGCCGGCTCGTTCGGCCTGCGCCAGGTGCGCGTGCAGGGCGAGGCCGTGCTCGCCCCGGGCCTGGACCTGCGGGCAGGCGCCGCCGCCATGGAAGTCGTTGGCTTCCGGCCGCACAGCGAGGCCGAGCGCCGCACGGCCAACCTGCGGCTGAACTGGCAGGCTTCGCCGCACGACGCGCTGTTGGTGAGCGTGAATCACCTCAACCAGCCGGCGCAGGACCCGCTCGGCCTGGACCGCGCACAGTTCGATGCCGACCCGCTGCAGACCTCGCCGGCGGCGACCCAGTTCGACACCCGCAAGACCACCGAGCAGACGCAGCTGGGCACGCGCTGGCGGCATCGTTATGCCACCGGCCTGCTGCGCGAGGCGCAGGTGGCGGCCTATGCCGGGCGGCGCGATGTCACGCAGTTCCTGGCCATCAACCAGGCCACGCAAGCCAATGTGCGCCACGGCGGCGCGGTGGTCGACTTCGTGCGCGACTACCACGGTGCCGAGGCACGCGTGCGGCTGGCGCTCGACGCCCTGGATGTCGTGGCCGGCGTCGCCGCCGACCGCCAGCGCGATGCGCGGCGGGGCTTCCTCAACTACCTCGACCCGGCCGCCGCGCCACAGGTCTATGGCGTGCTGGGCGCGGTGCGTCGCAACGAGGTCAACCGCGCCGCCACCGACGACGCGTACGTGCAGGCCGAATGGGCCTTCGCCGCTGACTGGTCGCTGGGCGCGGGCTTGCGCAGTGGCCGCGTCACGCTCACCACCCGGGACCTCTACGTCGCCGGCGCCAATGTCGACGATTCCGGCAGCCGCCGCTTCTCCTACACCAACCCGGTGCTCGGCCTGCGCCTGAAGGCCGCGCCGGGCCTGAACCTGCATGCCGCGGCGGCGCGTGGTTTCGAGTCGCCCACGCTGGGCGAGCTGGCCTACCGGCGCGACAACGTGGGTGGCTTCAACTTCGCCTTGCTGCCGCAGCGAAGCGAGCAGTTCGAACTCGGCGCGAAGTGGCGCGCCGGTGCGCTGCAGGTTGACGTGGCCGCCTTCGAGGTGCGTGTCGAAGACGAGATCGCCGTGGCCACCAACGCCGGCGGGCGCGCTTCTTTCCAGAACGTCGGCCGCACGTTGCGCCGCGGGCTGGAAGTGGCCGGCCGCTGGGCCTTCGGCAGCAGCTGGAGCGCGGCGCTGGCCGCCACGGCGCTGGACGCCACCTACCGCGACAGCTTCCTGACCTGTACGGCACCGCCATGCGCCACGCCCAACGTGCCGGTGCCGGCCGGCAACCGCATTGCCGGCACGCAGCGCGGCCACGCGTTTGCCGAGCTGGCCTGGCGCAGCCCGGGATTCGGCCAGGTCGCGGGCGAGCTGCGGCATGCGCGGGCGCTGATGGCCAACGACGCGAACAGCGACGCCGCCGCTCCCTACACGCTCGTCGGCCTGCGCTGGGCGCATCGCGCCAGCGCCGTGGCGTGGCTGGGAGGCGGCTGGCACGCGGAATGGCTGCTGCGCGTGGACAATCTGCTGGACAAGCGCTATGCCGGCAGCGTGATCGTCAACGAGGCCAATGCGCGCTTCTTCGAGACGGGCGCACCGCGCGCGGTCGGCCTGACGTTGCGCCTGGTCGGGCCCTAGCGGCCTGACGCCCAGACTTCTGTTCGCCCCGAGAGTGCCCCATGTCCCGCGTGCCGATGACCAGCGCGAACCAAGGCCCAGTGCGGCGCCGCCTCCTTGCGTTGGGTGCTGCGGCAACGGCGGTGGTCCTGGCGTGCCCGGGTCGCCCGCGGGCGCAGGGCACCTCCGATGGGTTCGAGGGCGACCCCTTCAAGTCGCATCCCTGGCCGGACATGCGGCGGGAGTTCCTCGGCCGCACCGCCCGCGCGACGTTCGACGACCGCGTTCAGGTGCAGGGCCCCGGCTTCGCCGAGGACCCGATGAACGTGCCGATCAGCGTGCGCGTCGACCCGGGGCTGGGCCGTGTCGAGGAAATCGTCGTGCTGGTCGACCGCAACCCGATCCGCAAGGTGCTGAGCTACGAGCCGCTGCGCGCGCTGCCGGCCGTGGCCTTTCGCTTCAAGCTCGAGCAGGGGTCGCCGGTGCGTGCCGCGGTGCGCCTGGCCGGCGCGCCGGGGCGCTGGGTGGTGGGCAGCACGTGGGTCGATTCGGCCGGCGGCGGCTGCACCGTGGCCGGCGCGACGCGCAAGGACGGAACCTGGTCCAGGACGCTGGGCGAGGTGAGCGGCAAGCTCTTCTCGCCGGCGCCGGGCCAGGCGGCCTATGCATCGCGGCTGCGGCTGAAGGTGATGCACCCGATGGACACGGGCCTGGTGGCCGGCATTCCGGCCTTTTATTTGAACCGCCTGTCGCTGCGCGACGGTGACGACCGTGAGCTGGCGCGCCTGCAGGGCTTCGAGCCGCTGGCCGAGAACCCGGTGTTGTCGTTCGATTTCGCCGTGCCGCCCAAGGGCGGCGTGCACATCGTGGGCACCGACAACAACGGCAACCGCATCCGGAGCCGCGTGCAATGACCACCTCGCGGCGGGCAGCGGGCGCGCCGCGCCACCGCTGGTCGGGGGCGGCGGGCGTGCAGGTCGCCTTGGTCGCCGGCCTGACCGCCGCCGCCGGCAGCCTGGGCGTCGCCCTATCACCGGCGGCCCAGGCGCAAACACCGGCCGTTGCGGCACGTGCCAACCCGGCCACCCTCGACTATCGCCTGCAGGCCCGCAGCCTGGCGCCGGGCGTGTGGGTGGTGGAAGGCGACAACGACGACTTCCACCCGAAGAACGGCTGCAACATCATCAACACCGGCTTCATCGCCACAGGCGCGGGCGTGCTGGTCATCAACACCGGTCCCAGCCGCCTTTACGGTGAACAGCTGCGCGCGCTGATCTCCCGTACCACGCGCGAGCCGGTGGTGCAGGTGCTGCACCTGAACCTGCACCCCGACTACTTCCTGGGCAATCAGGCCTTTGTCGACGTGCCGCGGGTGGCCACCGCGGCCACCCGCGCCGGCATCGCGCGCGAGAGCGGCGCCTACGAGGCCAACCT
>JAEUPD010000153.1 GCA_016788525.1 Rubrivivax sp.
GCGGCACGGGCGCGGGGGCCGGCACGGGGGCCGGGGCTGGCGCCGGTGGGGCGGCTGCCACCTCGGGCACGCTGGACCACAACTCGGCGGCGGCCACGGTGGGCGTCTGCGTGCGCCACTGCACCACGCCGGCGAGCGCCGCCAGCAGCGCCGCGTGCACGCCGATCGAGACGGCGAGGCCGGCCCGGCCGCCGCCGGGGTCGGTGGGCAGCAGCGAGGAGGGGGTGGGCTGGGTCGCGTCCATGGGCGACGGGTGTGATCGCGAGGCGGCGGTTTCGTTCAACCAGGGCGGTGGCGCGGGGCGGGGGCAGCGTGCATCCGACCGTCGTCTTCTTCAGCCCGACGCCTGCTTGACCGACAGGCCGACGCGCTTGACGCCGGCGCGCTGCAGCGTGTCCATCACCTTGACCACGGCCTCGTACTTGACGTTGCGGTCGGCGCTGATGACGACCGGCGCATCGGCGTCGCCGCCCTGGCCCTGGCGCACGCGGGCGACGAGGTCGCGCAACGTGGCGGCGGCCGGCTCGCTGCCGTCGACCTTCAGCTTGAGCTGCTCGTCGCTGCCGACGATGACCTCGATCACCTTGTTGGGCCGCTGCGCGCTCTTGCCCACCGAGGGCAGGTCGACGACACCGGTGGTGATGAGCGGCGCGGTGACCATGAAGATCACCAGCAGCACGAGCATCACGTCGATGAACGGCACCATGTTGATCTCGCCGATGCTGCGGCGGCGCCGACCGCCGCCGCTGCGGCCCATGATGGCGGCCATGTCAGCGCCGCCCGGCTGCCCGAAGGCGCAGACAGCCCCCTTGGGGGGCAGCGAACGAAGTGAGCTTGGGGGCGGCCATGTCAGCGCCGCCCGGCCGCCCGAAGGCGCAGACAGCCCCTCGGGGGGCAGCGAACGAAGTGAGCTTGGGGGCAGCCATGTCAGCGCGCCCCCGGGGCCTGCGTGGTGTGGATCTGCGTGGCGCCCGACACGCCCGCGCCACTGCCGCCGGCATTGCGCTGCAGGATGTTGGTGAACTCCTCGATGAAGGTCTCCAGCTGGATCGCGATGCGGTCGATGTCGCGCGCCAGGCGGTTGTAGGCCACCACGGCCGGAATGGCGGCGAACAGACCGATGGCGGTGGCGACCAGCGCCTCGGCGATCGCCGGCGCGACGCTGGACAGCGTCACCTGCTGCAGCGTGCCGAAGGTGGTGAACGCATGCATGATCCCCCACACCGTGCCGAACAGGCCCACGTAGGGGCTGACCGAGCCCACCGAGGCGAGAAAGCTCAGGTTGCTCTCGGCGACGTCGACCTCGCGCTGGTAGCTGGCGCGCATCGCGCGGCGCGCGCCGTCCAGCTGCGCGCCCGCATCGAGCCGGCGCTCGCGCAGCTTGAGGAACTCGCGCATGCCGCTGGCGAAGATGCGTTCCATCGGCGCGGTGCTGGGCTTGCTGCCGATGGCCTGGTTCATCTCGGTCAGGCTGCGGCCCGACCAGAACTCGCGCTCGAAGCCCTCGTTGCCGCCGCGCACGCGCTTCAGGCCGATGAGCTTGGCGAAGATCACCGCCCAGCTGACGACCGAGACCACGGCCAGGCCGGCGATCACGACCTGCACGACAGGGCTGGCTTGCAGCACCAGTGCAGTGATGGAGAGGTTTTGGCTCATTGTTGTTGTGGAGTTAGAGAAGGTCCAGCACTTCGGCGGGGATGCGGCAGGGCTTCAGCGTGGCCGCCTCGACGCAGCCGATGCGCACCTCGCCGTCGGTCAGCAGCGTGTCGCCGCGCCACGCCTGCTGGGCCAGTTGCAGGCTGGCGCGGCCGGTGTGCTGCACGGCCACGGTGACCTCCAGCGCGTCGTCCAGCCGGGCCGGGGCACGGTGGTGGGTGCGGGTGTGCGTGACGACGAAGATCGCGCCGGTGCGCTCGCGCATCGCCTGCTGGTGCACGCCCAGGGCACGCAGCCACTCGGTGCGCGCGCGTTCGAAGAACTTGAGATAGTTGGCGTAGAAGACGATGCCGCCGGCGTCGGTGTCTTCCCAGTACACGCGCAGCGGCAGGCGGTACACGACCGGTGCCGGGGCAGCGGTGTCGTGGCCGGCCAGGGCCGCGGCGCGCGGCAGGGCGGGGGGCTTCGGCCGCAGGGCGGCCGGGGAGCTTTGCATGGGCGCCGGCATGATACCGGCGGGTGCTCGGGGGCCCCTTCTGGCGCAACCGCCGACCGGTGTCAGGGTGTCAGCCCGACAGGCGGCCAGGTCGTCAGGCCGCAGGTCCTCAGGGCGCGAGCGTGCGTCGGTACACCGGCCCCCACACCGGGTGGCCCGATTCCGACCGGCTGAGCTGGAAGGCGGGGTCGGCGGCGCGCGCCGCGGCGAACTGCGCTGCGCAGTCGGCCAGCCGGTCGGTGGTGCAGGTGATGAAGGCCAGCAGCTTGTGTGCGCTGGCGCGGTCGCGGGCGTCGGCCAGGCCGGCGCCCAGCGCCTTGCGCAACTGCACCTCGGCCTGCGCGTACTGCGCGTCGTCGTACAGGCGGATGCCGTCGACCAGCGCGCGCTCGGCCGGGCGCTGCATGAGCTCGGCCAGAGAAGGAGGTGCCAGCGTGGCGGGCGCAGGGGGCGCGGTCGACGGGCTGGCGCAACCGGCCAGCACCGCAGCGGCCAGCGCGGTAACCAGCGCGGCGCTTCGCGCCGATCGGCCGCGGGGCTGGCGATGCGCACCGCGCCCGCCGCCTGCGCCGGGCGCTTTCGGTGGCCGCGGCAAGCGCACGGCAGCCGCCGGCTCGGCGGTGGTGGGCGGTTCGGTTCGCAGCATGCGGGGCACTCACTGCCCGAAACGGTGCCGCACCCACGCCGGCTTGTCGGCTTGCACCTGGACGGTCACGGTGATGGGCGGGAAGTCGGCGTTGCGCACGGTGATGACCTGGTTGCCCACCGGCAGCGTGAGCTGGGTCAGCGGGGGTGCGGTGCCTGCCGGCTGGCCGTTGACTTCCACCTGCCCCCAGGGGCTGATGGCCAGCTGCAGCGTGCCCATACCGGTGGCCGTGGCGGGGCTGGGGGCTGCGTTGGCCGAGCCGGCACCGCCTGCGGCGGCGGCACGCCGGGCCTGCGCATCGCGGGATCCGGCTGGATTGCGTGCCCCCGCTGCAGCAGCGCGAGGGGTGGTCGGGCGTGGCTCGGCGGGGCCAGTGGCGGTGGCTCCCGTGGCCTGTGCCCGGGTGCCGGGCGCCGTTGCCGGGCTGGTGTCGGCTCCGCCGGTACCCGGCGGCCCCGACCCGGGGGCGGCAGGCGCACCGGTGGCGCCGGCCACGCTGGTGCCAGGAGAGCTGCTAGCCGCCACAGCCGCTGCCGCCGGATTGGGCGTGGTGCCCATGACAGGCACCCCACCGCTGAGCACGATGTCGCCTTCGCGGCCGGCGGCCCCGCCCGGCTGGCCCGCCGCGGGGGTGGCTGGGGCGTCGCTGCCCGACAACGGGGCTGCCGCGGTGGCGCCCGACCCTGATGGCGCGGCGCCCGACGCAGCGGCTTCCGAGGCACCGGGCTGCGGCCCGGCACGCATCACGACCAACAGGCCGGCCGCCGCGATGGCCAGCAGGGCCGCGGTGGCGCCGGCCACCGCCCAGGGCCAGCGGCGCGGGGCCGGGCGCTGCGTGGCCTTCTTGAGCCGCCGTGCCTCGGCGCGCTCTTCCTTCGATGGGGCCGCCGCGCGAGGCTGGTCGAACCAGGCGCGGATATCGGCGGCCATCTCGCTGGCGGTGGCGTAGCGCGCCTCCGTGTCGCGGGCCATGGCGCGCGCGGCGATGGCCGACAGTGCCTCGGGCACGCCGGAGCGGATCAGGTGCGCAGGGGCCGGGTGGTTGGTGAGCACCGCGGTGGTGATCTGCTCGACGGAGTCTCCGCCAAACGCGCGCCGGCCCGACAGCAGCTCGTAGAACACCACGCCCAGCGAGTAGATGTCGGTGCGCGCATCGACCTCCTTGCCCAGCAGCTGCTCGGGCGCGAGGTAGTGCGGCGAGCCGGCCACCGTGCCTTGCAGCGCGGCCGGCACGGCGCGGCCGTGGGCCACGCGCGCGATGCCGAAGTCGAGCACCTTGGGCTTGTCGCTGCCGGTGATGAAGATGTTGCCCGGCTTGATGTCGCAGTGCACGACGCCGCGGGCATGCGCGTAGGCCAGGGCGTCGGCGACGCGTCGCACGAGTTGCGCGGCCACCGCCGGCCCCGGCCGCCAGCCTTCCTGCAGGCGCTGGCGCAGGTCCTTGCCCTGCAGCCGCTCCATCGCCAGGTACACGCCCTGCGGCGACAGGCCGGCGTCGTGCACGGTGACGATGTGCGGGTGCGACAGCCCGGCCACCGCGCGCGCCTCGTTGAGGAACAGCCGGTCCAACGCGCTGCGCGTGCGCGGGTCGGACTCGAACTGCAGGGTCTTGATGGCCACCGTGCGGCCCAGCAGCGGGTCCCAGGCCTCGTGCACCTGGCCGAGGCCGCCCAGGCCGAGCGCGCGCTTCAGCGCATAACGGCCGACCTGCGCGATGGTCGGCTGGTCGGCCATCGGCAGCGAGTCGTCATCGGCGGCAGGTTCGGGCGTCGGCTTGGGTGCCGGGCCGCCGAGGTAGGGCGGCAGCTCCGCCGCCGGATGCGGCTCGAACGGGCCGGCGGGGGCTGCGTCGGCTTCGGGCGGCACCGAGTCGTCCACCGCTGGCAGCGGGGGCAACGCCGCCGCGGAAGGCCTGGGCCGCGAGGGCGGGGCGCGCGGCGGCTCGGGCAGGTCCGGCGGCAGCGAGTCGAAGGTCAGCGAATCCGGGGGCAGCGAGTCGGGTGGCTGCGAATCCGGAGGCAGCGAGTCGGGTGAGTCTGAAGCGGGCAGCGGCACGGCCGCCTCCACCCCTGGTGGCAGCGAAGCCACGGTGGCGGCGAACTCGGAGTCCGGCCCCTCCTTGCGAGGCGGGCGCTTGAACAGGGTGAGTGCCACGGCCGGGCAGCTTACGACGTCGCGGCGCGGGACGGCGCCGAAAAACGCGGGATTGAACTGCCAAGTTCGCGCGCCAGCCGGTCCACGGCCGTGCGCAGGTCGTCCATCGAGCCGGCATATGACAGGCGCAGGTAGCGCACGGCGGCGGCCGGCCCGAAGTCGCGGCCGGGGGTCAGCGCGACATGCGCCTGGCGCGTCATGCGGCGGCAGAAGTCCCAGCTGCTGGGGTCGTGCGCGGCGCAGTCGGCCCAGGCGTAGAAGGCTCCGTCTGGCACCACGGGCACGCGCAGACCGAGCGAATCGAGCGCCGGCACGATGAAGTCGCGACGGCGCTGCAGCTCGCCGCGGCGCTGCTCGCACTGGGCCAGGGCCGCGGGCTCGAAGCAGGCCAGGGCGGCCTCCTGCGCCAGCGTGCTGGGGCAGATGTACAGGTTCTGCGCCAGCCGCTCCACCGCCGGCACCAGCGCCTGGGGCAGCACCAGCCAGCCCAGCCTCCAGCCGGTCATGCTGAAGTACTTGGAGAAGCTGTTGATCGAGACCAGGTCCTCGCCGGCCGGGTCGTGCGCGAGCGCGCTGGTGCCGAACCGCGCGTCGTAGCTCAGGCCGAGGTAGATCTCGTCGACCAGCGTCACGCCACCGCGGCGGCGGACCTCCTGGACGATGGTGCCCATCACCTGCGGGGCCATGCTGGTGCCGGTGGGGTTGCCGGGCGAGGCGAGCAGCACGCCCCGAGTGGCCGGGCTCCAGTGTCGCGCCACGTCCTCGGCGCTGAGCTGGAAGCGTTGGGTCGGCCCGGTGGGGACCAGCCGCGCCGTCGCGTCGGCGGCGGCGACGAAGTGGCGGTTGCACGGATAGCTGGGGTCGGGCAGCAGCACTTCGTCGCCGGCCTGGAACAGCGCCAGGCAGGCCAGTTGCAGGCCAGCGGAGGCGCCGGCGGTGACGACGATGCGCTCGGGTGCGATCGAGAGGCCGAAGCGCGTGCCGTACCAGCGCGCGATGGCCTGCCGCAGCGGTGCGATGCCGGTGGCCTGCGTGTACGGCAGCGTGCGGCCGGCCACCACGCGGGCGGCGGCGGCCAGTGCCGCGTCGGGGGCGCCGAAGTCGGGCTCGCCGATGTTCAGGAAGACCATCGGCTCGCCGCCGCGTGCCGGGTCGCACTCCGCGCTGGCCGCGATGGCGAAGGCCTCCTTGGCCAGCTCCATCACGTAGAAGGGCTCGATGCGATCGACGCGGGCGGCCGTGCGCAAGGTCATCGGGTTGGAACTCGGGGCGGCGGCGACCGTGGCGTGGCGCGTTCGAAGCGGCAGCTTCCAGGGCGCTAGCGGGCCGGGGGGCTGCGCCGTCGGGCGGACACCTCGGCCGCGCGCAGGTCGGCCGCGGTCTTGTCGAGCACGCCGTTGACGTACTTGTGGCCGTCGGTGCCGCCGAAGGCCTTGGCCAGCTCGACCGCCTCGTTGATGACGACGCGGTACGGAACGTCGAGGCAATGGGTGAGCTCGTAGGCGCCGATCAGCAGCACCGCGTGTTCCACCGGCGACAGTTGCGCGGTCGGGCGGTCGACGTGGCGCGCGATGGCTGCGTCGAGCGCGCCCGCCTCGGCGATGCCGCCGTGCACCAGCGCGTCGAGGTGGGCGCGGTCGGCGCGCTCGAAGTCGGGCTGCTCGCGCAGCGTGGCCAGCACGTCCTCGGCGCCGTGGCCGGCGAGCAGCCATTGGTACAGCCCCTGCACGGCGAACTCGCGCGCACGGCGCCGCGGGTTGCGGCCGCTGGGGGCGCGGGCGGGCCGGGTGGCCGGGGGGCCTTCATGCCCGGCCAAGGCCTCGGCTTCCCCGCGGGGCGCCGCAGCGGCGGCGGCCTTGCCCGTCACGACAGCTCTTCCAGCAGGTTGGCCATCTCCACCGCCACGCGCGCGGCGTCACGCCCCTTCTCCTCGGCGCGGGCCCAGGCCTGGGCCTCGGTCTCGCAGGTGAGGATGGCGTTGGCCACCGGCACGCCGTGATCCAGCGCGACGCGCGTGACGCCGGCGCCGCTTTCGTTGGCGACGAGCTCGAAGTGGTACGTCTCGCCGCGGATCACGCAGCCGATGGCGATGAGCGCGTCGTAGTCGCCCGAATCGGCCATGACCTTGAGCGCCACCGGGATCTCCAGCGCCCCGGGCACGGTGACGTGGCGGATGTCGCCGTCTTCGACCTCGAGGCGGTCGAGCTCGGCCAGGCAGGCCTTGACGCTGGCGGCGGTGAGCGCTTCGTTGAAGCGCGCGCGCACGATGCCGATGCGCAGCCCGGCACCGTCGAGCTCGCCATTCGTGCCCTGGTCGGCGCCTTGCATCGCGATTCCTCCGCTGCCTTGTGTGTCGGTGCCGCGGCTGCCGCGTCAGGCGGCGGCGCGGTAGCCCGTGATCTCGAGCCCGTAGCCGGCCATGCTGGGCATGCGACGCGGGCTGCCCAGCAGCTGCATGCGGCGCACGCCAAGGTCGCGCAGCACCTGCGCACCGATGCCGTAGACGCGCAGGTCCTGCGGCTGCATGCGGCCGCCCGCGCCGCGCGATCTTTCGGACGCGGGCAGCAGCTGCTGCCACAGCGCGGCGGCGTCGTGCCCGCAGTTGAGCAGCACGGCCACGCCGCGCGGGCCTTCGCGCAGCGTGGTCAGCGCCTTGGGCAGCGGCCAGGTGTGCCCCGGGCTCGAGGCATCGAGCAGGTCCAGCGCCGTGAATGGCTCGTGCACGCGCACCGGCACCTCGTCATCGGCACCCCAGCGGCCGTGCGTGAGAGCGATGTGCACGCCGCCGCCCTTGTCGCGGTAGATGCGGCCGGCAAAGCTGCCGTGCGGGGTGTCGAAGCGGCGCTCGCCGACGCACTCGATCAGCGTCTCGTGGCGCAGGCGGTGGCCGATCAGGTCGGCGATGGTGCCGATCTTGAGGCTGTGCGCGCGCGCGAAGACCTCGAGGTCGGGCAGGCGCGCCATCGTGCCGTCGTCCTTCATGACCTCGCAGATCACGGCCGCGGGCGCGAGGCCGGCAAGCGCTGCGAGGTCGCAGCCGGCTTCGGTATGGCCGGCGCGCATCAGCACACCGCCGTCCTGGGCTTGCAGCGGAAAGACGTGGCCGGGCTGCACCAGATCGCTCGGCCGGGCATCGCGCGCCACGGCCGCCTGCACGGTGCGCGCGCGGTCGGCGGCGCTGATGCCGGTGGTGACGCCGCTGGCCGCCTCGATCGACACGGTGAAGGCCGTGCCGTGCTGGGTGCCGTTGCGTGCCGCCATCGGCGGCAACTGCAGCCGCTCGCAGCGCTCGCGCGTCAGCGTCAGGCAGATCAGGCCGCGTGCGTGCCGGGCCATGAAGTTGATCGCCTCGGGCGAGACGTGCTCGGCGGCCAGCACGACATCGCCTTCGTTCTCGCGGTCTTCCTCGTCGACAAGGACGACCATGCGGCCGGCGGCGATCTCGGCCACCAGCTCGGGAACAGGGGCGATCGGCATGCCCGCGATTGTAGGTGGCGGGCTGTGTGTGCCCCTTGGAGCCGCGCACTGCTCGATGCTGCCCCGGGTGCGGGGTACTGCGGCGGTCGAATCGGCCGCAATTGCGGCGCCCAACGGCTTCACGCGGCCCCTGCGTCCGGTGCCCGAACCCCTGCGCGTCAGAAGACCTCGCGCCCGGGTGGGCGCGCACGCACGCGCAGGTCGTTGCCGACCCGGCTGGTGTCGACAAAGCGGAAGGCCAGCGACTGGTCAAGTTCGGTGAGCGGCCCGAAAGCGGCCATCTCGCGGCCCAGGCCGATGAGCTTGGGCGCCAGGTACACCAGCAGCTCGTCGACCAGGCCGGCACGCAGCAGCGATGCGTTGAGCTTGTGACCGGCCTCGACATGCAACTCGTTGACGCCGCGCCCGGCCAGATCGGCCAGCAACGCTGCGAGGTCGACCTTGCCCCGGGCGTCGGGCAGCACGCGGATGTCGACCATGCCCGTGGCTTCAAGGGCCGCGCGGCCGGCGGCGGCGCCGTCGCCGGCGTAGAGCCACACGCGGCCCGGTGGCCGCAGGATGCGCGCGCCGGGCGGTGTCTGCAGCCGCGAATCGACGATCACGCGCTGTGGCTGCAACGAAGTGGGAACGTCGCGCACGTCAAGACGAGGATCGTCTTCCAGCACGGTGCCGATGCCGGTCAGCACGGCGCCCGCCCGTTTGCGCCAGGCGTGGCCATCGGCGCGCGCCGCCGGGCCGGTGATCCACTGGCTCGTGCCGTTTTCGAGCGCGGTGCGGCCGTCCAGCGACGCGGCGATCTTCATGCGCAGCCACGGTCGCCGGCGCACCACGCGTGAGAGGAAGCCGATGTTCAGCTCGCGGGCGGCCAGCGCCAGCGGGCTCGAGGCGTCGAGCACGGTCACCGCGATGCCGGCCGCGCGCAGATGCTCGATGCCGCGGCCGTCCACCTGTTCGAACGGGTCGCGCAGCGCGATGACCACGCGCGCCACGCCGGCGGCAATCAATGCGTCGCAGCATGGCGGGGTGCGACCATGGTGGGCGCAGGGTTCCATCGTCACCCAGGCCGTGGCGCCGCGTACTTCGTGCCCGCGCGCCGCGGCATCGCGCAGCGCCATCACTTCGGCGTGCGCCTGGCCGGCAGGTTGCGTGGCGCCTTGACCGAGCAGCGTGCCGTCGGCGCGGCCGACGATGCAACCCACGCGCGGATTCGGCTCCGACACGCCGATCGCCGACTCGGCCAGCGCGAGCGCTTCGGTGAGCCGCGCCCCGTCCAGCGGGAACGGGGGGGCGGCCTGCGTCGTCATGCCGCGCAGTCTAGAGGGGCCCGTCGCAGCGGGTGCGCGGCGTTGATCGGCCAGGCGCCGCGGGCCAGGCGCCGCGGCGCGCAGTTGCCCCGCTCAGGGCGCCGGCTGATGCCCGAAGGTCGTCGGGGCCGGGCAGGTGTTCGCCGTGGTGCCGTCGCCGGCGCGGATGACGATCAGGTTCTGGTTGCCCAGCGGCGTGGCAATGCTGGTGTAGGTGGCCGGGGCGCGGATGCGGCAGACCTTGCGGTTGGCGGTGGCGACATCGGTGAGGTAGGCCCCGGAGGCCGAGATGGGTGTGGCCGCCGGCATGTACGGATCGCCCCGCATCTGCAGCGTGCCCGACCAGGCGAACTGGGGTGTGCTCAGCGTGTTCACCGGCACCAGGCAGAAGAACGCCGCCACCTTGTAGGGCGATACCGGGTTGAGGTTGGCGTCGGCATAGGCGTGCAGGCAGGTTCGGGTGCCAGCGAGCACGGCGGGCGCGGTCTGCACGACTTCGGCCTCCACGGTGCCGGGAACGTCGCCGTTCGCGTTGCGCACCGAGTTGGTGGTGGGGGGGTTGGTCAGGTCGAAGCGGATGAACCCCCAGATCAGCTGGTACTGCTGCGTGCCGACGCAGGAAACGAGGTCGGTGAACTGCAGGATGGAGTTGTCCGTGACGGTGGTGGTGCACACGGCGGTCACCACGCCGGTGGTGTTGTTGAACACCCAGGCCGCGCCGGTGCCGCCCGGGGGCACGAAGCCGCTGGTGCCATCGCCGAAGTTCTTGGCCTGGGGCGGAATGCCGCGGCTGCGGCCCCCGGGATTCTGGACACCGCCCGAGCCGGAAGGCGGCGCCACCAGCGAAGCGGCCAGTTCGGGCGCGATGCGGGCCATCGAGCTGACCAGGCGCACGTTCTGTGGGTCGCCCTTGCGGTCGGCCCAGGCGACGTCGATCACCAGGGTCTTGTCGTTGGCCACGCCGCCCGGCGTGACGGTGCCGGTGACCGTGTAGGTGGTGTTGGTGGTGTAGCCCACCACGTTGGTGGCGGCGAAGCCGGCCTTGGCGTCGAACGCGGCCAGGTTGCCGAAGATGCGGAACTTCTCCACCTCTTCCTGCGCGATGCGCGTGGCCTCGCTGCGCTGCTTGGACAGGTCGGCATTGCCGCGCAGCGTGCCCTGCAGGCCGACGACGCCGAGCATGCCGAAGGCCATCACGGCCATCGCGACCAGGGCCTCGATGAGCGAGACGCCGCGCTTGCGTGTGCGCATCATGGGTTGGGTCCGGGCTGGTAGTCGCGCCAGGAGCCGGCGACCTTGGCGAATGACCCAGTGCGGTTGCGCAGGCGCAGCAGCACGTCGCGGTCGTAGATGATGGACAGGTCGTTGTCGTCGAACGTGAAGTTGCGCTCGGCGATGGCGGCGCCGCGGATGGTGCCGTCGCCGTCGAGGTCCCAGGTGGCTGCGCGCGAATAGATGGCGCCGTGCACGGTGACGGCTGCATCGAATTCAACCCGCCCCTCGGTGACGATGAGCACGGGCTCGGCAGCCGTGCCGATGGCCGCCCCGATGGTCAGGCGCCCGCCGCCGCTGAGGTAGACGGGTTGGCCGGGTTGGCGCGCGACGGCGGCGTTCACGTCAGCGGCCGTGCAGTCGGCGGCGCAGTCGATCACCACCACGCCGGGCTGCGCCGTGTAGGTGGCTGGCCAGTTGCCGAAGAACGCATTGAACATGCGGTTGCGGCCGTTGTCTGCGGTGGTGACCGGGGGCGTCACCACGTCGGGGAAGGCCAAGGCGGCGTCTGAGCGCCACACCGAAAGCGTCGATGGCGTGCCGGGCATGCTGTTGAGCTGCAACGAGCCGATGCCAAACGCCTCGCCGCTGTGGATGGTGATGCCGGAGGACTCGGCGTCTTCGTTGGTCACCGTCGCCGACCGGCCGCCATCGGAGAACGTGTTGCGCACGGTGAGCGCCGCTGCAGGCAGCGCCGGCAGACCCGAACGCAGCGAAACCATGGCCCAGACCGTGGCCAGACCGTCACCGGATTCGGCCAGCCGATCGAAGGCAAGGCAGTTGGCGTTGGCGCGGGTGCAGGCATTGACCTGAATGCGCACGATGTGCGGCCGCGCGGGCGTGCCCAGCAGGTTGTGGCGGAACTTGACCCAGAACGCCGGGAAGGGACCGTTGCCGACATACGCGGCCACCACGGGGGCCGGGGGTCCGGAAGCCGGGCAGTGGCAGCTCCAGCCCACACCGTTGAAGATGCATCCGGCGGCGATCTCGGTGTCCGGGGCGGTGGGCGGGACGGCCGTGATGGCGCCGCTGGTCACATCGATCGAGAGGTAGCGCTCGCGGAACGACGGCTGCGGCGGCGCGGACACGGCCGTGCCCGCGTCGAGCTCGGTGCAGTCGTCGTTCATGCGGCCTTCGTTCAGGCGTGCGATGGCCCACTCCAGGCCGGCCTCGGCGGCCTCGAAGGCCAGCGTCGAGCGGAACTGGTTGGCCGAAGTGCGCTGCTCGAACAGCAGGTTGCGGCTCGTGTACGCCGCCACCAGCGTGATGATGAAGAACAGGATCATCACCACGATCAGCGTGGCGGCTCCGCGCCGTGGTGCGGCCGGCGGCCCTGGGCGGATGCGGTGACGGTAGGCCATGCGTGGTCTTGATGGAAAGGAAGCGAGGCGTCGGTCCGGTGGTTTGGGCGGGACCCGGCTCAGTCGGGGCAGGCCGCTGGCGGGCTGCCACCGGTGCGGAACTCCATCAGGTCGTTGCGTGCACGCACCTGCGAACGCACGGTGCGCTGCACTTCCGGTGCAGTGCGAAGCCGCGCGCTGATCTGGACGACGAAGTCGCGCACGTAGACCGCCGGCCAGCACGCGGTGCCCCCGCCCGGGCAGAGCTTCGGGCAAGGCACCTCGACCGCCGGTTGACCGGCAGGCGGGAACCGGTTGACGGTCACGCTGAACTGGGTGACCTCCATCACCGTGCCGTCGGTGAGGTCCTGCCAGCCCAGCGAGGCGCCGGTGGAACTGTTGATCACCTGGGTCTTGATGATGCCGTTGTCCAGCTTGAACCCCCACGGGCCCTGCAGGATGCTGGTGCGCTCGTACTTGAAGCTCACGTCGGCCGGCGAGCTGGGCCCGCTGGACGGTGTGACCACGCTCTGGGCGTTGTGGGCTGCAGGCGTGCTGGCCGAGGCCACCAGGGCCTGCGCCTGGATGAGGCCACCGCTGCGGCGCAGCTCGCGGGTGATGATGTCGGCCGTGGCGCGCAGGTCCTGCTGGAGCTGGCTCTCCAGCAGCAGCCGGCGGTTCTCACCCAGCTGGCTCGAGACCATCACGGTGGCCGCGGCCACGACGAACAGGCCGACGGCCACGCCGACCATCAGCTCCACGAGCGACAGGCCGCGCTCGCGCCGGCGACGCATCGGCGTTGTCATGGCACCGCCTTGCAGTTGCCGAGGTTGACGTCATAGGCCGGGCACAGGGCCACGCCAGGCACCGAGCCGTCGGGCGAGCACTGCGAAACCCGGCCGGCGGCTCCCAGCGTCGTGCGCAGCCGCCCGCGCGGCGTGCGCCGCACCTCGACGCAGAACTCGACATCCTGGAACACCGCCGTGTTGGGGTCTGCGATCACGATCTCGCTGGCGATCGGACTCAGCACGACGAAGCCGCGCTGGTCGGGGTGGAAGGTGAACTGGATGTTGCTGTCGCGCGGCAGCTGCACCGTGCGCAGCTCGCGCTGCGTGCCGGTGCACACCGAGCCCACGGCGTTGGTGCAGTTGCACTGGTCCTTGTCGATGCCCCCGATGTTGGGCAGCGACAGTGTGTTCGACGTGCCCGAGATGATCGAGTAGCAGGTCATCGGTTCGCCGGCCGTGTTGCGGGCGAGGAAGCCCATGATCTGGTTGCGCGACACCGACTCGCTGCGCAGCGCCTGCATGTCGGTGATCAGCTGGTCGTTGATCGAGCGCAGCCGCTGCATGCCGATCATCTCGGCCATGTTCGGTGCGACCAGCAGGGCGATGATGCCGATGATCGACACCACGATCATCAGCTCGACGAGCGTGAAGGCGCGCCGCAGCGCGGTGGCCGAACGGGCCGGCCGGAGAGAGGCTGTGGTCATGGGCGCGGTCCGTGCCTAGCGCGCCCAGCAGCGCTGCGGGTCGGTGTTGGCGGCGGCCCAGTCGATGGCGGTCCCGGCGCCGTAGCGAACGTTGCCGCCGGCCATGCGCACCGCCAGCACCGTGCACGGCGCGTCGCCCGCCTGGGAGGTGCCGGCTACGGCGGTGGCCGTGGCGATGTAGATGGTGGAGGCGGTGCCGCCGTCGATGGTGATGCTGAGGTCGTAGTAGCCGTTGTCGGTGCGCGTGCCTGGCTGCCCGAGCCCCGGAATGGAGGCCGCGGGGGACGCGGTGAGCAGGTCGGTGTAGGCGGGCCGGATGCTGCGGTGCCGCTCCTGGGCCTGCTGGATGTTCGACAGCGCGGTCATCGCCTCGACCCGCCGGCCCTTGCGCAGCGAGCTCTGGTACGACGGGTAGGCGATGGCGGCGATGATGGCCACCACCGCCATCACGATCATCAGCTCGGCGATCGACCAGCCGCGCTGCCGTGGCAGGGGCAGTGCGGCGACGTGGGCGTTCTTCATGGTCGCGGATTCTGGACTCGGCCCGGCCATGGGCCAAACCGCTCGTCCGGCTTCGCGCACCGGCTGTCCCGCCAAGCTGGCGGCCTCCCCCACGAACATGGGGTGCGGCGCCAAGGGCGGGGGGTTCAGCAGGCGGGCACCCCGGGCATCGAGCCGCCCGGGCTGCACGAGCGCACGCGCCCCATCAGATTGACCACCTGATGCACGGCGAACGAGCCGCCCGTCACGCGCAGCGTGCCGGTGGGCGTGACCGTGCCGCGCAGTGGCTCGAACACCATCGACCGGACGTTGGCCGCAATCGCCACGCCCGCGTCGGCCGGGTAGTGGGCGATGCGGTGCGCCTGCACCTCGGCGGCGCACGCCGCGCCGTGCGGCGCGCAGGCGCAGTCGCCGGCGCTGCCGTCATGCACGATGTAGCAGCTGCCATGCTCGTTGGCGGTGATCTCGAAGCGCAACGTGCGGTTCTGTGCCACCGCCAGGCTGCGCGTGAGCTGCAGGTCGGTCTCCATCTGGGCGGCAGCGCCTTCCACACGCCGACGCTCCAGTGCGCCGCCGAACCCGGGCAGCACCGCCCCGAGCGTCACGGCCGCCATGGTCATGCAGATCAGGCTTTCGACCAGGGTGACGCCGCGGCAAGGCCGGCGCGCCATGCGGCGGCGGGCCGTTGGCACGAAGGCGTTGGCGAGCGGGGTGGCTTGGGTGGTACGGCTCATGGTGTCCTCCGAGTGCGGTATGGAGGTCACTGTAGGAATCGTCGGCGCCGCTCGCGCCCCTCTGCCGCGGGCCGTGCCGGGGGGTTGGCGCGGGCCCACCGCCGCGTCCCCCTTCGACTTCCCCCTCGCAGGCCCCCCGGCGGGGGATGGCCGCTCGAGACCCTGCCCGCGGTGCCGGGCCGGCCGGCCCGGGCCGCCGAAAGGATCTTCAGATCTCGCGGATCAGCTGGCGGAAGGCGTCGACATCCTCGAACTCGCGGTATACCGACGCGAAGCGCACGTAAGCCACCTTGTCGATGCGCTTGAGTTCGCGCATCACGAGTTCGCCCAGACGCGCGCTGGGCACCTCGCGCGCACCGCTGGCCAGCAGCTTGTCCTGGATGCGCTCCAGCGCGGCGTCGACCTGCTCGGTGCTCACAGGCCGCTTGCGCAGCGCCAGCAGCATCGAGGCACGCAGTTTGAGGCCCTGGAACTCGACGCGCGAGCCATCCTTCTTGACCACCGCCGGCAGTGCGATCTCGCTGCGCTCGTAGGTCGTGAAGCGTTTGTCGCAATGCGAGCAGCGGCGGCGGCGGCGGATGACATCGCCCTCGTCGGACTCGCGCGTCTCGACCACCGAGGTCTCGGCGTGGGCGCAGAAGGGGCAGCGCATGGCGGCGTGGGTTTCGCGGCGGGCCGCCTGCGCTCCTGGCGCTCAGCGGTAGACGGGAAAGCCGCGGGTCAGCGCCGCGACCTTGGCGCGCACGGCGGCGACGTGGGCGGCGTCGCGCGGGTGGTCCAGCACATCGGCGATCAGGTGGGCGGTCTGCCGGGCCTGCTCTTCCTTGAAGCCGCGCGTGGTCATCGCCGGGGTGCCCAGGCGGATGCCGCTGGTGACCATCGGCTTCTGCGGGTCGTTCGGGATGCCGTTCTTGTTGCAGGTCATGTGCGCCTCGCCGAGCACCGCTTCGGCCTCCTTGCCGGTCAGGCCCTTGGGGCGCAGATCGACCAACATCAGGTGACTCTGCGTGCCGCCGCTGACGATGCGCAGGCCGCGCGCGATGAGCGTTTCGGCCAGCACATTCGCGTTGGCCACCACCTGCTGCTGGTAGGCCCTGAACTGTGGCTGCAGCGCCTCCTTGAAGGCCACCGCCTTGGCGGCGATGACGTGCATCAGCGGCCCACCCTGGATGCCGGGAAAGATGGCGCCGTTGATCTTCTTGGCGATGCCCTCGTCGTTCATCAGCACGATGCCGCCGCGCGGGCCGCGCAGGCTCTTGTGGGTGGTGCTGGTGACGACGTCGGCATGGGGCACCGGGTTCGGGTAGACCCCGGCGGCGATGAGCCCGGCGTAGTGCGCCATGTCGACCATGAAGATCGCGCCCACGGCCCTGGCCACGCGCGCGAAGCGCTCGAAGTCGATGTGCAGGCTGTAGGCGCTGGCGCCGGCGATGATGAGCTTGGGCCTGGACTCGTGCGCAAGCTTCTCCATTGCGTCGTAGTCGATGCGCTCCTGCGCGTCGAGCCCGTAGCTGACCACCTTGAACCACTTGCCGCTCATGTTCAGCGCCATGCCGTGCGTGAGGTGGCCGCCTTCGGCCAGGCTCATGCCCATGATCGTGTCGCCGGGGTTCACGAGCCCGAAGTACACCGACTGGTTGGCCTGCGAGCCCGAGTTGGCCTGCACGTTGGCGTACTGCGCGCCGAAGAGTTGCTTCAGGCGCTCGATGGCCAGGGTCTCGACCACGTCGACGTTCTCGCAGCCGCCGTAGTAGCGCTTGCCGGGGTAGCCCTCGGCGTACTTGTTGGTGAGCTGAGAGCCCTGCGCGGCCATCACCGCGGGCGACGCGTAGTTTTCGCTGGCGATGAGCTCGATGTGCTCTTCCTGCCGGCGGTTCTCGGCCTCGATGGCGGCGAAGACCTCGGGGTCGACGTTGGCGATGGTGGATTGGCTGCGATCAAACATGACGGGGCGCCGCTGGGGCAGGTGAGGAGTGGGCCTTCGGCGGCGCCAGGGCGCGGCAGGGCTGAGTGCCTGCTGCGCGGCGATCGAGGGCTGCCCAGGCGAACGGCGAGGGACCCGGCCACGCGGCGGTTGCCGCGCGGCAAAGACCCGTGCGCGCTTCCCGATGGTGCCCCACCTCGGGCCGGGGCGGCCCGGGACTCCGAGCCGCCGCGCCCCTATCGCCAGTCGCGCGACTGCGGCAGTTTACCGGCAGGGGCCACGCCGCCGGCGCAGCGTGTGCACCGCTCCCTTCAGCCGCGCCGTCATCGGCCGCGCCCTTCAGCGCGTGGCCGGCGCTTCGCCCAGGTAGAGGGTGGCGACCTTCTCGGCCTGGCTGCCTGCCGGCACGTTGGGCGCGGTGGTCGGCACGCGCTTGCCCTCGGCCACCGCACGCAGGTGCCCTTGCTCGACGAGCACGCGTGCGGCATAGCCGCCATCGCTCTCGAGAACCGCTGCGCCAACATAGTGCCGCAGGCCCTCGGTGACGCTGCCGGTGCGCGCGATGCACTCCCTGAGCACCTGCACGCCCACGCGCAGGTTGGTGATCGGGTCGAACGCGGCGTGAGTGCCGCCAAACGGACCGTACTTCTCGTCGTGCACCCGGGTCATCACCTGCATCAGCCCCTGCGCGCCGACAGGGCTTTGCGCGAACGGGTTGAAGCTCGATTCGATGGCGATGACCGCCAGGATCAGCGTGGGATCAAGCCCCGCCCGTTGGCCCACGGCCCAGGCCTCCTGCACCAGCGCGGCCACCGGCTCGGTGGCCACTCGGTAGCGCCGGGCCAGCCACTGGGCCACGGCGGCCTGCTCCTTGCTGAGGCTGCCGGGGTCGGTGGCAGTGGCACGCGCCACCGCCTCCGGCTCGCCGAGCCCGGCCAGCACGTTGCCTGCGGCCAGCTCGCGCTGCTCGTGGCGGGTCTGCAGCCACTCGAGCGCGACGAACTCCGCCTGCTGACGCAGTTCCGGGCGACTGAATCCGAACAACGCCGCCGCCACGGCCACCAGGCCCACCAGCGCCAGGGTGTTGTGGCTCACCTCGAGCAGGCCGTGGCCGACGTCGCGCACGAACACCCCTGCCGAACGGCAGGTGGCGCGCTGGGCGCGTCGCAGCAGGTCAAGCGCTTGCATCGATCGAGTTCTCCTAGGTGTACGCCTGAGGCGCCGCCCGGCCGGGCCGGGCGCAGGGCGCCTTGGGATAATCGTCCGCCGGCAAAGGCCGCGTCGCGTGCGGCGCGGCTCAGCTCTGGCGGGCGACCTTGCGCAGAGGATCCGCGACCCGGGGAACGTCTAGGCGGGTGCGGCGCTGGTCATCAGGGCGGCGCAGATTATCGGGTAAACCCTAGACGGACAACCCCGAACGGCCTCGTCGCAGCCCCCTAACTTGCGTGGGCGGGCGGAATCGACCCGAAAACGAGAACTCGGCCATGAACTACCGGGACCTGCGCGACTTCATCGGCCAGCTCGAACAGCGGGGGGAATTGCGTCGGCTGGCCGATCCGGTGTCGCCGCATCTGGAGCTCACCGCCCTGGGCGACGGCCTGCTGCGCGCCGGCGGCCCGGCGGTGGTGGTGGAACGCCCGGCCGGCGGCCACATGCCCTGCCTCATCAACCTGTTCGGAACGCCGCGCCGGGTGGCACTGGGCATGGGCGCGGACTCGGCAGGCGAACTCCGGCAGGTGGGCGAGCTGCTCGCTGCCCTGAAGGAACCCGACCCTCCGCGTGGCCTGAAGGACGCCGGCAGGCTGCTCGACATGGCGCGCGCCGTCTGGTCGATGAAGCCCGAGCGGGTGCGCCGTGCCCCGTGCCAGGAGGAAGAGTTCGTCGGTGACGAGGTCGATCTCGGCCGCCTGCCCATCCAGACCTGCTGGCCTGGGGACGCCGGGCCGCTCATCACCTGGGGGCTGGTGGTGACGCGCGGGCCGCAATCCGTGGCGCGGCCCCGCCTGCGGCAGAACCTGGGGATCTATCGCCAGCAGGTGATCGGGCGCCGCGAAGTGATCATGCGATGGCTGGCCCATCGCGGCGGCGCGCTGGACTTCAGGGAGTTTGCGCTCGCCAACGTGGGACGTCCCTTCCCGCTTGCCGTGGCGCTGGGGGCGGACCCCGCGACGATGCTGGGCGCGGTGACCCCGGTGCCCGACTCGCTCTCGGAGTACCAGTTCGCCGGCCTGCTGCGTGGCGGGCGCACCGAAGTGGCCGACAGCTCGGTTGGCGAGGGCGCGCTGAAGCTCCAGGTGCCGGCCGGGGCCGAGATCGTGCTCGAGGGCCATATCCCGCCGGCCGAGCCAGGCTATAGCGGCCGGTCGGAGTTCGGCGTGCCGCTGGCCGAGCGTGGCGGCTACCTGCATGCGCTGGAAGGCCCCTTCGGCGACCACACCGGCTACTACAACGAGCAGGACTGGTTCCCGGTGTTTCACATCGAGCGCCTGACGCAGCGCGCCCGGCCGATCTACCACACCACCTACACCGGCAAGCCACCCGACGAGCCTGCCGTGCTCGGCGTGGCGCTGAACGAGGTGTTCGTGCCGATCCTGCGCCGGCAGTTCACCGAGATCACCGACTTCTACCTGCCGCCCGAGGGTTGCAGCTACCGCCTGGCGGTGGTGTCGATCAGGAAGGCCTACCCCGGACACGCCAAGCGCGTGATGTTCGGGCTATGGAGCTTCCTGCGCCAATTCATGTACACCAAGTTCATCGTCGTCACCGACGACGATGTCGACATCCGCGACTGGAAGGAAGTGATCTGGGCGCTGACCACGCGCATGGACCCGGTGCGGGACGCCACGCTGGTGGAGAACACGCCGATCGACTACCTCGACTTCGCCTCGCCGGCCAGCGGACTGGGCGGCAAGATGGGGCTCGATGCCACGAACAAGTGGCCGGGCGAGACTTCGCGTGAGTGGGGCCGGGTGATCACCATGGACCCCGCGGTCAAGGCCCGCATGTCGGCGCTGGTCGACCGCCTGCTGGCGTCGGCGTGATCGAGCCTGGGTCGGCGCGTGGTCAAGCACCACACCGGCTCGATCCGATGAGATGAGGTGGGCGGCGCAACGCTGGAGCATGCTGCGCTGGTCTTGCAGGGATCAATCCCGCAGCGCCGGTACGGCGCCGCTTGCACCGTGAGCTCGCAAGTCCTATGCTTCACCTGCCTGCTCATGCAGGCTGCATTGACGGCGCAATACCCGCGCGTCAGGGGCCCCGGACCTCTTTCCTCCGGAGCCCCACCCGGCAGCGAGAGCTGCCCGCCCCTCCCCGCTGGCAACGGCGTGGAGGGGTTGCTGTTTGGCGAGGTTGCTGTGGATTCCTCTCTCTGACCCACCATCCGAGGTCCTCCGGCCAGCCGATCTGATCGGTTTGTGCCGTTCGGGCCTGAGTTGCCGGCGCGCGGCCCGCGTTCAGCCTGGATCGGGCCCGCTCCCGGCCTGCGTCGCAGGGCGCCGTGCGGCAATCCGCACCCCCCCCCCGCGAGAACCACCGCGCCGCCACCCGCGGCGCGCCAGAGGGAGAGCCCCCCGTGTTCCAGCGTTTCGAACGCCTGGTGCATCCGTACCCGGATGCGCTGCCCCCGCCGCCACCGAAGACCTTCTTCGCGTTCCTGTGGACCTGCGCGCAGGGAGTGCGGCCCTTCCTGTTGTGGGTGACGATCTTCACCGCCGGCATCGGCGCCTTCGAGGCGCTGCTGTTCAGCATGATGGCCCACACCGTCGACGTGCTGGCCGAGGTCAAGCCGGCCGAGCTGTGGCAGCGCGAGGGCCGCACGCTTGCGCTGCTGGGCGGCGTACTGCTCGGCTCCATCGCGCTGGCCGCGCTGCAGGCGCTGGTGAAGTACCAAGCCATCTACGGCAACTTCCCGATGCGCCTGCGGTGGAACTTCCATCGCCTCTTGCTCGAGCAGAGCATGAGCTTCTACCAGGACGAGTTCGCCGGGCGCATCGCCACCAAGGTGATGCAGACCTCGCTGGCGGTGCGCGACTGCTGGCTCATCGTCACCGACATCCTGGTCTACGTCGTCATCTACTTCATCACGATGGTCGGCATCGTCGGCGCATTCGATGTGCTTCTGGTGACGCCGTTTCTCGGCTGGCTGGCGCTGTACGTGTGTGTGCTGTGGTACTTTGTCCCGCGACTGGGCAAGGTGGCACAGGTGCAGGCCGACGCGCGCTCGCTGATGACCGGCCGCGTCACCGACGCCTACACCAACATCGCCACCGTCAAGCTGTTCTCGCACGGCCAGCGCGAGGCTGCGTTCGCCCGCGATGCGATGCAGGAGTTCATGGCCACCGTCAATGCGCAGATGCGCATGGTGACCGCGTTCGAGATCTGCATCCAGGTGCTGTCGGTGGCGCTGATCGCCGCCACCGCCGGGGCCTGCCTGGTCGGCTGGACGCAGGGCACGGTCACGGTGGGCGCGGTGGCCGCCGCCACCGCGATGGCGTTCCGCCTGAACGGCATCTCGCACTGGATCATGTGGGAGATGGCGGCGCTGTTCGAGCACATCGGCACCGTGCAGGACGGCATGAACACCCTGGCCAAGGCCCGCAGCGTGGTCGACAAGCCCGGTGCCGGCCTTCTGGCGGTGCCTCGTGGTGAGGTGCGCTTCGAGCACGTGGGCTTCGCCTACGGCTCGGGCAGGAAAGTGGTCGAGGACTTCTCGCTCACCATCCGGCCGGGCGAGAAGATCGGGCTGGTCGGCCGTTCGGGCGCCGGCAAGAGCACCATCGTCAACCTGCTGCTGCGCCTCTATGACCTGGACAGTGGCCGCATCCTGGTCGACGGCCAGGACATCGCGGCGGTCACGCAGGAGAGCCTGCGCGCGCAGGTCGGCATGGTCACGCAGGACACCTCGCTGCTGCACCGCTCGGTGCGCGACAACATCATCTACGGCCGGCCCGATGCCACCGAGGAGCAGATGCGCCGTGCGGCCGAGCGGGCCGAGGCCGCCGAGTTCATCGTCGGCCTCACGGACCCGAAGGGCCGCCGGGCCTACGACGCGCATGTCGGCGAACGCGGTGTCAAGCTCTCGGGCGGCCAGCGCCAGCGCATCGCCATCGCGCGCGTGATGCTCAAGGACGCGCCGATCCTGCTGCTGGACGAAGCCACCAGCGCCCTGGACAGCGAGGTCGAGGCGGCCATCCAGCAAAGCCTGTACACGCTGATGGAAGGCAAGACCGTGGTGGCCATCGCGCACCGCCTGTCCACCATCGCGGCGATGGACCGCCTGGTGGTCATGGATGCCGGCCGCATTGTCGAGACGGGTGATCACAAGAGCCTGCTGGCCCAGGGCGGCATCTACGCCCGCCTGTGGGAACACCAAAGTGGCGGCTTCCTCGGCGAAGAGACCGGCGACGAGGCCGGCGGCCCCGCCGCCGCGCGGCCCCGCCCGGCGGCCCGGCCGGTGCTTGAAGCAGGTCAGTGAGCGCGGCCGGTCGGCTTCGGCGGGCGCGTGCGCCGGCCGGCCGGTGCGCGGTGTGGCAGGTGCGCCGGAGGCTGTTCAGTCGAGGGTGAGGTCGAGCGTCCTGGGGCGCGGCGCCGTGTTGTCGTCGGCCGCTGGCGCAAAGCGCAGCACCATCGGGCGTGTCTCCGTCCAGTTCGCCTCGCGCCGCGGGGGCTCGGCTGCGGCAGCGGCCGGGCCGGTGGCGGGGGACGCGGTGGTGCCGGCCTGGGGCGGACCCGCGGCCGGCGCGGCGCCGGCCGGGCCCTCGGTGGGCGGCCGGCTGCCCACCAACGGCAGCGGCGACGTGGCGGCGTAGACGGCACGGTCGCGCCGCAACTGGTCGAGCAGTTCGCGCTGCCGCAGCAGCTCCCAGCCGGCCACCAGCATGGCCACCGCGACCAGCGCGACGAGGCAGACGCCCACCGCCAGGGAAAGAGCCGAAAGCAGGTCCATGGCCGGCTTTCGGCCGCGCGCCCGGCGGGTTGAGCCGCCAGGGCTCTGCCGGGTCGCTGCGACGGCGAACTATTGCGCGCGGCCGGTGCCGTGCTTGCCCGTTGCCCGTTGCCCGTTGCCCGTTGCCCGTTGCCGGTTGCGATGCATGCTGGCCGAGACCCCGGTCCTCACCTTGGAGCAGTGCCGCGCGATACTCCGGGCGGACCGCCAGGGGGGCACCGACACCAGAGGCCGGGCCGATGCGAAGTGAACCTGCCGATCGGGTGGCGCCGGATCGGCGCCGCGTCGGCCGGTATCCCGTGCGCATGCGGCGCACTCGCCTTCCCAGCCCGCGCCATGCCCGACCCGGCTTCGCTTCTCGCCTTCGTGCAGTCTGTCAGCGGCGTGGGCCTGTGCTGGGTCGATGTGGGCACGCGTGCGCTGCACCTCGAGCCTCGGGCCCGGGAACTATTGGCCATCGACGGGGCGGCATCGCTGGACTGGCCGCAGTTCCTGGAGCGCTTCGACGAGCGAGGGCGTGCCGCACTGGAACGGGCCGTGCAGGCGGCGCCGGGTGGCCTCGATGAGGTGTTCGAGCTGCGCGCCCGGCTGCACGCCCCGGCAGCACCTGAACGCACGCTGAAGATCAGGGGTCGGTTGACGCATGACCCACCCGGCCGCGGCGCTGCGGTGCTGCTGGCGGTCGAGGAGGAAGAGGCACCGGCGAGCGGCGCGCTGGTCGGGTATGCGATGGCGATGGTCGGCATCGGGATGTGGGAGCTCGACCTGGACAGCGGCCGCGAGCGCTGGTGCGCCAAGACCCTGGAGCTGTATGGCCTGCCCGCCGATGGCCCCGCGCCGACGCGCGACGAGTGGCGCGAGCGCTTCCTGCACCCCGACGATGCCGTGCGGCAGGCGCAGCGCGCCGCCGTATTCCTGGCCGGTGACGGCCAGCCCTACGAAATGGACTACCGCGTCCGGCGCGCCGACGGCCGCGTGCGCTGGCTGCACTCGCGCGCCGCGTTCCTGCCCGGGCCCGGCCGCCGGGTCGTCGGCCTGACGATGGACATCACCGAGCGCAAGGAGGCCGAGCTGGGGGCGGCCGAAGCCTGGCAGCTGCTGGACATGTCGGCCGCACAGGTCGGCTTCGGCTTCGGCTACCGCGACCGCAGCCTGGGCATCGGCCACTGGAGCACGCAGCTGAAGCGGATGTACGGGCTGCCGCCCGCGGCGCCCACGCCATCGCAGCAGGAACTGCTGCAGTGGGTGGTGCCCGAGTCGCGCCAGGTGGTGGCCGGCAACCTGCAGCGCCAGGCCGCGGTGGGCGAGGTGTTCGAGTTCCGCCACGACATCCGGCGCGTGAGCGACGGTGAGCGCCGCACGCTGCTGACGCGGTCGGTGTGGCTGGCCGACGCGGCGGGCCAACCGTGGCGCATCTGCTTTGCCACCGTGGACATCACCGACCAGCTGGCGCGCGAGCGCCAGGTGAGCGAGGCGCTGCAGCGGCTGCAGATGGCCACGCAGGCGCTGGGCATCGGCACCTGGGAGCGCGACATCGATGCCGAGCGCGGCCGCTGGGACGACACCACGTTGGCGCTGTTCGGCCTGCCCCCGGGCGCCCCTGCGCCGACGCACGACGAATACCTGCAACTCATCCATCCGCTGGACCGGGACTGGATGGTCGAGCGCTTCCATCCCAGCCGCACGGCGACGTCCGAGGACCTCGAGTTCACCTTCCGCGTGCAGCGGCCCGATGGCGTGGTGCGCTGGCTGCACGTGCTGGGCAGCGGTGAGTTCAACGGCGAGGGCCGCGTCGTGCGGCGCGTCGGCATCTGCATGGACGTCACCGAGCGGCGGGTGGCCGAAGAGGCGCTGCACGCCAAGGAGCTGGCCGAGCGTGCCAACCAGGCGAAGACGCAGTTCCTCTCGCGCATGAGCCACGAGCTGCGCACGCCGCTGAACGCCGTGCTCGGTTTCGCGCAGCTGATGGCGCTGGACGCGAACGCGCCGTTGTCGCCCACGCAGCAGCAACGTCTGCAGCGCATGCAGGGCGCCGGCTGGCACCTGCTGGCGCTGATCGACGATGTGCTGGACCTGACGAGCGTGGAATCGCGCGAGGCGCGGCTCAAGCCGCAGTGGGTTCGGTTGGCCGAGGTCGTCGAGGAGGTGCTCGCATTCAACGAGCCCGCCGCCGCGCGCGAGCAGGTCACCCTGCATGCCGACCGTGCCGCGCGCGACTTGCGCGTGTGGGTCGACCCCCGCAGGGTCAAGCAGGTGCTTGTCAACCTGGTGTCCAACGCGGTCAAGTACAACCGGCCGGGAGGCCGCGTCGATGTGTCGTGCAGCGCCAGCGCCAGCGAGCTGACGGTGTGCGTGCGCGACACGGGCCCGGGCATCGAGGCCGAGCGCATGCCCGAGTTGTTCCAGCCCTTCAACCGCCTCGGGCGCGAGAGTGGCGCCATCGCCGGCACCGGCATCGGCCTGACGCTGTCGCGCCAGCTGGCCGAACTGATGGGCGGGCGTCTGGAGGCGGACAGCCAGCTCGGCGTGGGCAGCGAGTTCCGGCTCGTGCTACCGGTGGTGGCCGGCCCCGCCGGCGACTACTGATCAGCCCCCGTTGGCACCACCGTCGGGTACGAACTTCAGCGCCACGCCGTTGTTGCAGTAGCGCAGCCCGGTGGGGGCCGGGCCGTCCTCGAAGACATGCCCGTGGTGGCCGCCGCAGGTCTTGCAGTGGTACTCGGTGCGCGTCATGAAGAACTTGCGGTCGGTCTTTGTCCCGAAGGCACCGGGCAGCGTGGCATAGAAGCTCGGCCAGCCGGTGCCGCTGTCGAACTTCATGGTGCTGTGGAACAACGGCGTGTCGCAGCCGGCGCAGACGAAGGTGCCCTTGCGGTGCTCCTCGTACAGCGGGCTGGTCCATGCCCGCTCGGTGCCCTCCTTGCGCAGCACGGCGTAGGCCTCGGGGGCAAGGCGCTGCCGCCATTCGGCGTCGCTCAGGTTCAACGGGTGGGTCGGGTCGCTCATCGGGGGCTCCGGTGGAGGCTGTGCGCCAACGTGGCCTTTGTCGCCGAGGGGTCGGCGGGCTTACGTCGGCGCCGGTTCAGGGCGCGGGGGGACAATCCGCGCCCTGCCGCGAACTCTGCCATGACCCACGCCGCTGCCGCGCCGCCCGCGGCCAAGCCCCTTTCCAGCTGGAAGCCCTTCTGGGCGAGGCGCTTCGGGCCCGCGCCTTTCCTGCCGATGAGCCGCGCCGAGATGGACTCACTCGGCTGGGACAGCTGCGACATCGTCATCGTCACCGGCGACGCGTATGTCGATCACCCGAGCTTCGGCATGGCGGTGATCGGGCGTGTGCTGGAGGCACAGGGCTTCCGCGTGGGCATCATCGCGCAGCCCGACTGGTCGTCTGCGCAGCCCTTTGCCGCGCTCGGCCGCCCAAACCTGTTCTTCGGCGTCGCCGCCGGGAACATGGATTCGATGATCAACCGCTACACGGCCGATCGCAAGATCCGCAGCGACGACGCCTACACGCCCGGTGATGTGGGCGGCAAGCGACCCGATCGCGCCACGCTCGTCTACACGCAGCGCTGCAAAGAGGCGTTCGGCGACGTGCCGGTGGTCATCGGCGGCATCGAAGCCAGCTTGCGCCGCATCGCGCACTACGACTACTGGCAGGACAAGGTGCGCCGCTCGATCGTGGTGGACAGCAAGTCCGACCTGCTCGTCTACGGCAACGCCGAGCGCGCCATCGTCGAGGTGGCGCACCGCCTGGCCCGCCGCGAGCCCATCCATGCGCTCACCGACATCCGCGGCACGGCGTTCATGGTGCGCGATGGCTTCGCGCCGCCGGGGTTCATGCAGATCGACAGCACCGAGGTCGACCGGCCGGGGCGCATCGACGAGCACATCAGTCCCTACCTCACCACCGAGCCGGTGGCGCGGGCCCAGGGGGCGGTGTGCGCGAAAGCCGACATCGAGCCCGGCGCCGGCGCCCGATCGGCGAGGGCCGTTGCGACTCCTGCCGCTGCGGGCGCGGTGACGATCGCGATGCCGATGTCGCGCAAGACCGGCGCCATTGCGATGCCGCCACGCGAGGCCACCGTGATCCGCCTGCCCGCCTACGAGCAGGTGAGAAGCGACCCCGTGCTCTACGCGCACGCCAATCGCGTGCTGCACCTCGAGACCAACCCCGGCAACGCGCGCGCGCTGGTGCAGCGTTACGACTTCCACGGCGCGCCGCGCGACCTGTGGGTGAACCCCCCGCCGATTCCGCTGGCCACCGCCGAGATGGACTGGGTGTTCGGCCTGCCCTACGCCCGCAGCCCGCACCCGAGCTACGCCGACGAACGCGGCAGCCACGATGGCGCGACCAGGATCCCGGCGTGGGAGATGATCCGCACCAGCGTGAACATCATGCGCGGCTGCTTCGGCGGTTGCACCTTCTGCTCGATCACCGAGCATGAGGGCCGCATCATCCAAAGCCGCAGCGAGGCTTCGATCCTGAAGGAGATCGAAGACATCCGCGACCGCGTCAAGGGCTTCACCGGTGTCATCAGCGACCTGGGCGGCCCCACCGCCAACATGTGGCGCATCGGCTGCAAGAGCACAGAGATCGAGGCGGCCTGCCGCAAGCCGAGTTGCGTCTACCCGGGCATCTGCCCGAACCTCAAGACCGATCACGGCCCGTTGATCCGCTTGTACCGCAAGGCGCGCGCGATCCCCGGGGTGAAAAAGATCCTCATCGGCTCCGGCCTGCGCTACGACCTCGCGGTGAGGAGCCCCGAGTACATCCAGGAACTCGCCACCCATCATGTCGGCGGCTACTTGAAGATCGCGCCCGAGCACACCGAGGATGGGCCGCTCTCGAAGATGATGAAGCCGGGCATCGGTGCCTACGATCGTTTCAGGCAGCTGTTCGACGAGGCCAGCGCGGCGGCAGGCAAGCGGCAGTTCCTCGTCCCGTACTTCATTGCCGCGCACCCGGGCACGCGTGACGAAGACATGATGAACCTGGCGCTGTGGCTGAAGAAGAACGGCTTCAAGGCCGACCAGGTGCAGACCTTCTACCCGAGCCCGATGGCCACCGCCACCACGATGTACCACACGGGCCTCAACCCGCTGCGAGGCCTCAGCCGCGACGTCGGTGATGCCGGCGAAGGCCGCCGCGCCGAGCGCGTGGACGTCGTGCGCGGCGAGCGCAGGCGGCGGCTGCACAAGGCCTTCCTGCGCTGGCACGACCCGGCCAACTGGCCGCTGCTGCGCGAGGCGTTGAAGGACATGGGCCGCGCCGACCTCATCGGCAGCGGCAAGCACCACCTCATCCCCGCATGGCAGCCGGCGGCAGGCGAGGGCTACGTCAGTGCGCGGCGCAAGAACTCCACCTTGCCGGGCGAGAAGCGCACAGCCACCGCGGCCAAACGCGGGACCGTGCTGACGCAACACACGGGGTTGCCACCGCGGCCGGGCATCGGCGTGAAGGCTACGCGGCCGGGCAAGCCGGTGCGTGACAAGACAGGCCGCTGAAGCGACCGGTGGGCACTCGCCACGAGCGTGGTGGCGCACCAAGGCCGCCGGGTGGTTGCCTGCGCTTATGTCCTTTTCTGAGTGCCGTGCTGCGCACGGCACTCAGATGCACCCTCTACTTCGCTACGGCAACCACCCGGCGGCCCGATCCCGCCGCAACCCGCGAGTGAGGAACCCGGTTGCGCTGCGGGCAAGCATCGCGCGAGCGTGCAGTGCGCCGTCAAACCCCCGCTTCCGCCAACGCATCACGCAGCCGCTTGAGGTCGGCCCGCGTGTTGTAGGCCTGCACCGACACCCGCACGAACACGCGGCCGGCGTGCTGCGTCACCGGCACCTCGATGCCGCGCTCGTCGAAGAGCCAGCGGCGCAATGCCTCGGCATCGGTCGCACGCACCGGAATCGGCACCATCTGCGCCAGCGCCTCGTCGGGTGCGATGGGTTCGAGCCCGTTGCGCGCCAGCACCTCGCGCTGCAGTTCCATGGCCATCGCGTGGCACTGCGCACGCCGGCGTGGCCAGTCGTGCGCGGCCTGGAACTCGATGGCCGCCGGCACGGCGAGGAACGCGGTGATGTCGCGCGTGCCCTGCCATTGCAGCCGCCGTTCCAGCGTCGTGCGGCCGGTGTAGGCGTCGAGCCCGGCGTGACCGCTGCGCGCGGCGTCGAACTCGCCATGGTCAGCCTCGGCCTCCTCGGCGACGTAGCCCCAGCTGATCACCGGCGATTCGACCTGCCGCTGATGCTCGGCGCGCACGTGAAGGAACGCGCTGCCCTTGGGCGCGCACAGCCACTTGTGGCAGTTGCCGGCGTAGTAGTCGGCGCCCAGCGCCGCGAGGTCGAGGTCGATCTGACCCGGCGCGTGCGCACCGTCGACCACGGTGACGACACCGCGCTCGCGCGCCGCGGCAAGCAGGTCGCGCAGCGGGAACACCAGCGCGGTGGTCGAGGCGATGTGGCTCACGAACAGCACGCGAGTGCGCGGCGTCATCGCTGCTTGCATGCGCGCCGCGAACGCTTGCGGCTCGAAGGGCAGCGGCACCGCCACCGGCCGCCACTGGGCCTCTGCGGCGGCGCAGCGCCGCCGCCAGGTGGCCACGCAAGCCCCGTACTCGTGGTCGGTGGCCAGCACCTCGTCGCCGGGGGCGAGCTTGATCGAGCGCGCCGCGATGTTCACGCCGGTGGTGGCGTTGGGAACGAACACCAGGTCGTCGCCCGCCGCGCCGAGCAGCCCGCCCAGTCGCTGCCGGGCACTGGCCAGCCGCTGCGCCGAGGCGCGGCCCAGCATCGCCACGGGGTTGCCTTCCATTTCGCGCTGCAGGCGTTGCTGCGCCTCGAGCACCACGCGCGGCGTCGCGCCGAACGAGCCGTGGTTGAGAAAGGTGATGCCGGGGTCGAGCAGGAAATGGTCGCGCATCGCGCCGCGATCATCGCACCGTGCCCGGTGCCGCCCGGGGCAGTTCCCCCGGGGCAAACTCAGGCGCCCCGGGGGCACCTGTGCCGGCAGTCGTGCTTGGATCAGATCTCCAGCGTCTGGTCGGCCCACTGGGCCAGCAGGTCGTCGAGCTCGCATTCAGGCAGCCCCAGCCAGTCCAGGCACGCCGCGCCGTGGGCAAGCCAATCGGCCTCGGCGCGCAGGCACTGATGGCGGCGCACCAGGTGCTCGGCCACCAGGCCGGCCGCCACCAGCGTGCGCACCTCGGGGTCCAGCTGGGTGTCTTCGAGGCCGGTGAAGTCGTGGTGCAGCCGGATCGCGCACACCACCGGCGGGGCGAACTCCCAGGCCCGGGCGACCATGGCGCCCACCACGCAGTGGTCGGTGCGATGGTTGGCGTTCTCTGTGGCCACCAGGCCGCGGTCGATGCGCGCGGCGGCCTCCACCAGCGTGCCGCCGTAGCCGCGCACGCATTGCGCCAGCACCGGCATGCCCACGTCGCTGAACAGGCCGAAGCTGTAGGCCAGCTCGGGCGAGAAGCCGGCCAGCCGCCCGGCCACCAGGGCCAGCGCCTGCGAGCGCAGCGCCGCGCGCTCCCAGAAGCCCTGCAGCTGCGGGTGGCGCACCGGCAGCGCGTGGCGGGCCAGGAAGCCGGTCATGATGGCTGCCGTGGCGTCCAGACCGAGCCGTGTCATCGCCTGGCCGACGGTGGTCACCGGCTGGCCGGCGGCGAAACGAGCGCTGTTGGCGTTGCGTACCAGCGTGGCCGCCATCGCCACGTCGCGGCCGGCAATGCGTGCCACGGCCTGCAGGTCGGGCTGGGCCTGCGCCAGGGCCTGCCGCAGTTGCTGCAGCAGTTGCGGGCACGGCGGAATCACGATCTCGCGATTCGACGCGCTCCTGCGGGCGTGATCGACTTCGCGAATGACGCGCGCGGCGCGTCCGGCTCGCTCGGGCGCAGCGGTGGCGTGGGCCGGGGCGGTCATGGGCATTCGTGCGATATCGGCGCCATGGCCCGCGTCTGGAGGGTGCCGCTGTCAGAGGTCTTCCGACGTGCTTTTCACCGCATCGCCGACACCCGACTCCCCTTGGCTGTCATGGCGCGGCGGCCGATAGCCCTCTACGCTGTCGTCAATCCCTTGCGAGATGGACCCGGGCACCATGAACGCTCTTGCTGTGCAGGCCTCGCGATTCGTGCTTCGCTTCGAATCGCTGTTCGACGCCGGCCGTGGCCTGGCCTTCCCGTGCGACGAGCACGGCGAGGTGGCGCTGGACGCGCTGTCTGAACGGGCGCGGCGCAACTACTTCTACGCCCGCGTGGTCGTCGGTCACGAGTTCGCCACGCCGGCGGTGGTGCGCACCGACGACTGACCCGGGCCCCGTGCCCGGTCGGTGGCGCGCGGCCGCCGCGGCAGGGCAGGCCGGCCGCTCGGGGCCATGCGCAGTCGCGGCGCGGCGCTGCGGCGGCCCGGCCATGGACAATGCAGGCCATGGCCGCCGGAAGTCTGCTCGCCCTCCTCGACGACATTGCCACGATCCTTGACGACGTGGCCGTTCTCAGCAAGGTGGCGGTCAAGAAGACCGCCGGCGTGCTGGGTGACGATCTGGCGCTCAACGCCCAGCAGGTGGCCGGCGTGGCCAGCGAGCGTGAGCTGCCGGTGGTGTGGGCGGTGGCCAGGGGTTCGCTGGTCAACAAGGCCATCCTCGTGCCGGCCGCGCTGGCCATCAGCGCCTTCGCGCCCTGGCTGGTGACGCCGCTGCTGATGGTTGGCGGGGCCTTCCTGTGCTTCGAGGGCGTGGAGAAGCTCGCGCACCGCTTCCTGCACGGCAAGGAGGAAGACGCTGCGCATGCCGCCGAGCTGCACCGCGCGGTGCAGGACCCGCAGGTCGACCTGATGGCGCTGGAGCGCGACAAGATCAAGGGCGCCATCCGCACCGACTTCGTGCTCTCGGCGGAGATCATTGTCATCGCGCTGGGCACGGTGGGCACCCAGCCGATGACCACGCGGGTGGGTGTGCTGGTGGGCATCGCATTGCTGATGACGGTGGGGGTCTACGGGCTGGTCGCCGGCATCGTCAAGCTCGACGATCTCGGCCTGTGGCTGAGCCGGCAGGCGGGCGCCGCGGCGCGCGCGCTGGGCGCCTGGATCGTGCGTGCGGCGCCGTGGCTGATGAAGGCGCTGTCCGTGGCCGGCACGCTGGCGATGTTCCTGGTGGGCGGGGGCATCCTGGTGCACGGCGTGCCGCTCGTGCACCATGCCATCGAATCCTGGGTTGCCGCGACGGGCGGTGGCGTGGTGCCGTGGCTGGCGGGCACAGCCGCCGAAGGGCTGCTCGGCGTGGCCGCCGGCGCCGTGCTGCTGGCCCTGTGGACCCTGGTGCAGCGCCTGCGTGGCTCGAGGGCGGCGTAGCGCCGGCCCCGGGGGTTCAACGCGGGGCTGAACGGCCGCCGCAGTCGCCGGCCGTCAATGGGCTGGCCATTGCGCGGCGTGCGTGCCGGGCGGCACCGAGGGTCTGCGCCAGCGGCACCTCACGCCATCGAATCGCGCCGCATGCGGGGCGGCGCGCAGCGTGCCGAAGCCGCTGGGTTCTTCCTCCAGCGTGCTATCGAGGTCGGGCTTCGGTGCCGTCGGGCCGTCGGTCACGCGGCCGAGTCCTTGCAGCCAGTGCCCCACGCGCGCCAGCGCCACGCGCACGAGCCAGCTGCCGCCGTGCTGCCGCTGGCGCAGCAGTGCTGCCGAGGCGCCGAAGGCGAGCAGGAACGCCGCGCCGTAGTCGAGCGCCTGAAGCGGCAGCGCCCGCGGCTCGGCCTGGCCGAAGGCGGCGGCTTCGAGCACGTTCAGACCGGTAGCGCTCTGCACCAGCGAATCGAAGCCGCGCCGCGACGACCAGGGCCCCTCGTGCCCGTAGGCCGACAGCGACACGCAGACGATGCCCGGGCGCAGCGCGGCCAGTGCCGCGGGCCCGAAGCCCAGCGCCTCGAGCGCGCCGGGCCGGTAGCCCTGGAGGAACACGTCGCAGCTGCGGACCAGGTCGCGCAGCGTGTCGCGGCCCGCCGCGCTGCGCAGATCGAGGTGTACCGAGAGCTTGCCGCGGCTGGTGTCGGCGATGTTCTCGATGTTGGGCAGGCCCGGGCCGTTGACGAGCATCACCTCCGCGCCGTAGGCGGCCAGCGTGCGGCCGGCCACAGGCCCGGCGAGGATGCGCGTGAGGTCGAGCACGCGCATCCCCTGCAGGGGCTGCGGCGTGCCGGCGGGCGCGCTTGTTGGCGCTGGCCAGGGCCCAGCCGGCGCGGCGCCCAGCGGTTGCAGGTCGACCAGCGGCAGTGCGGCCACGGCGGCGGCCTGAGGGTGCGCCTGCCAGGCGGCGGGGCTGCGCACCGCGGCCACGACGCCACCGTTCGCCGCGGCGGCGCTCTCGAAGTCTTCGGCTTTCCAGCCACGCAGGGCAGCGGCCAGCGCCGCCCGTTCGGTGGCGGGGCCTGCCGGCAGGCCGAGCAGGCGCAGCACGGCATCGCGGTGATGGGCGAAGTTGGCGTGCACGCGCACCCAACCCGCATCGTCGGCCCCGCAGCGATAGAGCCCGGAGAGCTTGTCCCACGGGTCCGGCACGCGGCCGTCCAGCGCAAACCGGCCGGTGCACTCGGCGAGGACGTCACTCAAGGCCACCTGCACGCGCGCGGCGCGCGAAGCCGGCCCGGTCCGTGCCGCACCCGCCTCGGCGGCAGCCAGCGAAGCGGCACCCACGGCGGCTTGCAGCGCCGTGCCAACCGCGAACGAGGAGGGCAAGGAGGGCTCGCGGCCCGTGAACTCGACGCGCGCCAGTGCCGCGCTCGGCAGGTCGAGCCCCCGCCACAGGTCTGCCAGCACCGCGCCGGCTGGCACGGGCGTCGCGTGGCCCGCCGAGGGCTCGGGCAGGGCGTTCAGCCCGGTGCCTTGGTGATGCCGAGCAGCTCCACCTCGAACTGCAGCACGGCGTTCGGCGGGATCACGCCACCGGCGCCGCGCTCGCCATACGCGATGGCCGCCGGGCACGTGAGCTTGGCCTTGCCGCCGACCTTCATCTTCTGCACGCCTTCAGTCCAGCAGCGGATGACGCGGTTCAGCGGAAAGCTGGTGGGCTGCCCGCGCGAGTAGGAACTGTCGAATTCACGCCCGTCGGGGAAGCGGCCGCGGTAGTGCACGCGCACGGTGTCGGCCGCCGCGGGGCTTTCGCCCTGGCCTTCCTGCAGCGAACGGTAGACGAGGCCGCTGGCAGTGACCTGTGCGCCCTTCTCGGCGGCCGCGGCAGCCAGCGCGTCCTGGGTCGGCGCCGAGGAGGCGGCGGCGGTCTGGGCATGCGGCACGGCCGCCGGCAACGCCAGCGCCAGGCCGACCGCCAGTGCGCGGGCCCTGCGGGTGAAGGCGACAGCGGACGGGGGGGATGCAGGAGCGGATGAATTCATCGGGGCGATGCTACCGGGTGGCCACGGGGTTGGCCTGCCGGTCGTCGCCCGGAAAGCGCCGCGCGGGCGCCGGCCCGGTCAGCGCGCGCCTTCGACCTGTTCGCGGAACCACTGCGTGAGCAGGCGCTTCTCGTACGGCAGGTCGCTGTCCAGCCCGGAGGCCAGGCCGGGGCGGTTTGTGAGGTAGCCCAGGTCGCTGAGGTGCTGTTCGCCCTTCTTCATCAGGCTGCCGGCCTGCTCGAGCGTCCAGCGCAGCCGCACGTGCGGCGCGTCGGCGCTGCCTCGCAGCACACGCACGTCGTGCCCGCGCCGTGGCCACAGCTCGCCGGCGAGATCGACGTCGAGCACCTCGACTTTCAACGCCTGGCCATCGGGCAGTTTGCGGGCCAGCTCCTTCAGGTGGGCCGCCAGGCTGGCCAGGGCACGCTCGCGGTCGACGGCGCTGCGGCCTGCGTCGCTGAAGCGCTCGGGTTCGACAAAGCGCACCTCGGCGCTGCCGGCCGCGTGGGCCGGGCGCGCCAGGGCGACGAGCAAGGCGGCCGACAGCAGCGCGAGGCCGGCGGCTACCAGCGTGGTGCGAAGGGCATGCGACATGGCAAACCTCCTTGGCAAGAAGCCACCGCAAGGGGGCGCCCCCGCCGGCCGGTCATTCGCGTGCAGCCGGCGTGCGCCCTGGCAGGGTAGGCGGTGGACGCACTCTACGCCTCGGCCCGCGACCCTGCACGCCGCGCGGTCGGCAAAGATGTGTGTCTGCGCCGCCGGTCGCCCGCCCTGCATCCGCCGCACCGCCAGCCGGCAGGCGCCAAGCGTCCCAGCAGCTCAGCCGCCCCAGCTGTCCTTCAGCGTGGTGATCCGGTTGAACACCGGCGCGCCAGCGCGGTGCAGCGCGCGGTCGGCGATGAAGTAGCCGTGGCGCTCGAACTGGAAGCGCTGCTCGAGCCCGGCCGAGGCCAGGCCGGGCTCGAGCCAGCCGCGCGCGACGACCAGGCTCCTGGGGTTGAGCGCCTCGCGGAAGTCGCGCTCGCCGGCGTCGGGCTGCGCCTGGGCGAACAGGCGGTCGTACAGGCGCAGCTCGGCGGGCACGGCGTCGTGCCGGCCGACCCAGGTGATGGTGCCCTTGACCTTCACCGCATCGGCGCCTGGCGTGCCGCTCTTCGTGCCGGGCACGACGCGGGCCAGCACGCCCGTGACGCGGCCCGCGGCGTCTTTCTCGCAGCCGGTGCACTCGACCACCATGCCGTACTTCAGCCGCACCTTGTTGCCCGGGAACAGCCGGAAGAAGCCCTTGGGCGGCGTCTCGGCGAAGTCATCGCGCTCGATCCACACCTCGCCGCCCAGGCCGAAGTGCCGTGTGCCCATTTCGGGCCGCTGCGGGTGCGCCGGCGCCTGGCAAGGCTCCACATGGGTGGCACGGCCGAACACCTCGGCCCAGTTGGTCAGCATGAGCGGCAACGGGTCGAGCACGGCCATCGCGCGCGGTGCCTGTCCTTCCAGGTCGGCCCGCAAGTGCCCTTCGAGCACGGCGTACTCCAGCCAGATGTTGGTCTTGCTGGCGCCGGTGCCGTCGGCCATCGCGCGGATGCTCGCCGGCGTGAAGCCGCGCCGGCGCATGCCGAACACGGTGGGCAAACGCGGGTCGTCCCACCCATCGACGACCTTGTCTTCCACCAGCTGGCGTAGCTTGCGCTTGCTGGTGATGACGTAGGTCAGGTTCAGCCGGCCGAACTCATACTGCCGGGGCAGCGGGCGCGCCAGCAGGCCGAGGTCGGCCAGGCTCTCCAGCAGCCAGTCGTAGAACGGCCGCTGGTCTTCGAACTCCAGCGTGCAGATGCTGTGCGTGATGCGCTCCAGCGCGTCCTCGATCGGGTGCGCGTAGGTGTACATCGGGTAGATGCACCAGCGGTCGCCCGTGTTGTGGTGCGTGGCGCGGCGGATGCGGTACAGCGTGGGGTCGCGCAGGTTGATGTTGGGCGAGGCCAGGTCGATCTTCGCGCGCAGCACCATCGCGCCGTCGGCGTGCCGGCCGTCGCGCATCTCGCGCAGGCGCGCCAGGTTCTGCTCGGGGGTGCGGCTGCGGAAGGGGCTCGGCGTGCCCGGCGTCGTGAAGTCGCCTCGGTTGGCGCGCATCTCTTCGGCGCTCTGCTCGTCGACGTAGGCCAGGCCCGCGCCGACCAGCGCCTCGGCGGCGCGGTACAGGAAGTCGAAGTAGTCGCTGGCGAAGTACAGGTGGCTGGCGGAACCCGCCGGGCCATCGACGTTCCAGTCGAAGCCCAGCCACCTCACTGCCTCTTCGATGGCGTCGACGTACTCCTGCTCCTCCTTCTCGGGGTTGGTGTCGTCGAAGCGCAGGTGGCACACGCCGCCGTAGTCGCGCGCCAGGCCGAAGTTCAGGCAGATGCTCTTGGCGTGGCCGACGTGCAGGTAGCCGTTGGGCTCGGGCGGAAATCGCGTGCGGATGCGCGCCGGATCGGGTGCGCCGCGGGCGTGGTGCGCTGCGTCGCCGGGGCTGCCGCCGAAGGGCCGGCCGTCGTAGGTGCCTGCGGCGAGGTCGCGTTCGATGATGCCGCGCAGGAAGTTGGCCGCCCGGTTCTCTGCAGGGGCTGCGGCGGCAGCGGAAGAGGGTGCAACAGGCTTCATGCGCGAAAGGAAGTGAGGCGATTCATTCTATGGACCGGCAAGAGGGCCGCCGCGGGGGCGACGCGATAATCGGCCATGGTCGTCATGCCCGATCGCCTGCCCGCGACGCCTGAGCCGCCTGGTGCCGGGCTGCGCCCGCACACGCCGCTGCCCGCGTACTACTCCGACGAGGTCGAGCATCGGCGGTTCCTGCGCCGCATCTTCGACGAGACGGCCTCCGACTACGACCGCATGGACCGCGTGCTGGCGTTTGGCCGCGGCCGGTGGTACCGGCGCCAGGCCCTGCTGCGCGCCGGGCTGGCGCCGGGCATGCACGTGGTCGATGTCGGCTGCGGCACCGGGTTGCTCGCACGCGAGGCGTTGCGCCTGACCGGGCCGGCGGGTTCCCTGGTGGGCGTGGACCCGAGCCCGGGCATGATGGCGCAGGCGCACCTGGCCGACGCCGGCCATGCCGAGCTGCTCGAGGGGCGCGCCGAGCGCATCCCGCGGCCGGCGGCCTCGGCCGACTTCCTCAGCCTGGGCTACGCGCTGCGCCACATCGACGATGTCGACGCGGCGCTCGTGGAGTTCAAGCGCGTGCTGCGCCCGGGCGGGCGTGTGCTGATCCTGGAGATCACGAGGCCCGCCAGCCGCGCCGGCCTGGCGCTGCTGAAGGCCTACATGCACACCGTGGTGCCGCTGCTGGCCCGCGTGGTGGCGCGCCAGCACGACACGGCGCTGCTGTACCGCTACTACTGGGACACCATCGAGGCCTGCATCGAGCCGGCGGTGCTGCTGGCGGCGCTTGAACGCCACGGCTTTGCCGAAGTGCGGCGCCATGTCGAGCTGGGCATCTTCACCGAGATCACCGCCAGGGTGCCGCTGTCGGGATGAGCACAGGCTTTGACTGCGATGTCTTCGTCGCCGGCGGTGGCCCGGCCGGCGCGACCGTGGCCACGCTGCTGGCACGGCAAGGCCGGCGCGTGGTGGTGGTGGAGAAGGACCGGCACCCGCGCTTCCACATCGGCGAGTCGCTGCTGCCGGCCAACGTCAAGCTGTTCGAGGAGCTGGGCGTGCGCGCCGAGGTCGAGCGCATCGGCATGCCCAAGTGGGGCGTGGAGTTCGTCTCGCCCCAGCACGAGCACGCCAGCCTTCTGGAGTTCGCCGAGGCCTGGGACAAGAGCATGCCCATGGCCTGGCAGGTGCGGCGCTCGGAGCTCGACCTGATCCTGTTTCGCCATGCCGCGGCCAGCGGCGCCGAGTGCCACGAAGGCGTGCGCGTACGCTCGGCCGCCTTCGATGCCGAGGGCGTGAGCATCACGGCGTTGGATGCCGACGGCGCCGAGCGACGCTGGCGCGCGCGCTACCTGGTCGACGCCAGCGGCCGCGACACGCTGCTGGCCCACCAGTTCGGCATCAAGCGCAAGCACCCGCAGCACAACAGCGCGGCGCTGTTCGGTCACTTCCGCGGCGCGCGCCGGCTCGAAGGCCGGCTCGAGGGCAACATCTCCGTCTTCTGGTTCGCGCACGGCTGGTTCTGGTTCATCCCGCTGGCCGACGGCACCACCAGCGTCGGTGCCGCCTGCTGGCCCTACTACCTGAAGCAGCGCGACAAGCCGTTGAAGCAGTACTTCCTCGACACCATCGCGCTGGCGCCTCGGCTGGCCGAGCGCCTGGCCGGCGCCGAACTCGTCGACGACGCGGTCTACGCCACCGGCAACTACTCGTACATCAGTGATCGATGCGCCGGCCCACGCTACCAGATGGTGGGCGATGCCTATGCCTTCATCGACCCGGTGTTTTCCTCCGGCGTGTACCTGGCGATGGCCAGCGCCTTCGTCGGCGCCGATCTGGCCGCCACCACGCTGGACCGTGGCCCGGCCGCCGCCGCGGCCGAGCGGCGCCGCTTCGAAGCCCACATGAAGAAGGGCCCGCGCGAGTTCAGCTGGTTCATCTTCCGCATGACCAACCCGGCCATCCGAGAGTTGTTCATGAGCCCGCGCAACGTGCTGCGCGCCAAGGAGGCGGTGCTGGCGGTGCTGGCCGGCGACATCTTCGGCCGCACACCGTTTCGCGGCTCGCTGCGCTTCTTCAAGGCCGTGTACTACCTCAGCTCGCTGCTGACGCCGCGGCGCACCTGGGGCGCCTGGCGCAGCCGCAGCGCGAGCATCCGCGATACCGGCGAGGTGAAGGGCGAGAACGTGATGGCCGGGGCGCGATGAGGGTGTCGCGCCGCGTCTCCACCCGGCCCGCGCGCGCCGCGCTCGTGCTTGGGCTCGCCGTGGCCGGGCCGGCCGCCGCCGCCGCCGAGCCGCCCCCTGCCCTGTGGGAGCTGGGCGCCGGCGCCACCTTGCTGCGCATGCCGCACTACCGCGGCGCGGACCAGTCGCGCACCTGGGTGCTGCCCATCCCCTACGCGGTCTACCGCGGCGAGGTCCTGCGGGCCGACCGCGAAGGCGCGCGCGCGGTGCTGCTGGATCGCGGCCGCGTCGAGTTCGACCTCAGCGTGGCGGCCAGCGCCCCCACGCGCGACGGCGAGAACCGTGCCCGTGCCGGCATGCCCGCGCTCGAGCCGACGGTGGAGTTCGGCCCCAACCTGAAGCTCGATCTGGCGCGCCATGGCGACCTGCGCGCAGTGCTGCACGTGCCGGTGCGCGCGGCCTTCGCCTTGGGCACGACCTGGCGTCATGCCGGCTGGGCAGCCTCGCCGCACCTGGCGCTGGACGGCATTGCCGGCGGCTGGGACCTCGGGCTGCGGGCCGGCGCACTGTGGGGAGACCGGCGGCTGCACGGGCTGTTCTACGGTGTCGACCCGCTGTATGCCACGGCCACGCGCCCCGCGTATCACGCCCCCGGCGGCAGTGCAGGCCATCAGATCACCGTGGGGGGCTCGCGTCGTTTCGGCTCGCTGTGGGTGGGCGCCTTCTGGCGTCACGACAGCGTGGCTGGCGCGGCCTTCGAGTCCAGCCCGCTGGTGCGGCGCCAGGAAAACCGCATGTTCGGCTTCGGCGTCTCGTGGGTCTTCGCCACTTCCTCGCAGCCGGCACCCCGCGTCGACTGAGCCTTTAGCCCTCGCCCGTCGCCGCTGCGAGGACCCGACCCGTGCCGAACCACGTCTTCCTCATCACACCTCGCCCCGTGCCGCGAGCGCTGGCGCCGCTGGCGTGGCTGGCGTTGCAGGTCCAGCTTCTGGCGCTGGGGCTGGCGTCGCTGGCGTGGAACCTGTGTGCCTTCCTGCTGTACCCGATGCTGCCGGCAGCGCGGGGACGAACGCTGGGGCGCGCGGCCATTGCGCGCGGCTACCGCGGCTACTGGGCCTTCACGCGGCCGTTCGGCATGCTGCGCCTGCACGGTGAAGCGCTCGACGCGCTGGCCGACGAACCCGGCCTGGTGATCGTGGCCAACCATCCGAGCTTGCTGGACGCGATGATGCTGGTGGCCCACCTGCCGCGCAGCGCATGCGTGATGAAGGCCAGCCTGCTGCGCAACCCCTTCCTCGCCGCCGGCGCGCTGCTGGCGCGCTACATCCCCAACGACTCTGCGCACCTGATGATCCGCCGGGCCGTGGCCGACCTGCGCGCTGGCGGCCAGCTCGTGATGTTCCCCGAGGGTACGCGCACAACCCAAGCGCCGCTGAACCCGCTGCAACCCGGCTTCGCGCTCATCGCCAAGCACGCCGGCGTGCCGATCCAGACCGTGTTCATCGAGACCGCCTCGCCCTACCTGGGCAAGGGCTGGCCGCTGTGGCGGCTGCCGCCGCTGCCCATCCGGTTTGACGTGCGCCTCGGCCGCCGCTTCGAGCCGGGGCCCGACCACGAGGCGCTCACGCGCGAGATCGAAGCCTACTTCCGCGTCGGCCTGGCCGCGGCGCCGGCGCCATGAGCACGCCGCAACTGCCGGTGGAGGCCTCGCGCAGCCACCTGGTGCTCATCCCGAGCTACGACACCGGGCCCAAGGTCTACGAAACCGTCGCAGCGGCGCGTGCCGCCTGGTGCCCGGTGTGGGTGGTGGTCGATGGCAGCACCGACGGCACGGCCGAAGGCCTGCAGGCGATGGCCGCGCGCGACCCCGGCCTGAAGGTCATGGTGCTGCCGCGCAACCAGGGCAAGGGCGCGGCCGTGCTGCACGGCCTGGAAGGCGCCGCTGCGGCCGGCTTCACGCATGTGCTGACGATGGACAGCGACGGCCAGCACCCGGCGGGGCTCATCGGCGAGTTCATGCGCCGCTCTGCCGCGCGCCCCGAGGCGATGATCCTCGGCCGCCCGGTGTTCGACGCCAGCGCGCCGCTGCTGCGCGTACGGGGCCGGCGCATCAGCAACGGCTGGACCGACCTGGAAACGCTGTTCGCCGGCATCGGCGATTCGCTGTACGGCTTCCGCGTCTATCCGCTCGCGCCGCTGCTGGCCGTGATGCGCGCCCAGCACTGGATGCGCCGCTTCGACTTCGACACCGAGGCCGCGGTGCGCCTGGCCTGGCGTGGCGTCAAGCCGATCAACGTGGACGCGCCGGTGAAGTACCTCACCGCCGCCGAGGGCGGTGTCTCGCACTTTCGCTACGGCCGTGACAACGTGCTTCTGACGTGGATGCACACGCGGCTGGTGCTGGAGTTCCTGCTGCGGTTGCCGCTGCTGCTCGGGCGCCGGCTGCTGCGGCGTGCGCCGTTCCAGCCCTGAGGCCTGGAGAGCTGAAGCCGGATTCAGGCCATGCCGCCGTTGACCGAGATCACCTGCCCGGTGATGTAGCCGGCCTCGGGGCCGGCGAGGAAGGCCACCAGCGCCGCCACCTCCTCGGGCTTGCCGGCACGCTGCGCCGGCACCAGGCGCTTGATGGCCTGGGCGTCGAAGGCCGGCGCGCCGCCGCCCTCGGCCTGCTGCGTGGCCATCGGCGACTCGATGATGCCCGGCGCCACCGCGTTTACCGTCACCCCGCGGCTGGCCAGCTCCAGCGCAAGCGCCTTGGTGGCGCTGTTCAGCGCCCCCTTGGCCGCGGCGTAGTTCACCTGGCCGCGGTTGCCGGCCAGCGCGGCCACCGAGCTGATGTTGACGATGCGGCCCCAGCGCGTGCGCAGCATCGGCAACGTGAGCGGCTGCGTGACGCGGAAGAAGCCGTGCAGCGAGATATCGATGACGCGGTGCCACTGCTCGGCGCGCATGCCGGGAAAGACGGCGTCGTCGTGGACGCCGGCGTTGTTGACGATGATCTGCACCGGCCCGCCCTGCAGCATGGTGGCGCAGGCGGCCGTGCAGGCGGCGGCGTCGCCGAGGTCGAACAGTACCGGCTCGGCGCGGCCCCCGGCGGCGGCGATCTCGGCGGCCAGCGCCTGCAGCGCCGCGGGGCGCGAGTGGCCATGCAGCAGCAGGCTCGCGCCCTGGGCCGCCAGACGCAGCGCGATGGCGCGGCCAAGCGCGCCGCTGGCCCCCGTGACGAGCGCGCGCTTGCCTTCGAGCGGCCGCGGCGCGTTCACCGGAGCACCTTGACGCCAGAGTGCTCCGGCGCGAGTGCCTGGGACTGTCCCCGCGGCATCATCCCTGGGGCACCTCCAGCGGCCGGTTCAGCACCACCGCTGCGCGACCTTCCACCAGGCGCCGTCCGTTGCCGTCGTCGAGCGTGAAGCGGTAAAGCGCCTGCTCGGCGTCGCCGGCCTGGCGTGTCACGGTCATCAGCAATGGCCCGGCGGCGTCGTCCAGCCTCGTCACATGCAGGCGCACGCCCCGTGCGCTGGCCAGAAAGCCCGGCAGCGGCCGCGCGCCAGGATCGGTGGCCTCGACCCGCAGGCCGCCGTGCAACGCCATGGCCTGGGCGGCGTACTCGATGGCGGCGGTGGCCGGCAGGCCGTCGCGGCCACGCAGCGGGTGTTCGGGGTCGGCATGGCCGCTGGCGCTGCAGCGCAGCTCGTCGGCGTTCCAGCCCAGCAGCCGGTCGAGCAGGGCCATGCGCCCGGCGTGCGGAATGCGTGCGGCGATGCCGGCGTGGTTCAGGGTGGCGGGCGCGGCCATGCGCTGAGCCTACAGGGCGCCGAGGTCGACGCGCATCGGCCAGCCCTCGGCCGCGTCGACCACCACCTGGGCGGCCCCGGGTCGCGCCAGCGCCGTCAGCAACGGGAGCGCGCGCGCAGCCGGGATGCCGCGGCGCACCGCCTCCAAGCCGGCGTGGTCGCAGGGCGTGGCCGCGCCGCCGCCGCCTGGCTGCAGGGTCAGGCATCGGCTCCAGCCGGCGGCCGGCGCCCGGGGGCACAGCACCAGCGCGGTGGCGAACAGGTCGGGCAGTGGCCGCAGGGCGTGCAGCGGCGCGGGGTAGGGCTGGTCGCAGGCCACCAGCAGCACCGGCGCGGCGCCTTGTGTGCACTGCACTGCGGCCTCCAGCAGCCCGGCGCCAAAGCTGGCGTCGAAGGCTGCCAGGCTGGTGCTGGGCCGCATCGAGCGTGTGGCGATGTGCCAGGTGCCCGCCGGCGCGTTGTGCACCGAGTTCGTGAAGCGCGTGGGTGACACCAGCCGTTCGGGCCGGGCCAGCGCCTCGCACAGGGCGTGGCAGGTGCCGGGGTCGCCACTGGCCGAGGTGAAGACGGTGGCGAGCGTTCGCGGGTCCAGCCCGCCGGACGCCACGGCCTGGTCGGCGACTGCGACGGCGGCCTTGACCACCGGGCCGGCGCGGCGGCGCTCGGTGGCGGGCAGGCGCGCCGGTGCGGGCGCCAGTGTGGGTCGCGGCGCCCACGCGGCTGGGGCGGCCAGCAAACCGGCGCCGGTGGCCCAGTCGTCCAGGCCGGGGCCGAGCAGGCCGACCCCGGCGATGTGAATCGTCAGACGGCTCAACGCGCGCCCCCGAACACCAGGCAGGCGTTGCTGCCGCCGAAGCCGAAGGAGTTGCTGGCGGCCACCCGCACTGCCGCCAGGCGCGGCGCGCGCAGCACCGGCAGGTGCAGCGCTGGGTCGGGCGAAACCAGGTTGGCGTTGGCCGGCCGCAGGCCATGCTCGATGGCCAGCAGCGCGATCGCTGCCTCCACCCCGCCGGCGGCTCCCAGCGTGTGGCCGGTGAGACCCTTGGTGCTGCTGCAATCCAGCGCCGTGCCGAAGATGCTGCGCACCGCGAGGTCCTCGGCGCTGTCGTTGTTGGGCGTGGCGGTGCCATGCAGGTTGAGGTAGTCCACCTGCGCCGGCTCGAGGCCGGCCTGGCGCAGCGCCTCGTGCATCGCGGCGGCGGCGCCGGCGCCCTCGGGGTGCGGGGCACTCATGTGGTGGCCGTCGCTGCTTTCGCCGCAGCCCAGCAGGCGCAGCGCGGCGCCGCCAGCGTCGCGCTCCAGCAGCACAAAGCCCGCTCCCTCGCCCAGCGACAGGCCGCGGCGGGCCGCGTCCCAGGGCCGGCAGATTTCCGGCGAGACCAGTTCGAGCGCGCGAAAGCCGTACAGCGTGGTCATGCACAGGCTGTCGACACCGCCCACCACCCCCGCGTCGACGATGCCCGCGGCCAGCATGCGCTGCGCCGTGGCGAACACCTTGGCGCCTGACGAGCATGCCGTGCTCACCACCTGCGCCGGCCCGGCCAGCCCCAGCGCCGCTCGCACGTAGCCGGCCAGCGAGTAGGTGTCGTGCGTGTGCGCGTAGTCCAGCCAGGGCGGCAGCGCGCCACTGGCGGGGTTGCGCTGGCGGTACGCCACCTCGGTGCTCAGGATGCCCGACGTGCTGGTGCCCAGGAACACGCCGACGCGGGCCGCACCATGGCGCGCGGCGGCGGCACGCACCGCGTCGCCGAAGCCGTCGGCGCGCAGGCCGAGCTCGGCCAGGCGGTTGTTGCGGCAGTCGAAGGCGGCGAGCTCGGGGGCCAGGCAGGGCGCGTCGGCGGCGTCCACCACGCCCAGCCACGTATCGAGCATGGCGGTCTCGAAACTGCGCCGGCGCAGCCCGCTCGCGCCGGCCTGCAGCGCCTGGAGCGTGACAGCGCGGCCCGCACCCAGCGCGGTCACCAGCGTGTAGGCGCTGACGGCCAGCGGCGCCAGGCGGGGCGCGTTCATCAGCCGCCCTCGACCACCGGGCCGCCGGGCGGCGGGCTCGCCAGGTCGGCCACCAGCAGCACGTTGGCAAAGGGCGTGCCCTCGCTCATCGGCAGCGGCTGAACCTCGAATCCCAGCGCAGCCAGCAGCTGCGTCCATTGCGCGACGGTGCGGCTCCAGGTGGGCGGCACACGGTGCCCGCGCAGGGCGGTGACGACTCGGTCGACCCACTGGCTTGCTGCAAAGCCGCGGCGGCTGGCGGCATCGCCCACGCGCAGCAGCAGGCGGCGCGGCGAAGCGCCCGTGCCGGCCTGCAGCGCGCCGCGAACACGCGCCAGCAAGGCGGCCTGAGCGCCGTGATCGACGTAGTGCAGCACGTCGAGGATGATGACCAGGTCACAGGGCGGCAGCGCGGCGGCGCGCATGTCGGCGCAGGTGAACTGAAGCAGAGGCAGGCCCGTGCCCGGCGCGCCGAAGTTGGCCCGGGCGGCCTGGGCGCGCGCCACGTCGGGCGCCATCAGTTCGATGCCGTGGTAGGCGTGCAGCTGCGGCGGGGCCGGCCACGGTGCCGGCCAGAGGCCGCGCGCGAACGTGGTGCCGCAGGTGTGCAGCAGGCTGGCCATCAGGCCCTGACCGCAGCCGATGTCGACCACCGTGCGCGGGCCTGCGCCGAGCAGGCCGCGTTCGAGCAGCGAACGGAACACCGGGTCGTGGCCCAGCTTGCCGCGCGCGAAGTGATAGGCGAAGCGGCCGGCGCCGCGATACGGCGCGCTGGCTGCGTCGAGCAGCGCCGACCAGGCCGTGGCGGCGTCGGCCGCGAGGTCGCGGCCCGCCTGCGCGGCATTCATGGGGCGGGCGTGCATGCGGCGCGCCCGGGCATGAGCGGCTGGGAGTGCCCCGGCGCGCGCGCCCGAAAGCCGGCGCGCTCGAAGCGCTTCGGCATGAGCGCTTGGGAGCGGCCCGACGCACTCATGCGCCGCCGCCTTCGGTGGCGTGGCGCAGTGGCACGGCCTCGGTCAGCGTCACCAGGTGCAGGCCGGCGGCCTGGCAGCGCTGCAACAGGCGCGGCAGCACGTCCAGCACCACGGTGCGCCCGCCGCTGCTGCGGCCATGGCCGTCGTGCAACAGCAGGATGTCGCCGCCGGCGAGATCGCGCGTCAACCGCCCCAGCACGCGCGTGGCGTCGCCATCGCGGGTGTCGAAACCGCGGCGCGTCCAGCTCACCAGGTGCAGGTTCAGCCGATGCAGCACCGGGTCCAGCAGCGGGTTGCGCAAGCCGGCCGGAGCGCGGAAGCAATGCGGCCGCGTGCCGGTCAGGTCGGCCAGCAGCGCCTGCGCGTGCCCGACTTCGCGTTCGAAGCCGGCCGGCCCGAGCAGCGAGAAGTGATGGCGGTGCGTGGCGCTGTGGTTCTGCACGCTGTGGCCCCGCTCGACCATGCGGCGAACGAGCGCCGGGTGCCGGCGCGCGCGCTCGGCGATGCAGAAGAAGGTGGCGCGCGCGCCGGCTGCATCGAGCAGGTCCAGCACCCGCGGCGTGATGGCGGGGTCTGGGCCGTCGTCCAGTGTGAGCGCGACGGCCTTCCGGTGGGCCTCGGTGGCGGGCAGCCGGTGCAGGTTGGGGCCGAGCAGCCCGCTGCGGGGCCACAGTCCGGCGCCCGTGAGCACCGCATGATTCAGCGCCACCGCGCTCAAGGCCCAGGCCTCGGCCCCGGGCACGACCACCGCCGCGGCGCCGGCGGCCGCATGCACGCCCACGCTCGCGTGCACGAAACGCGGGCGCGGCCAGCGGCTTGGCGGGCGGTGCGGTGGCAGGGGGCTGGGCGGCATCGAGGACGGCCAAAATTCTGTCACACGGTCTTGTGGCCGCCGGCTGCTGCGTCAGGCAGGCCGCGTCGGCAGACTCCTAGCGGCCGCCACCGCCACGCCGGCGTGGCGAGGCGAACGCGGCGGCCAGCAGTAGCGCCAGCAGCGCACCCGGGGCGACCACGCGGCCGATGGCCGACAGCGCCGGAATGGCCGAGAACGCGAGCAACCCGAACGAGACGACGGTGGTGAGGTTGGCCAGCAGCAGGCTGGCCAGGGTGTCAGGGTCGGCGCCGCCGCCTCCGGCGCCGCCATCTGTGCCAGCGTCTCCCACGCGGTCGAAGAACAAGGCGTAGTTCGATCCCACGGCCACCACCAGCAGCATGCCCACCAGGTGCAGGATGCCCAGGGTGACACCCAGGGCCGCGAGCGCGCCCAGCACCAGCAGCACGGCCAGCACCAGCGGCTGCACCACCGCCAGCACACGCCGCGGCTGCCGCAGCGAGCCGGCGATCAGCGCCAGCACGGCCAATGCGCCGAGCGCCGATTGCCACAAGGCCTCGTCGACATAGCGCTGGTACAGCGCATCGAGTTCGTTCTTGATGTCCAGCAGCTGCGTGCCCTCCAGCCCCGCCAGCGCCGCGCGCACGGCGCCTGCATCGAGGGTGTCGCCCGCCGGATGCAGCGGCAGCAGCGCCGCGTGGCTACCGTCGTGGCGAGCCAGCAGCAGCGCATCGACCATCGGCGCCAACGGCGTGCTGCGCAACGTGGCCGCGGTGATGGGCGACGCGTGGCGCGCGGCCTCGACCTCGGCCGCGAAGGGCGCCAGCCGCGCCGGCGGCAGCGGCGTGCCGCGCGTGGCCTCGGCCAGCGCGGACTGCAGCGCCGCGGACTCGGGAAGGCTGGCGCGGCGCGCCTGCTGCGTGGCCTGGCTGGGCAGCAGGCGCGTGACGCTGTCGAAGCCACCCAGGCGGTGCTGCTGCACCAGCGCTTCCAGCCTGGCCGCGGCGGCCTCGGCTCGCTGCAGCGTCGTTTCGGCATCGGGGCCCTGCACCACCACCAGTGCGCGCGCGTCGCTGGTGCCGAGGTCGGCGCGCAGGTCGCGGTCCAGCGCCAGCATCTCGGGCGCCAGCGGGCTCAGCGCCGTGAGGTCGGCGCGCCACAGCTCGGTGCGCTGCACCACCAGCAGCGCCGCGGCCAGGCCGGCGGCCAGCAGTGGCCAGCGCAGGCGCGGCAGCAGGCGCACGAGCGCTGCCGCGAGGGCGGCCAGCCAGCGCCGCGCGCCGTCGCCACGGGCACCGTCGGGCAGCCAGGCCGGCAGCAGGAAGCGCGTGGTGAGCGCTGCCGCCACCAGGCCCGCGATCGAGAACACGCCGAGTTGCGCCAGCCCCGGAAAGCCGGAGAACACGAGCGCGCCGAAGCCGGCGATCGAGGTCCACAGGCCCAGGCGCACCGTGGGCCAGCCGGTGGCCAGCCAGCCACGCCAGCCGGCGCCGGGCTGCGCCACCGCCGCCGCGCGCGCCTGCACGAGGTAGTAGATGGCGTAGTCCACCGCCTCGCCAATGAGCGTGGCGCCGAATCCCAGCGTCAGGCCGTGCACCTGGCCGAAGCCGGCGCCCACGGCCGCGATCCCGGCCAGCACGCCGGTACCCACCGGCACCAGCGCCACCGCCAGCGCGCGCGGGCTGGCGAAGGCCAGCAGCAACAGTGCGCTCATGGCCAGCGTGCCGGCGACGGCCAGCCATTGCACCTCGCGTTCGATGCGCTCGCGGCTCGTGGCGGCGAACAGCGGCGCCCCGCTGAGCTCGAGCTCGAGTCCGCGCGCGCCCAGCGCGGCGAAAGACGCGCGGACTTCGGCGATGGCGGCCTGCTGGCCATCGAGATCGGCGCCGGGCGCGCGCGTGGTGGCCAGCAGCAGCGCACGGCCACCCTCGCGCGACGCCCACACGCCATGCTCCAGGCGCGGCGCCTGGGTCGGAATCAGCGCTTCGGCGATGCGCTGCACCTCGCCGCTGGGGTCACGCTCCAACAGGGGCCGGACGGCGCTGCCCGCCGGCGTGCCCAGCAGCGACAGCGTCTCGGCCAGCGCTTCGTGCAGACCCTCGGCCGTGAAGCGCGCCGGTACCACCGCGGGGCTCAACGCGTAGCGATGGTCGGCGATCCAGCGCCCGGCGTCGGCCCACGCCTGGCGCTCGCCGTTGAGCACCTGCTCGAAGCGTGCGCTGGCACGCAACGCACGGGCCAACTCGCGCGAGGCCTCGGCACGTTCGCCCGCCGTGCCGCCGCGCAGGCCCAGCAGCAGCGTGCGCGAAGGCGTGCCGCTTTCCAGCTGCTCGATGAGCACGCGCTGCTGCGGGTCGGGGCTGCGTGGCAGGAAGGCCGACATGTCGGCGCTGAAGGGCGCGCGCGCCACGACCAGCAGCGCCATCGCGCAGCCACCCAGCCAGGCCAGCGTGATGCCCAGCCGGCGCCGCGCCGCGGGTCGACGCGGCTCGGTCACCGGGCGACGCTCCGTGCTGCGCGCCTGGGGAGTCGCGCGTCGGGTTGGTCCGCCATTCGCGCCGGACCACCCCGCCGCGCTGCGTCCTTCGGGATGAGCGTCGGGGAGCGGCCCGGCGCGTTCATGGCCGCACGCGGCCGGCCGCCGGCGTGGGGATGGGCTCGATCTGCATCAGCGAACGGTCACCGTCAGCCATCTGCAGCTCCACGCTGCGCAGATCGGCCCCGGCGCCGGCGATGTGGATCTGCGCCACCTGCTGCGCCAGCGCCGGGTCGCGCGGCCTGAGCGAGAGCATCCAGCGCGCGGCGCTGCCCGAGACGCGTGCGTCGAAGTGGCGCCGAAGCAGCGCGCCGTTGCCGCCGAGCGTGCCGCGCACGGCCTCGACCAGCACGCCCAGTTCGGGCACCGCATCCAGGGTCATCCGGCGCGTGCGGCCGCCGCGCTTGAGCAGCACCCGATTGCCATCGACCTCCATCGACTCCGGCCGCGGCTCCAGCGTGTGGCGCGCGAAGCGCTCGGGCGCCTGGAAGCTCAGCGTGCCGCTCGAACGCAGCGGGCTGTCGAAGCCGCGGACCTGGCGCTCCTCGGTGAAGCGGGCCTCGCCGGCGCGGCGCGTGGCCAGCAGGACCATCAGGGCGTCGAGGTCGAAGCCGGCCGCCGGTGCTGCGGCGGCCGCCCAGGCCAGGGCCGCGCCCAGCACCAGCAGCCGGCGCGGGTGCATGCCCTCAGCGCGCGGCAGCCTCGTCCCAGAAGTCATGGAAGTTGAACCAGTTGAACGGCGCCTCGTGCACCAGCGCCTCCAGCCGCCCGACGTAGGCGCGCAGCGCCTCGTGCAGGCGGCGTTCCCGCTCGGCCGCGTCGGCAATGGGCTGGCGGAAGTCGGCCAGCTCCTCGAAGCGCACGTCGTAGCGGCCGCCGCCGCGGTACAGGCCGACCATGAAGATCACGCGCCGGCGCAGCAGCATGGCCAGGCGCAGCGGGCCATCGGTGAACGGCGCCGGCCGCCCGAGGAAAGGGATGTCCACCGTGCCGTGGCGGGCCGCCGTGGGCCGGCCGGCCTCGGCCACGAAGCGGTCGCCCAGCAGGCCCGCCAGGCCGCCGGCATCGAGCCAGTCGCGGATCGCCAGCGTCGAGCCCGGTCGGCCGATGGCGATGACGCGAAACGGGAAGTTCGGAGCCACCTGCGCCAGAACGTCGTGGATCATGCGCGCGTTGTCCGGGTACATCACCATCGCCACGCGCAGCGCCGGCCGGCTGGCCCCCACCGCGTGCAGGGCCTCGAAGCTGCCCAGGTGGGCGCCGAGCAGGAAGGCGCCATGGCCCTCGGCCAGCGTGGCGTCCACGACCTCGGTGCCCCGCACCGCCAGATCGAATGCCTGCACCTGGCCGCGCACGAAGAACAGCCGATCCAGCACGACCGAGGCGAAGGCGTGGAAGTGGCGGTAGCGCTGCGCCAGCGTTGGGCGCTGGCCGAGGGCACGCTCGAGGTAACGCCCGGAGTGGCGCCGCGCCGCCGGAGAGAAGGCCAGGAAGTACAGCGTGATCGGGTGCAGCACCCAGCGCGCCACGCGGCGCCCGAGCGTGAGCGTGATCCACACCATCACGCGCATCGTCGCGAGGTTGCTGCGCTCGCGTTGCGAACTCCAGCCGGGCGCTCCATGGGCCGCCTTGCCGGCGCGCTCGCTCATTCCCCCGCTCATCGCCGGGCTCTCATGACGCCGGGCTGTCGCCGCCGCGTCCGACCACGCCGCGCGCCACCTCGCGCGCCTCGGTGCTGGCGACGAACTCGACCCCGCGTGTGGCCGCCTGCAGGCGCAGCTGCACCGTCTGCCCTGGGCCCACGGGGGCGACGAACTTGACCTGCTCCACCGTGGGGGTGCGGCCCACTCGCGACTGGAGGCCCGGCGTGTCGCGCAGCAACTCGAGCACCCAACCCAGCAGCACCACGCCGGGCAGCACCGGTCGTCCCGGGAAGTGACCGTCGAAGGCCGGGTGATCGACCGCGATCTCGAAGCTTCGCGTGGCCGTGGTCGCCAGCCACTGCGCGGCAAACTCGCGCAGCGTGGCGGTGGTGAGCTTGCCCGTTGCTTCGCGCGGCAGCGCGGGCACATGCACCACGCGCCGCGGCACGAAGGCCGCCTCCAGGCGACCGCGCAACTCGTCGACCACCGCCGCGGCCGACAGGGTGGGCGCCACCACGAATGCCACGGGCCGCACCACGGCTTCGGTGTCGGTGCCGGGCTCGGGCAGCCAGAAGGCGCCGTCATCGACGCCGGGGATGCGGTTGAGGTGGTAGTTCAGGTGCGCCAGCGAGCTGCGCTTGCCGGCCACGTGAATGAGGTCGTTGGCGCGCCCCAGCAACCGGAAGCGCCGCTCGTCGTGCAGCACCAGCACGTCGGCCAGCGGCGTCGGTTCGGTCACATGGCCGCCCTGCACGATGAAGCGCACGTCTGTTTCGCCGCCGGCCCCTGTGCCCGCCTCCTGGTGAAGGCGCAGATCGCCCAGGGTGGTCCACGTCTCGCCGGCGGTAGTGCGCCGCGCCGCCACTTGGCCGGCTTCGGTGCAGCCGTAGATCTCCACCAGCCGCACTCCCAGGCCGGCCTCGGCCTGTGCCGCGAGCTGAGGCGAGAGCGGGGCCGTGGCCGAAAGCACCAGATCGACCGCCGGCAGCGGCACGCCCGCTGCGAGCAGCGCCTTCAGGTGAAAAGGCGTGGTGACCAGTGCCCGCGGCCGCGGCACGGCAGCCAAGGCCGCGGCGATGTCGGCCGGGTAGAAGGGGCGTCCGGCGTCGAATGCGCCGCCGCCCAGCAGGGCCAGCAGCACGCTGGACTCCAGGCCGTAGCTGTGCTGCGCGGGCACGGTGGCCACCAGTGTCAGGCCGGCCAGGCTGGGGCGTTCGATCAGCTCGGCCAGCCGCGCGGCTTCGGCCGCGATGTTCAGCACCAGCGCGCCCCAGCGCTTGCCATGGGGCTGCGGCGCGCCCGTGGAGCCCGAGGTCAGCAGGTACACGGCCTGAAGGCCCGCAGGGATCGAAGGGACACGGGGCTCCCCTCCTGGCGGGTCAAGGTCCAGGTCGACCACGAGGGCTGGCAGGCCGGCGGTGCCCCCGCCGGGGCCGGCGTGGGCGTCCTGGCCGTCGACCAGCATGTACAGCCCGCCTGCGTCTGCCGCAAGCTGCGCCAGCGTATCCGGCAGCGTGTTGGGCGGCATCAGGCTCGAGTGCCCGCGCAGCAGCGCGGCGGCCAGGCCGAGCGCGAAGTGCAGGCGGTCCTGGCACAGGTTGATCGCGCTTCCATGGGCCGGCAGGCGCCCGGCCAGCCGCACTGCGGCGGCGACGAACTGCGCTGCAGTGACGGCCTGGCCGCGGCGCCAGGCCAGCACCGACTCGGGCGGTCGCGGGGCCAGCAGCGGCAGGCCGTTGGCCGCTGCGGCACCTGCCAACGCAGGCGTTGGATCGACCGGGCGCTCAGCGGCCATGGCGTCGCTCGCGCCAGGCCTGCGCCACGCGCGCCAACGTGACAGGCTCGAACTCGGGGTGGCGCCAGCGCCGCCACAGATGCTCGCCGGCGAACAGCGCCAGCGCCGCCGCCGGCGTGAGCACGTTGCCGAACAGCGACCACCAGCTCCAGGGTGCCAGTGCATACAGCAGCCACGACAGGGCGATCATGGCCAGGAAGTAGGCTGCCCACAACCGCGTGAGCGCGCCGGTGTACTCGCGCAGCGCCGGCGTGAACACCCGGTGCACACGCTCTGCCATGACGGTGATCAGCGGCGTGCCGCCCTGGCGCAGCGTGGCAGCAAAGGCCCAGGCCAGCGCGGCGTGGATGGCGCTGTGCTGCACGACGTAGAGCAGCTGGATGTTGCCGATGCCGCCGCGCACGACGACGGTCGCCGTGGCAGCGGCGGCCACGGCCATCGCCACCAGCAGGCCATGCTGGTGCCGGCGCCACGCGCCGGCCGTGGCCACGGCCCAAAGCGGGCCCAGCAGCATGGCCACGGCCCAGGGCCGTTCGGGCGCGTGCAGCATCAGCGCGTGCGACACCAGGGCGTAGGCGGCCACGCCGGCCACGGCCAGCAGGGCCCAGGGCACGGCCGTGCCCGATGCCAGCGGTGCCGCGGCCGGACGACTCGACGGCATCGGCACGGGTGGGGTTCAGCGCGTGCGCTGTTGCGCCACGTGGGCGGCCAGGCTGCGCAGGTTCTGGAAGATCTTGTGGTTGTTCTCGTCGTCGGAGCGCAGCTGGAAGCCGTAGCGCTGCGAGATCTCGAGCGCAACCTCGAGGATGTCGATCGAATCCAGACCAAGGCCGTCGCCGAACAGCGGCGCCGCGGGATCGATGGCCTCGGGCGTGATCTCCAGGTTCAGTGCCTCCACGAACAGTGCCGCCAGCTCGCGTTCGAGCGCGGCAGGGTCGGCGGCGGTCGTGGTGGGCGTCGTCACTTCAGCATCCTCGTGCCAATGCGCAAGGCGAGGGGCGCCGCAGCGCCCGGAACCGCGCATTGTAGGTCGCCAGGTGAAGACAGCGGCCGGCCGCAGGCGTCCGGCTGCAGCGCCGGCCTGGGGCCGGCGGGCAGTGCCCCGTCGACACCATCAGCCGCGGGGCCGGTGGCGCGTGGCCGTCTACAGCACCACGGCCGCCTCCGGCGCGGCGCCGCGCAGGAAGATCAATGCGCCACCCGGGCTCGTCAGGCGGTCGTGCAGCACGCCCTTGCGGCCCAGGTGATAGCCGCCCGCCGGAATGACGAGGTCGCCGATGCACATCTGGCCTTCGAGCACGAGGCATTCCTCGTCCTGCGGATGGCGGTGTGCCGGCAGCGCGGCGCCCGGCGCCAGGCGAAGCAGGTAGGACATCGTGTCGCCGTCTCGGTGCAGCACCTTCATCGTGATGCCGGTCCCGAAGGGCAGCCAGGGGCCCTCGGCGGGCGCCAGCGTGGCATGGCGCGGCGTGCTGTCGGCGGCGATGCGCCTGAGCAGCTGCTTCTTCACGCGGGCCGCCGCGGCCGCGTCGGGCGGCTCGGGCGAAACGGCCTGGTCGAGCCAGGCCAGTACGTCGGCGTCGAGCACGGACTCGCGGCTGGCGCTGCCGTCGCCGGCGGGGGCGGGGTCGAGGTCGGGCGGGGTCTTCATCGTGGATGCCTTGGTGTGCGCCTCATGCCGCGGCCGGGCCCGCGCGAGCCCCGCCGAGCACGGAGCGCAGCTTGTTCTGGGCCCGCAGGGCGTGCGACTTCACCGTGCCCAGGGGCAGGCCGGTGCAGCGGGCGATCTCGCCATGGGACAGCTCGCGCAGGTAGGCCAGCCCCAGCACCCATCGCTCGGGCGGCGTGAGCGTGGCCAGCGCCGCATGCAACCCGGCGCTGGCCTGCCGGCGCCACAGCCGCTCGGCGGGGTCGGCGTCGGCGGCCGGATCGGCGGGTTCGGCACCGGCCAGGTCTTCCGTGGCGGCCCCGCCGGGGGCATGCCCGGGCCGGGCGGCCGCGGCGCGCAGCGCGTCCAGCCCGCGGCTGCGCACCAGCGTCAGCAGCCAGGTCACCGGGTTGCCGCGCCGGGGGTCGAAGCGCCCGGCCTTCTGCCAGGCTTCGAAGTAGCAGTCGGCCAGCAGATCTTCGACCTCGGCGCTGTCGCGCAACAACCGGCGCGCCACCGTGCGTGCGTGGGCAAAGGTCACCTCGTAGAACGACTCGAAGGCCGCGGCATCGCCCGCCGCGGCACCGGCCAGCCACGCGGCGAGCTGGCGGTCACGCGCCTCGTGCCGGTCATCGAACCCGGGAGGCGGGGCCGCGTCCAGGCTGCCCGGTGCGCCAACGGGCACAGGCGGCTCGCGTGGCGTTTGGGTGGCACCGGGCATGCGGAGTGCGTGGGCGGGTCGGTGGCCGATTATCCGCAGGCATCGGCGGCGGCGCCGTGCCCACGGCCTGCCCGGGCTGCGTGCCCGGAGCAGGCGAATCGCGCCGGCCGCCGCGACGCCCGCAGCAGGCGGCCGTGCGTCGGCGGACCGCGAGGTGGGCAGGACAAGGGCATTCATGATGACGGGCGCAATCCCAGTGCTTCGGGTTTACGGGGCGCACCCGCCACTGGATGCACCCACACTGCACCCGGTCTTTCCGGCGGCCGCGACTGCATCCACAAGCGGGCAGCTCTCGTAGACGTGCCACTGTCCCTTCGACCCCGGGAGACCCCCATGCCTCGCTTTGCCGAAGTCAGCCATGACGAATGGATCGCCGCGCCCGAGGCCACGGTGCGCGGCCAGTTCGCCGACCTGGAACATCACATCGCGGCCAACGTGCACCCCAAGCTCTCGTTCAGGATCCTGGCGCAGGGGCCGCTGGCAGCCCGCTACGAGCAGCGCGTGAAGCTGCTGGGCATCACCCAGCGCGATGTCTTCGAGCGCCGCTTCTCGGCCGACGGGTCCATGGTGGACACCTCGATCGAGGGGTTCAACCGCGGCGGCTCGTTGAGTTTCGCGTTCCGGCCCGAGAGCCGGCGCGGCGTCGGCGGCACCCTGGTGCGCATCACCGTCCGGCTGCCGCTGCCGCCGGTGCTGGGGCCGCTGGTGCGCCCGCTGCTGCAGGCGCAGGTGCGCAAGGAGCTCGCCGCCGCGGCGGCCGAGGACAAGCGCGACCTGGAATCCGGCGGCTACCGGCCTGCGCAGGCCGGCCGCGGCGACCTGCCTGCCGCGGCGGCACCGAGGCCACTCGCTGCCGCAGCCTGAAGGGAAGAGGCGCGCCGCTTCAGCCGGCGCTGGCCGCCTGAGGTGCCGCCAGGCGCGTGCGCAGCGCCTCGACGCGAGCGCGGTTCACGCCGAAGTCCTTGCGCCCGACGCGCGATGACGAGCGCACCTGGATCACTCCGCCATCGCGGTCAAGCCAGAACTCGGCGTCGTCGACGAAGCCCATCCAGCGTGTCTTGAACTGCGCGTAGAGGTAGTCGCCTTCCGCCCGCACGATGCGGGCGCCCGGGGTCGCTGCGACGACCTGCTGCAGCTGCGCCCAGGCCGCGCCGGCGTCGCCGGAGAATGCCAGCGGTGCGATGCGGGCGTACTCGCGCTGAGGGTGATCGGGCCACAGGTCGGCCTGGCTGCTGACGCTGTTGGGTGTCTTGGAAGGCGGCTTGAACTTGCCTTCGGAAAGCCCGAGCCGGGACGGCGGGCGCCCGCTGAAGGCCCCCAGCCGCCCGGCCACCGGCACGGCGGCGAGCAAGATGCCGATCATCAGCAGCCAGCGCATGGCCCTTCTCCTCATCGTCGTGTTGTCGTGTGTCCAGGCTGCGCCGTGCCGGGCGTGAGACGCCGGCTGCCGTCCTGCCGCCGGCTATCGCCGCCGGCCGCCGCCGAGGATCGAGCCGAGCACGCCGCGGATGATCTCGCGGCCGACGGCCGAGCCGATGCTGCGCACGGCCGACGAGGCGGCCTTTTCGACCAGGCCCGGGTGGCGCCCGCCGCGCGGGCCGGTGGTGCCAAGCATCGCATCCTTCAACATGCCGCCCAGGCCGCTGCCGGCCGGCGCCGCAGCCGTGGCCGGCGCGCCGGGCATCGGGCGGCCTTCCGTGCCGGGGGCAGAAGAACGTGCGCCGCCGCCATTGCCGGCCGGCCCGGCGGGCGCATCGGCACTGGCTGCCGCACGCCCCTTGAGCTTCTCGTAGGCCGACTCACGGTCGACCACCTTCTCGTAGGCGCCGGCGACCAGCGAACCGGCGATCAACGCCTTGCGCTGCTCGGGCGTGATGGGGCCGATCTGGCTGCCGGGCGGGTGCACGTACACGCGCTCGGTGACGCTCGGGCGGCCCTTCTCGTCGAGGAAGCTGATGAGCGCCTCGCCGACGGCCAGCTCGGTGATGGCGGTGGCCATGTCACCGATCTTCGGATTGGCGCGCATGGTCTCGGCGGCGCTCTTCACCGCCTTCTGGTCGCGCGGCGTGAAGGCGCGCAGCGCATGCTGCACGCGGTTGCCCAGCTGCGCCAGCACGGTGTCGGGCACGTCCAGCGGGTTCTGCGTCACGAAGTACACGCCCACGCCCTTGCTGCGCACCAGGCGCACGACGAGCTCGATGCGTTCGACCAGCGCCTTGGGTGCGTCGTTGAACAGCAGGTGCGCCTCGTCGAAGAAGAACACGAGCTTGGGCTTGTCGAGGTCGCCCACCTCGGGCAGCGTCTCGAACAGCTCGGAAAGCATCCACAGCAGGAACGTCGCGTACAGACGAGGCGCGTTCATCAGCTTGTCGGCGGCGAGGATGTTGATGACGCCCTTGCCATCGACCGTCTGCATGAAGTCGCCGATGTCGAGCATCGGCTCGCCGAAGAACCTGTCGCCGCCTTGCTCTTCGATCTGCAGCAGGCCGCGCTGGATGGCGCCGACGCTGGCCGCGCTGATGTTGCCGTACTCGGTGGTGAAGTCCTTGGCGTTGTCGCCGGTGAACTGCAGCATCGCGCGCAGGTCCTTCATGTCCAAGAGCGCCAGGCCGTTGTCGTCGGCGATCTTGAACACGAGGTTGAGCACGCCTTGCTGTGTCTCGTTCAGCGCCAGCATGCGGGCCAGCAAGAGCGGCCCCATGTCGCTGATGGTGGCGCGCACCGGATGGCCCTGCTCGCCGAACACGTCCCACAGGGTGGCCGGGCAGGCGGTGCTCGCGGGCGTGGGCAGGCCGCGGTCCTTCAGGATGCCAGCCAGCTTGGCCGCCACCGTGCCCTTGTGCGTGATGCCGGTGAGGTCGCCCTTCACATCGGCCAGGAACACCGGCACGCCGATGGCGCTGAAGCTCTCGGCGAGCTTTTGCAGCGTGATCGTCTTTCCGGTGCCGGTGGCACCGGTGACCAGGCCGTGGCGGTTGGCCAGCGCCGGCAGCAGGTGGCAGGTGACCTCACCGTGCTGGGCGACGAGGATGGGCTCGGGCATGGGAGTGCTCCGCGGTGGGTGAGGCAAGTGGCCGCGCAGTCTAGAGCAGGCTTCGAAGTGAGCTGCCCGACCTCGGCAGCGGCCTGTCGATCCCTCGCCTGAGGGGTAGGGTATGGGGTAACCCCGAGGGTCCCGGTCGACCGGGGCACTTAGCGTGCAACCTCTCGTAACGGTTCGGTGACATTGCGGCAATCCAGCCGTGTCTTCACGAACCCTCACTCAACCCCATCCGGAGAGAAGCCTCATGGCGATTCGTCGATTCATGCAGGGGGCCTTGGCCGCTGCTGCCCTCGTGGGCATGGGTTCGGTCGCGGCGAAGGACTTCGTCCTGTCCGCCAACTCGTGGGGCGCGGCGCAGAACGCCGCCGTGGCATCCGCGGGCGGCACCGTGCGCTACAGCCACGCCACGGGCCTGGCGCTGGTGTCGTCGGACCGGGCCACCTTCCTGGCCGACGTGCTGGCCGGCGGCGCCGTGCAGCGCGGTGCGGTGGACATTGCCGTGCAGCAGGCGCCGGTGCGCACGTTGGACATGGCCCCCGAGCTGCAGGCGGTGCCGGCCACCCCAAATGACAGCTTCTTCCAGCACATCCAGTGGGCGCCGCAGTCGATCGGCGCGCCGGCCGCCTGGGCCGCGGGCTACACCGGCAAGGGCGTGCGCGTGGCCGTCATCGACGGCGGGGTCTACGGCGCCCATGCCGACCTCGCCGGTGCGCTCGACACTGGCGCGGCGCGTTCGTTCGTGCCGGGCGCGCCCGGCAGCTGCCAAGTGAGGTGGGACTGCGACACGGGCACCTTCTGGCACGGCACGCACGTCAGCGGCATCGTCGCGGCGCGTGCCAACAACGGCATCGGCGTGGCCGGCATCGCGCCCGAGTCCACGGTGGTGCCGGTGAAGGCCCTGCATGGCGGCTCGGGCAGCTTCGGCTCGGTCATCGCGGCCATCCTGTACGCCGCTACAGAGGGCAGGGCGCACATCATCAACATGAGTCTGGGGGCGGCGTTCACCCGCGGCGGCGGCCAGGCCAATGACGCCCAGGGTGCCGCCGAGCTTGTGTCGGCGATGAACCGCGCGGTGAACTTCGCCGGCTCCAAAGGCGTGCTGGTCATCTCCTCGGCCGGCAACGACGCCACCGATTTCGACCACACCGGAAGCCTGATCGACACCCCGGCGCAAAGCGGCAACGGTCTGGCCGTCTCGGCCACCGGGCCGCTGGGCTTCGCGCTCGGGGCCACCGACTTCGCGCGCTTCTCGAGCTACTCGAACTACGGTCGGTCGATCGTCTCGCTGGCCGCGCCAGGGGGGGACTTCGCATTGCCGGGCGAAGCGCCCTGCACGCTGTCGCGTGTCCCCAGTGGCACCGTCACGATCCCCTGCTGGGCCTTCGACATGGTGCTGTCCACGTCTCGCGGCACGGTCGCCGCCGGTGGATACACCTGGGCCGCCGGCACCTCGATGGCCGCGCCTGCCGCTGCCGCCGTGGCCGCGCTCATCAAGCAGAAGAACCCGAACATCTCGGTCGGCGCCCTGAAGAACAAGCTGATGAACTCGGCCGACGACCTGGGCAAGCCGGGCAGCGACCCGTTCTATGGCCGCGGCTACCTGAACGCTGCGCGCGCTGTGGCCAACTGAGGCCAAGGCAGGCCAACGCGGGCCCCGCCCTCCGGCGGGCCGCGCTCTGTGGCCGGCTGGCCCGCCCGCCCGCCGCGGCAGTGAGGGCCCGCGCCAGCGGCTTGGCGCCCCCGCTCGATGCCCGGCGCTGAGCGTCCAGCGTTCAGCGCTCGCCGATGGCGGGCGCCAGCCGGTTCAGCCGTTCCAGGCTCGACCGGCACCACGCCTGGTCGGCCTCCTCAAGGCGGTCGAACGCCGACTTCATGTCCAGGGTCGCGCGCAGTGCCGCGGGCGCGTTGTTCAGGCCCCGCTCGACCAGCGCCAGCGCCTCGAACCCGAAGAACCACTCCAGCGCCGGCGCGTCGTGCTCGCGCACGATGTCCAGGCACTTGCGCGCGTGCCGCCGTGCGGCGCTCAGGTCGGGGGCCTTCAGCCAGCTGATCGCCAGGCGGTACTCGGCGCGCTCCACCTCGAGCCAGGTGCCGGCACGTGCCCAGAAATCGCGAGCCAGGCGCGCAGCCAGCAGCATCAGGTCGCGCTCGGGGTCCGTGCGCACCGGCTTTTCGCCGAGCGTGGCGGCGATGTCGTTGCCGTTGATGGCGATGGCGCGGCAGGCCGGGTCCTGGTGCGGCAGTTCCTGCGTGTCGACCTCCAGCGCCGCCTCGCGCAGCAGCGAGGCCGAGCGCGGCGGGTCGCGTTCGGCCAGCGCGCCGGCAGCGTGCGCGCCCACCCGCACGCGGTCCGAGGCGGTCATCGGGCCGCGCAGGTCCTCGATGCCGCCGGCCAGCGCCAGGCTCGCGTCGAAGATGCGCATCGCCGTGCCGGTGGCGGGGCCTGCAGGCTCGCTGGTGCCAATGTGAAACAGCAGCTGTCGCCCCTGGGTCCAGCGGCCCAGGTGGTCGCCCATCACGTGGTGCGCCAGGCGCGCCAGCGCCGCGGCCTGTGCGTCGCTGCGTGCCAGCGAAAGCCCCTCGGTGCCGATGCGCGCCGCCACGGCGGCCGCTTGCCCTGCGTGGTCCTGCCAAGCCTGGTTCAGCCAAGCGTCGAACGGCATCGATTCGATCTCCCCGCGTACGGTGACTGTCGCAACCTTAGCGTCCGGCCGCGGGCGTGCCAAGACGGAACCTCGCGCGATTTGGTGACAGCCCCATACAGAGGTTGAGGAGCGCCGGGTGTCGAAGGGGGGCCGAATAGAATTCCCGGCTGAATTGCATCGAGGGAACCCCGATTCATGGCCGGTCATTCCAAGTGGGCCAACATCCAGCATCGCAAGGGCCGCCAGGACGAGAAGCGCGGCAAGGCCTGGACGCGCGTCATCCGCGAGATCATGGTGGCCGCGCGCCAGGGCGGTGGTGATCCGGCGACCAACCCGCGCCTGCGCCTGGCCGTGGACAAGGCCAAGGCGGTGAACCTGCCGGCCGACACCGTCAAGCGCAACATCGACAAGGCCACCGGCAATCTCGAAGGCGTCAGCTACGAGGAAATCCGCTACGAGGGTTACGGCATCGGCGGCGCGGCGATCATCGTCGACTGCATGACCGACAACCGCGTGCGCACCGTGGCCGAGGTGCGGCACGCCTTCAGCAAGTTCGGCGGCAACCTCGGCACCGAAGGTTCGGTGGCCTTCCAGTTCAAGCATTGCGCGCAGTTCGTCTTCGCGCCGGGTGCCAGCGAGGACAAGGTGATGGACGTGGCGCTGGAGGCCGGCGCCGACGATGTCATCGCCGGCGACGACGGCTCGATCGAGGTGTTGAGCGCACCCGCGCAGTTCGAGGCCGTGAGGGCCGCGCTCGAAGCGGCTGGGATGAAGCCCGAGGTCGCCGAGGTGACGATGCGCCCCGAGAACACGGTGGCGCTGGCCGGCGACGATGCGGAGCGCATGCAGAAGCTGCTGGACGTGATCGAAGACCTCGACGACGTCCAGGACGTCTATCACAACGCGGAACTGTGAGCGCCAGCCACCCGGTCATGCGCCATCGCGTGAGCATCAGGCCGTGAGGGTTCTGGTCATCGGCGGCGGTGGGCGCGAGCACGCGCTGGCCTGGCGCCTGGCGCAAAGTGCGCGCGTGCAGACGGTGTTCGTGGCGCCGGGCAACGGCGGCACGGCGCTCGATGCGGCGGGGTTGAAGAACCTGCCGCTCAGCCGCGTGGAAGAGCTGGCGGACTTCGCTGCCGCCGAGAAGATCGCGCTCACCGTCGTCGGCCCCGAGGCGCCGCTGGCCGCGGGCCTGGTGGACTTGTTCCGCGCGCGCGGGTTGCCGGTCTTTGGGCCCACCAGGGCGGCGGCCCAGCTGGAAAGCTCCAAGGCCTTCGCCAAGGCGTTCATGCAGCGCCACGGCATCCCCACCGCGCGCCACGCCACCTTCACCGACGCGGCCGAGGCACACGCGCATGTGCGGGCCCATGGCGCGCCGATCGTCATCAAGGCCGACGGCCTGGCCGCCGGCAAGGGCGTGGTGGTGGCAGCCACGGCGGCCGAGGCGCACGCCGCCATCGACGACATGCTCGGTGCCAACACCCTCGGCGTGGCGCACAACGCCGGCGGCGCCCGCGTGGTGATCGAGGAGTTCATGGCCGGCGAGGAGGCCAGCTTCATCGTCATTGCCGATGGCACGAGCGTGGTGCCGCTGGCCACCAGCCAGGACCACAAGCGCATCGGCGCCGGCGACACCGGCCCCAACACCGGCGGCATGGGCGCCTACAGCCCGGCGCCGGTGGTCACGCCCAACGTGCACGCGCGCGTGATGCACGAGATCATCCAGCCCACGCTGGCCGGCATGGCCGCCGAGGGCATGCCGTTCACCGGCTTTCTCTACGCCGGCCTGATGATCGACAACGAGGGCCGAGCGCGCACGGTGGAGTTCAACTGCCGCCTGGGCGACCCCGAGGCGCAGCCGATCCTCATGCGCTTGAAGAGCGACCTGTTCGAGGTGCTGCTGCACGCCGCCGAGGGCACGCTCGATCGTGTCGAGCTGCAGTGGGACCGGCGCTGTGCGCTGGGCGTGGTGATGGCCAGTGCCGGCTACCCGGCCCGGCCGCGCACCGGCGACGCGATCACCGGGCTGCCCCCCGACGAGGCCGACCTCAAGGTGTTCCACGCCGGCACGCGCCAGGAAGACGGCCGGCTCGTCACCAGCGGCGGCCGCGTGCTGTGCGTCACCGCACTGGGCGAGTCGGTGCGCATGGCGCAGATGCGCGCGCTGGCCGCGGTGCGTGGCATCCACTTCGAGGGCGCGCAGTGGCGGCCCGACATCGGCCACCGTGCCATCAAGCACTGAACGCGGCGCTGGCGCGGCGGCAGACGCGGGCGATGCCGGTCCCGCGGTGCCGGTCGCCCGCAGCGCGGCGCCTGGCGGCGCAGCCGCCTCGAAGCCGCTGATGCTGCTCGAGCGCCCGGTCCAGCTGCGCGGCAGTCGTGTGGCGCGTGCGGTGCTGCGGCTGCTTGGTTGGCGGCTGCAGTTCGACGGGCTGGCGGCGCCGCAGGGCGTGATCGTGGCCTACCCGCACACCTCGAACTGGGACTTCCCGCTGGCGATGCTGGCCAAGTGGGGCATCGGCATCCCGGTCACCTTCTGGGGCAAGGACACGCTGTTCCGCGTGCCGGTGTTCGGCCGCTGGTTGCGCTGGCTCGGTGGCCAGCCGGTGGTGCGGCACACGCCGCAGGGTGCCGTGGGGCAGATGATCGAGTTGATGCGCGCGGCGCGCGCCGAGGGCCGCTTCATGTGGCTGGCGCTGGCCCCCGAGGGCACGCGCGCGCGCGGCGCCGGCTGGCGCATGGGCTTCTATCGCGTGGCGCGCGAAGCCGAGGTGCCGGTGGCGCTGGTGTTCATGGACTTCGGCCGCCGGGCGATCGGCGTGGACAGCTTCTGGCGCCTGTCGGGTGACATCGCCGCGGACTTCGCGGTGTTCGCCGAGCGGCTGCGGGAGGTGCGAGGGCTGCGCCCGGGCCTGGCCGCGCCGGTGCGCCCGCTGTGAGGGCCAGCCCGGCCCGAGCGCGCTGCAAGGAGGACAGGGCATGAGCGAAGTGGCAGCGGTACGCACCTACCTGCTCTCCCTGCAGGACAGCATCGTCGAGACCTTCGAGGCGCTGGAGGCCGACGCCGGCGGCCCGCGCTTCCTGCGCGACGCCTGGCAGCGCCCGGCCGGCGGCACGCTGGAAGGCGACGGCTGCAGCCAGCTCGTCGAGCAGGGCGCCGTGCTCGAGCGCGGCGGCTGCAACTTCAGCCACGTGCGCGGCCATGCGCTGCCGCCATCGGCCACGCAGCACCGGCCCGAACTGGCCGGCGCACCGTTCGAGGCGCTGGGCGTGTCGCTGGTCATGCACCCGCTCAACCCCTACGTGCCCACGGTGCACATGAACGTGCGCATGCTCAGCGCGCGCCTGCCGGGCGCCGAGCCGGTGAGCTGGTTCGGCGGCGGCATGGACCTCACGCCCTATTACGGCTTCGAGGACGACGCGCGCCACTTCCACCGCACCTGCGCCGACGCGCTGGCCGAGTTCCCGGGCGAGCTGCACGCGCGCTTCAAGCCCTGGTGCGACGAGTACTTCTTCCTCAGGCACCGCGGCGAGCCGCGCGGCGTGGGCGGCATCTTCTTCGACGACTTCGCCGAGGGCGGCTTCGAGCGCGGCTTCGCGCTGATGCGCGCCACGGGCGACGCCTTCCTGCGTGCCTACCAGCCCATCGTGATGCGCCGGCGCGGCACGCCGTACGGCGAGCGCGAGCGCGACTTCCAGGCCTACCGGCGCGGCCGCTACGTCGAGTTCAACCTCGTGTGGGACCGCGGCACGCACTTCGGCCTGCACGGCGGCGGGCGCACCGAAAGCATCCTGATGAGCATGCCGCCGGTGGCGAAATGGCGCTACGACTGGAAGCCCGAGCCCGGCACCCCCGAAGCGCGGCTGACCAGCGACTTCCTGCGCCCGCGCGACTGGTTGCGTGAATGACGACGCCCGAGGGCAGGCCTGGCGCCGCGCCGCCCGGCGCGCATGCCCCGCGTGGGCCAGGGGCACCGCGCAGCGCCATCTTCGGCGGCACCTTCGACCCGCCGCACAACGCCCACCTCGCGCTGGCGCATGCGGCGCTGGCCGCGCTGGCGCTGGACGACGTGCGCTGGGTGCCGGCGGGCCTGCCGTGGCAGAAGGTGGGCGGTGGCGCCCGCGCGGTCACGCCGGCCGCGCACCGCGTGGCGATGGTCGAGCGGGCGATCGCCGGCGAGGCGCGCTTCCGGCTAGAGCGCCTCGAGGTCGAGCGCAGCGGCCCGAGCTACATGATCGACACGGTCGAGGCGCTGGCCGCGCGCGAGCCCGGGCGTGCGTGGGTGCTGCTCATCGGCCAGGACCAGGTCGCCCGCCTGCCCACCTGGCACCGCTGGCGCGAACTGCTGGCGCGCGTGACGCTGGCGGTGGCCAATCGCCCCGGCGCGGCCGCGGCGCCGGCGCCCGAGGTGGCCGCCGTGCTGGCTGCCGCGCCGCGGAGTACCCTGCCGCTGCCGATGCTCGACATCTCGGCCACCGACATCCGTGCACGCATCGCCGCCGGCCGCGACGTGGCCGCGCTGGTGCCTGCCGAAGTGGCCGGCTATATTGCCCGCCACGGGCTGTATCGCGGCTGAGCGCCTTCGCCGCCGGCTGCGAGCGTCAAGCCATCCCACCCCGAGGTCACCGAGGAGCCGCACCCTGGACATCCGCAAGCTGCAACGCGCCATCGTCGATGGGCTGGAAGACGTCAAGGCCCACGACATCGTGGTCTTCAACACCGAGGCGCTGTCGCCGCTGTTCGAGCGGGTGATCA
>JAEUPD010000162.1 GCA_016788525.1 Rubrivivax sp.
GGCATCCTCGGCTACGTGGTGCGCTGGGTGGACCAGGGCATCGGCTGCAGCAAGGTGCCCGACATCCACAACGTCGGGCTGATGGAAGACCGCGCCACGCTGCGCATCAGCAGCCAGCACATGGCCAACTGGCTGCATCACGGCGTGGTGAGCGAAGCCCAGGTGCGTGCCACGCTGGAGCGCATGGCCGCGGTGGTGGATCGGCAGAACGCCGGCGACCCGGCCTACCGGAACATGGCCGGGCGGTTCGCCGAATCAGCGGCCTACCGGGCCGCGTGCGACCTCGTCTTCAAGGGCCTGGCGCAGCCCAGCGGCTACACCGAGCCGCTGCTGCACGCCTGGCGGTTGAAGGTCAAGGGCGCATAGGGCACTGCCCAGGCCCGGCCCGCAGGTCCGGCCTCGCCGGTCTGGGGCATGGGCCGCCTAGGGGGCGGTGCCTGAAGGGTTTGCGGGGGGGCCGGCAGTCAGTGCGGCCCGAAGCCGCACGACCCCGGCCCGTTCGGGTTGCCGCAGGTCCCGCAGGGTCCCATCGCGGCCATCTCGGCGATCTTGCCGCCTTCGCCGCCGCCAGTGGCAAACACCGACAGCTTCTTCTCCAGCGCCACCGAGTGGCAGCGCGGGCACTCGGGCGTGTCGCTGGCGCGCACGAGCTTCTCGAACTGCTCGCCGCAGTCCTGGCAGACGTATTCGTGGATCGGCATGGCCCTCGGGCTCCGGGTCGGTCGTTGCGCCGGATTATCCCGGCGTGCGGTTTCAGTGCGCGGCGCCGCCGGCCAACCCTTCGAGCGCCTGGCGGAAAACCTGCCGTGATCGCCACAGCACCGCTTCCTTCCAGTCGTCGCGCGGGGGGTAGAAATAGTCCTGCAGCGCGCGGCGGATGCGCTCGGTGACCGGGTCGGCCCGCGCGTGCGGGTCGCCGTGCTGCCACAGCCAGGCGTCGTCGCGCAGCGCGGTCTCGCCGTGCGGCGGGCCGAAGGTGCCGAACTCCAGCGCCACGAAAGCGATGTCGGCATGCGCCAGCGCGCGTTCATAGCCGAACTCGCTGAGCCCGGTTTTCTCCTGCGACGACGATGTGCCCCGCAGCGGCTCGGTCATGCTCGGGCCCCACCAGCGCCGTGCACGCTCGGCGCGTTCGCCGCCGGGTTCGTGGTTGCAGATCGGCTCGCCGTAGCCGTAGGGGCCAAGGCCGGTGTGCATGTCGACGACCGCCACCGTCTTTGCGCGGCCGAGGTGTTGGGCAAGGATCGCTTCGCTCGTGCGCCGCGCCCAGGCAGGTGCGGTGCCACCGTGGAAGATGCCGCGGGGGTCGGTGTACTGGCCGGTGCTGCGCGCCACGCGCTCGGCATGCACGCCATGCTGCACCCGGTAGGCCTCGATGGCCGCTTCGTGCCGCGCCAGCGCCGCCGACTCCAGGCTCGTCGGGTTGTAGTGCTCGCGCAGCAGCTCGTAGCCCGGGTTGGCTGGCAGCCGCTGTGAGAAGTCGACCCAGTTGCGGTTCAGGTCCACGTTCTCCTCGGTGACGCGGCGCCCCCACGCGAAGCCGTGCGGGTTGACCGCATGCACCAGCAGCAGCGCCGTGTCGCGCGGCATCGAAGCCGGCAGCGGGCCGCGCAGCAGGTCGATCTGCGGGCCGCTGCCGGCGAACCCCTCCACGCCGTGCGTCGCCGACAGCACCACCAGCACGCGCGTGGCGTCGTCGGCGCCGACCCAGGCGCTGTCGGTGGCCAGCGACTGGCCTCGCGGGCCGGTCAGCGGATGGGGCCAGTGCCGCACCTTCGCGCCAAGGTGCCCTGCCGCGGCGAGGAACCTGGCGCGCGCTTCGTCGTACTCGCGCGAGAAGAGGTCGTTCACGTCATCCATGTCTCGGGGCGGGCTCCGCTGGGCCGCCGGGGGGGGGTGGGCGGTTGGGCACGTCAGGTCGCGATCGCCCCATTCTCTGCGCCCCGCCCGCGCTGCCAGATTGCCGCCGGCTGCCGCCCAGGCCGATCGCCCGGCGCACCCCCCGCGTGGACGCGCGCGCCAGCTGCGCCCGCCGCGGCCGGGGCCGCGATGTCAGCGCCGCCGGGCCGCTTCTTTCTCGCGCGCGGTGGCGCAGCCGACGCAGCGGCTGGCCCATGGTTCGGCGCGCAGGCGGTCGAAAGCGATGTCGCTGCCGCAGTCCACGCACAGGCCATAGTCCTGCCGGTCCATCCGCGCGAGTGCCTCGCCGACCTCGGTGAACTCCTGTGTCTCGAAGTCCGACAGCGCCAGATCCACCTCGCGCTCACCTTCGCGCTGGGGGGCGTCGTCATCGTCCTGCGTGCGCGTCTCGCGCGCGTACTCGATGCGACTGCGCCCGCCGCGGTGATCGTCCAGCCGCCGCTTGAGCTGCTGATGCCGTTGCTCGAGTTCCGTGCGCAGCCAGGCACGTTGGCCGGCAGTCAGGTGGGTGCTCATCGAGGCCTCTCCGTCGCGTCGCGACCATCTTGCGCGGCCCTTCACGGGCGGGGGTTGAGGGTGATCAACCGGTCCGGGTCGCTCGATGGATCCCCATGCCGCCCATGCCACCCCATGCCGCCCGGTGACCGGTGGCAGCGCGGCGGCGCAGGCGGTCGGCGGGCCGGGTCGTCGCGATAATCGCCGCCCCATGCCTGAACCTGCCGCCGGCACCACCGCCCCGGGGGGCACCGCCGGCGCGCAGACCGCCCTGCCGCCGGCGCGCTGCGACGTGCTGGTCGTCGGCGCCGGTCCAGCCGGCAGCGCGTGCGCGCAGCGGCTGGCTGCCTCGGGCGTGGAAGTGCTGCTGGTCGACCAGCACGACTTCCCGCGCGACAAGACTTGCGGCGACGGGCTGATCCCGGATGCTCACCAGGCGCTGCGCCTGCTCGGTGTCTACGACGAGCTGGCCGCGCTGTGGCAGCCGGCTCAACATGTGCGTTGCGTCGGGCCGCGCGGCGGGCACTGCGATGTGCCAGGCACGCTGTCGGTGCTGCCGCGCAAGGTGCTCGACGAAGTGCTGGTGCGCGCGGCCGAGCGCGCCGGCGCCCGGCTCGCCACGCCCTGGCGCTTCGAGTCGCCGCTGCTGGACGAAGCCGGGCGCGTGGTCGGCGCGCGCCTGCGCAGCGCCGCCACGCAAGCCGCCGCCGACGATCCGCCGCTGATGCATGAGGTGCAGGCCCGTTGGGTGGTGCTGGCCACCGGCGCCGTGCCGCAGGCGCTGGCCGCAGCCGGCATGTGCGAGCGCCACACGCCCAGCGGCGTGGCGCTGCGCACCTACGTGCGGCACCCCGGGCTGGCGGCCACGGCGAGGCAGTTGCAGTTCGTCTGGCACCCGCGCATGCGCGGCGGTTATGGCTGGATCTTCCCCGGCCCCGGCGGCGTGTTCAACATCGGCGCCGGTCACCCGGGCAGCCACTCGAAGCTGGGCAGCGGCAAGGGGCACAAGCTCGACCACGTCAACCTGCGCCGCTTCTTCGAGATCTTCTGCGAGGTCTACGGGCCGGCGCGGCAACTGATGGCCGAGGGCGAGCGCCTCGGCGAGCTGAAGGGCGCGCCGTTGCGCTGCTCGCTGTTGGGCGCGCGCTGGTCGCGCGACGGCCTGCTCGTCACCGGCGAAGCCGCCGGCAGCACCTACGCCTTCAGCGGCGAAGGCATCGGCAAGGCGCTGGAGACCGGCCTGCTGGCCGCCGACACACTGCTGGCCGCGCCGCGCACCAATGCTTCGGGCGACGGTCTGATCCGGCAGCGCTATGAGGCCGGCCTCACCGCGCTGAAGCCCAGGTTCGACCTGTATGAACGGGCCAGCCGCGTCAACGAATTTCCGTGGCTGGCCGACCTCGTGATCTGGCGCGCCAACAAGAGCCCGCGCATCATGGCGCGCATGAGCGCGGTCATCGAGGAGCGCCAGAACCCGGGGTTCCTGCTGAGCTTTCGCGGCATGCGCAAGCTGCTGACAGAGTAGCAGCGCGCGCCGCCGTGGTGCTGCCGGAGCGGCTGCACCGGCCAGCGCATGGTCATCGTCGCCACCGAGCCGCTGACCGCCTGCGGGCCCTGGGCGGGCGTTGGGCGGGCGTTGGGCGGGCGTCGGCCCGGGCGAGGGGTGCGCTGCGACGCCAGTGCGATGGGTGCTTGATTCGCCCGCGCGTTGCCACCGGTGCGCCGGCGCCCGCCGTTCATCCGCCGGGGCCGCCGCCGGGCGGCCGGTTCGCCTGTTCGAGCAGGCCCGGGGCGCCGCGGTTGCGGCGGCGCCTAGACTGCCCGCATGTCGCTGTTCAGACACCCGGCCCTGGCAGCCATCGACTGGCGCACGGTGTTCCTGTCGCTGCCCCGCCGGCGCTTCACGCCCGCCGAGCTGGCGCGGGCCGTGCCCGAGCCGATGAGCCCGACCGTGCGCCTGAGCGTCGCGCTCAATCTCGCGCTGCCCACGGCGGCGATCCTGTGGGTCTTCGGCCGCGACGGGCCGTGGGTGGTGCCGGCGGTGACCGTGGTCTTGGTCGCCTTGCTGTCCTGGCTGGGCCTGCGCGCCTGGGCCAACCCCTCGGCACGCGTGCCGCGCTTGGGCTACTGGCTGATGCCCCTGGCCTGCGGCCTCGTCTTCGGCTGGCTGCTCAAGGGCCAGCAGCTGGCGCGCGAAGCCACCGCGGCGCTCGCCGTGCTGATGATCTCCGGCTCGTTCGGGCTGTGGTTCGTGATCGTCTATCGGCACCAGTACGTGCAGATGCGGCTGGCCGAAATGGACGAGCGCGATCGGGCGCTGGAGATGGCGCGGCGACTGACTGCCGCGCAGCTCGAGCCGCATTTCCTGTTCAACACCCTGGCCTCGCTGCAGCACTGGGTGGCCACGCGCGACGACCGCGCAACGCCCCTGCTGGAGGCGCTGACCGGCTACCTGCGCGCGACGCTGCCGATGTTCTCGCGGCCGACGCTGACGCTGGCCGACGAAACCGAGGTGGTGCGCCGGTATCTGCAGGTGATGCAGGCCCGGCTGGGTGACCGGCTCGCATGGCGACTGCACGTTGCGCCCGAGCTGGCCACGCTGGAACTGCCGCCGGGCATCGTGCTGACGCTGGTCGAGAACGCCGTGGTCCACGGCATCGAGCCGACCCTGCACGGCGGGCAGGTGTCGGTCAGCGCCGTGCGGCTCGGCGACGCGGCCGTCGTCGTGGTCGAGGACGACGGCGCCGGGTTGGCCCCCGATGCGGCTGACGGCCTGGGCCTTCGCAACTGCCGCGAGCGGCTCGCGCTCACCCGAGGCGCAACAGCCGCGCTGAGCCTGGGCCCGCGCGGGGCCGGCGGCTGCCGGGCCGAGCTGCGGCTGCCCTGGCCACCCGACCCCGCGCACCGGGGCGCCGCGACGCGGGCCGCGGCCACTGATTCGGCCGCCGCCGGCGGTGCGGCCGGGGTGCCCGCTCATGAATGAGACGCCGATCATCGCCCTCGTCGCCGACGACGAGGAAGCGCCGCGCGAGCAGCTGGTCGCCGCTCTTCGCGAGGCCTGGCCCGGCCTTCGCATCGAGACGGCGGCCAATGGCGTCGATGCCTGGGACCGCTATCTGGAGGTCGAGCCCGACCTGTGTCTGCTGGACATCCGCATGCCGGGCCTGAGCGGCATCGAGGTGGCGCGCCGCATCGGCGGGCGCACGCCAGTGGTCTTCGTCAGTGCGTTCGGCGACCACGCGCTGGCCGCCTTCGACGCGGGTGCGGTGGACTACGTGCTCAAGCCGGTGGAGCGCGAACGGCTCGGCCAGGCGCTGGCGCGGCTGCGGCAGCGCCTGTCGCCCCGTGCCGCCCCGGCGGGCGCAGACCGGGCTGAGGAGGCACGGGCGGTGGCCGGCGACGGCGATGCCGCTGCGCTGCAAGCCCTCATCGAGCGGCTGGCGGCCGGCTTCAAACGCGCCACGCCGCCCCTGACCGTGCTGCAGGCCGCCGTCGGCCGCGAGGTGCGCATGATCCGCGTCGACGAAGTCATCTACTTCGAGAGCGACGCGCGCTACACCCGGGTGGTCACGGCCTCCGGCGACGCGCTCATCCGCACGCCGCTCAAGGAGCTGCTGGCCCAGCTGGACGAGCGCGAGTTCTGGCAGGTGCACCGCTCGGTGATCGTCAACCACCGCCACATCGCCAGTGCGGTGCGCGTGGACGAGGGCCACATGCACCTCACGCTGCGCGGCCGCGACGAGCGGCTGCCGGTGTCGCGACACTTCCAGCCGATGTTCAAGGGGCAGTGAGTGAAGGCCCGGCTGTGCGGCCCGGGGGCGCGCACTAGCATGCCGGGTCGGCAGCCAGCGCCGGGGTTCCCCCGGGGAGCGGCTGCCACCTCTTACCGTCTGCGCCCGCCATGCCCGCCGAGAAGAACCCCCCGCTGCCCACGCCGCGCTTCGATCGCTTCCACCGCCATGCCGAGCTGTCCCGGCTGCTGCAGGACTACGCGCAGGCCGCGCCGCACCTGGTGCAGTTGCACTCGCTGGGCAAGAGCTGGGAGGGGCGCGACATCTGGCTGGTCATCGTCACCCGGCGCGACACCGGCGCGCACGAGGACAAGCCGGCGTTCTGGGTCGACGGCAACATCCACGCCGCCGAGCTGACGGCCAGCACCGCCTGCCTGTACTGGCTGCACCAGCTGGTCAGCCGCTACGACGGCGGCGATGCGCAGGTCCGGCAGCTGCTGGACACGCGCACCGTCTACCTGGCCCCGCGCCTGAACCCCGACGGCGCCGAGCTGGCCCTGGCCGACCGGCCGCGGCACATCCGCAGCAGCACGCGGCCGTATCCCCACGACGAGGAGGCGGTCGAGGGCCTGACGGTCGAAGACGTCGACGGCGACGGCCGCGTGTTGATGATGCGCATTGCCGACCCGCACGGGCCGTACAAGAAGTGCACGCAGGACCCGCGGCTGATGGTGCCGCGCGAGCCCGGCGAGTTCGGCGGCGAGTACTTCCGGCTGATGCCCGAGGGCACGCTGAAGAACTTCGACGGCATCAAGGTCAAGGCCAACAAGGACCGCGAAGGCCTGGACCTCAACCGCAACTTCCCGGCCTACTGGCGCCAGGAGTTCGAGCAGGCCGGCGCCGGCCCGTACCCGACCAGCGAGCCCGAGGTGCGCGCGATGGTCGACTTCATCTTCAAGCACCCCAACATCGGCGCGGCGGTGAGCTTCCACACGCACAGCGGCGTGATCCTGCGGCCGATGGGCACGCAGAGCGACGACGACATGACGCCCGAGGACCTGTGGATGTACAAGCGTCTGTCGGACCTCGGCGCCAGGCTCACCGGCTACCCGGCCATCAGCATCTATCACGAGTTCAAGTACCACCCCAAGGAGATCATCACCGGCACACAGGACTGGGTGTACGAGCACCTGGGCGCGTTGTTCTGGACGGTGGAGATCTGGGCGCCGAACAAGG